>CAJMOH010000003.1 GCA_905215055.1 uncultured bacterium
AAATAAAAGGGCGACGGATTTATTTTTATATTATTGATTAGCGAAGCTGTAGCATCTACGCCGCCAGTGAAAAAAATAGTTGTTTTTCCGGTTTTGGGATATTCATTGACCTCCAATTTTTCAACCACAAGCCGACCGCCAAATTTGACGGAAGGATAAACCCTTTTAAATCCCAATTTTATCTCATCAAGACAATCATAAAAATTCTTATCGAGTGTCTTAATATACATCACCGAATCAGACAGCCAAACAAGTGGAATCAAATTCATCACAAAAGGAACATTCAAAATACTCTCAGGAACACTCCCCAAATCAATGGTATCCGCATATTCGAAAAAAAAGTGCTGATCTGGAGCAAAAAATTGCAACAGCTCCTCCGTCATATCGTAATTAAAATCTATTCGGTTTTTTCTAGCAGTTGAACTGTTAAGGATTATTACTCCCCCCCTTCTCGGATCTGATTTTATTTGATTTTCCAGTCTCATTGCAAACTCATCAGATTTTCCCGAATGTCGCATTTCTTCGTTCTCTCTCCTTTGCATCAAATAGTCACCATATACACTCATAAGATATTCTTGAGGTTTTTTCGGAGCGCAGAATTCATTTCCTCCAAAGGATATGAATATTGGTTTATCGAAAAACTCTCGTGGATAAAAAATTTCTGGTCACTGTTCCCTCTCGCCAACAAGTCCAATTGGCACTATTTGCTATCGAGAACTTTTTTATTGCTTTGTCGATCCTACATACAATATACCGTATAGGGATCGTCCATATTTCGGTTAATATAACGCGTTTTAACACGTTATAACTTCTATACGTTTTTATACATTGTCTGATTAAGATATAACAATTTTTTTAACGGCTAATCCTTTTCACATGTTTTAATGCATTTGATTCAAGATTTCCTACTCAATCAATTAGACAAATATTAATCACAACCAACGTAGAACTGTCGATGTTAAGGTGTTCATCTATAAGGTGAATCACCGGATTTTTACGATTTACCAACTTTATGTAAGGAAAATAATATTCTTTTTATGTGAAATACTTTTTTTCAATTAGATACACCATCATATTCGGCAACAAAACGTTCATAATCTACCCTTGGCATCGCAACATCAACATTATCATCCCATGGAATAAATCCCTTTTCTCTTACAGCACCGAGTAGCGTTCCACCAACCATATAATATGTCAATCCGTGCTTAACACAAAAGGAGAGGAATTATTGAGTTATGGTATATATATATTGAATCTATTTTAAACTAATCGTTCCCACTCATGAATGCCTCCTAAATTTACGGAATATATCTGTAACCAAAGTTTTCTCATAAGAGCTCAATGCAATTAAATACGTAATCCCGCAATATAACATCGTATAAACCAAACAATATAACAAAAGAATAGGATATGTTGTAGCAGGAAAAATGCCAAGCGTAAATTGTGTTGCAACATACAATATAGTTACAGTTATTAATAGAGGTATGTATATCTTCATCATATCTATCCAGAACTTTCTGATTTTAATGCCAACACACTTACTATAATAAAGATTGAACACAATCTGCTTAACAAGCCAGCCTAAAAAAAATGCAAGCGCACACCCTAAAAGGCCAAACCGCATTGTCATTAGAACAGTTAATAGCACTTTAACTACGGATACAATCATGCTTAATAGAGCACGTATTTTGTGAAGATTCATTGCCTGCATCAGCGAATTGAACATAGATTGCGAAGCACCAATAACTTCGGTCAAAAGGACAATAACCGTCAGCCAATATGCTTCACGGTATTCCACTCCAACCCACCGAAGAATAAACGGCTCACCAATCGCCAAGAATCCGCCAAAAATAAGCCCCGCAATAAGAACCTGTATGCGGCCTGTCCTAACAAGATCATTTGAAAGTTCCTCGGTGATCTCATTTGCTTTAGATACAATTTTAGTATATCTCGGAAGATAAAAACCGGAGAGAACATTAGCAAAGTTATATGAATATGTATGAAATTGCATGACCACGGCATAGACAGCAACAGCTGTTTCTGTCATAACTATGCTTATTATAACTTTATCTGAATTCATCATGAGTTGTGTAGCAAGGGAATTAATAAATACGAAAATCGTAAACGAAAGTATCTTTTTGAAAAGATCATGGTCATACCCTTTCAGGTCAAAAGATATCCTGTATTTATTCAGACAAAAGATCATTTGCACCAAACCGAAAACTAAGCTGATCGCCGTAGTAACCACAAGCATGCCAATTGAACGAAATCCAAGGAAAAGTATAGCAAGCATACCCGCCGGTCCTAAAATAGTTCGAATAAGAGTAATTATTTTGAGAAAAATATAATCCTCATGTGCAATAATAATTGAATCAAAGATGCTGAATACAAAGGTTATGACGAGATTAACGACTGCAATAGCAAACAGTATTTTTATAAGCCGTAGATTATCAAGCGAATAGTCTGCGTAAATCACATCAAGAAATACAAACAATACCGCTGCTACGATGCAACACACTACTGCAATACCAAGATACATTTTAAAAAACATTCCATTAATCAGTCTCTGTCCATTGGTATTGTTTTCTTCGATATATTTGGAATTATACCTTGTTGCTGTCGTTCCGATTCCCATCTCAGACATTTGTAAATAGGAGATCAATGATTGGACAATCGAATACAACCCATATTCGGACGGACCTAATTTATTGAGCATAATCGGAACGTATACAAAGGAGATGACGATACTCAAAAACTGAGTTATGTAAGTAAGTATTGCTCCAATTTTAATATTTTTTCTACTTGAAATATCCACGATTCTTATCCTTTCCAACGTACGGGAATTCCAAACGGGCGCTTAACGAAACAAAATAGTCTCCCCCCTATTGTTCTTTTATCTATTTCTCAAAACCCTCTCAGGGTGATCAGCAATTTTCTGACGTATATTTCCTGAAGAATCAAAACCCATATGACCATATTTTTTAATATATCCTTCCCAATCACCAATTTTACGTGCAGGATTCCCGGCAATGATAATACTACTCTCCATAAAAGATTTTGTTACAATACTACCACTTCCGACAATCACACGATCCGCTAGTGTAACCCCTGGAAGAATTAATGACCGTGCACCGATAAAACAATTATTTCCAATATGGATTTCTCCAAAAATATCAGATTTGTCGTTTAATATACGATCAATAGAATTATCATGTGTGACAAACTGCACATCATTTGAAATCGTAACATTGTTTCCAATGAATATTAGGTATCCTTCTGGTGTTGTGATGTCCGAATATATACAACAGTTTTCTCCAATGGTAATGCCATTCTTCAAAAAATAGTGCTTAGTTATTTTTTTGAATATTGCAAGGGATTTTGGAGGAGAAAAAGCTAGATCTACGAATTTGCACTTTAATTTTAATACAAACCACCCTATTCTCATAATATATTTCTTCCCCATTTCATGTATTCTTTAGTTTGCCAAAATCATAAGAAAAAGGTCCATTTTTTGGAATTGGAAACAATCCACCATTCAGTTTCGCCTTGGCAAAAGCATACAGTCTGCCTGCTGCAACATTCGCATTCCACATATCTGATATAGTCAAATATGCATTCTTTCCCATTTTCTCACACATTATATCAGAGCTGAGAAGTTTTTTTACATAGTAAAACAATTCATCATTGTTACCCGATGAATATATATATCCATTTTCGCCATGTCTCACAAGATATGGAACCGAACCGATGGCATGACTTGCAACAACAGCGCAGCCGCTATTCATTGCTTCATTCAATACTGCGCCCCAGCCCTCATTGCGATCAGATGTAAACAGGAAAATCTGAGATAGCTGCATGTGCTCTCGAACATCTTCCGGCGACATGGAACCAAGCATACGAACATTATCCTTAAGATTATTCTTACTAATTAACCTTTTTAGATAATCTTCTAACTCGCCGCTTCCTATCATATTTAATTCAAACTGATACCCTTCGTCCTTCAGCCGCTTTGCAATATAAATGGGCACCTCAGGATGCTTCAATTCTATAAGTCTTGCAACCCATAGAATTGAAGCAGAACGCTTCCATTTCATCAGGTTATTTATATCCGAATATTTTCTCACCTCAGGAAAATATCCCCATCTAAATTTTCTTCCGGGAAAGGCAAGAATTCGATTACTGTCGGCTGCTGTATATGCACTAGCACAAAGTTGATAAAAATTTTCGTTTCCTGTAAGTGTAAAGTCACGGATGGCTCTCCACACATCCCCCGGATGATTCCAAAATCCTTTTTTAAACCATCGTTCATTATAAGTGAATGTCAGTTTTTTTTCCTTTAAACGTTGTCGAACAAATGAGATCGGGGCAGAACCAATAATCACCGTATCACTATCATAGCAAAGTTTCTCAGCCGTCTGAATATCTTTTTCCTCAATTGCTTCCCTATAATATGACAGATGATCAAACTCATATTTATATCCCAATCTTATCCGGTCGTCAGGAACTTTTTCAGTTGCGATAAATTTGAATTCCACATCAGGGATAGCTACAAATGCATCACAGAGCGGTATTTGATGGTGGTTAAGAAAATTCGAGACAAAGGTAATCGTCATTTCTTTCATCCACATCCTTCCCATATGATTTATATTTTTTATCAATGTTTGTTTTTAGAGATAGGCAATATCTTGGGTACAAATCGGCACTACTATAATATTTTTCAATATTTTTATTAGTATGTAGAAGCATTCCAATATTACAGCACACTTAAAACATTGTCATTGATATCTAACAATAATAAATTCAGGAATTCACTACATTTCACATATTTATCCTAAAGATTACAATCAAGATCATCAACAAAAAGTGATATCTACACTTTAAATCATTTGTTATTAAAAAATCATTCAAATGGAAATTCAAGTAATCCAAAAGAAAACAAATCTCATCACAAGTTTCTATCAAGATTATGTTTTATTATGTCTATATATAATTTACAGTACTGCTCACTTAAATAAGCTTCATCAAAATTTTTTGCTCTTTCTAAACACATATGCTCGGAAAATGGTTTTTCAGTGCATACACGTCGTATCTCACTTTCCATTGCATCAATATCATTAAAAGGAACTACTACACCGCTATGTGCATCAGGAATTTCTGGACTTCCTCCAGTTTCAAAAGTTACAACAGGTGTACCGCATGCAATTGCCTCCATGTTAACAGTAGGATAAGTGTCTCCTCGGCTAGGGTTGACAAATACGTCCGCAGCCGAATATAACTGGGCCAGTTCTGCTTTATTTCTAGTCCGATGAATTGACAATATGCTAGCTGGAATCATTTCATCATTTAGCACTTCTGTACCAGCTAAAATCACCTTATAATCTAATCCAAGCCGTTTTGATAATTCAATCATAACATCTAGGCCTTTTTCATCATTCCAGCCATTTGATACTCCAAGAACAATGTATTTTTCTTTAATGCCATACTTTATTCTAGTATTATTTTCACATGGTTTGAACACAGAAAGGTCAATACCATTATGAATTACTTGTATTTTAAGATCTTTCAAGTATGACAGTTTTACCAGATTGCTGAGCCAATATGATGGCGTAATAATAGTCATGTTTATCGGCAATCCAAAAAGCTTCTGTTTAAGCTTCCAAAGTGATGCACTTTTATCGCGGTATGTCCACATAGAATCGCTTCGATAAATTGGACAATTCCCGCATCCAGTTTTCCAACGTTCACAACCAATAATTGAAAAATGTGGACAATGTCCTGTAATAGACCAACAATCATGTAGTGTCCAAATCACAGGAATTTTTTTCTTCGCAATAAAGCGAAATAACATAGACAAATTCAGGTAGCTGGAATGAATATTATGCATATGAATCAAATCCGGTTGCAACTTTTTGATACGCCAAAGCATTCGTGTAGTTGCAATATGCGAACCACAATCATTCATACCAGAAAGCATACACAAACGGCGGCTGATTCGCCGCATATAATAATTTCCAATCAATACATCATGATCGTCAAGCTTTCCCTCATGTTCATCGGGGAAAAAATGCCATGTTTCTATATCATACTCTCTAGCTCTTTCAGCAATACTATTAGCAATATTACCAGTACTTCCATATTTGGACAGATTAATCGTTACAATTTTTATCACTGTTGTACCTCCATGCTGGGAGAAAGCTTAATTATACAAATAGAGAAAGCAAATAGAACTGTCATATTTAAATAAAGTATTACTGGATTTACTAATGCAATTAAAGCAAAAATAATCCAAACCACTTTTACAATAGGTGGAATACTTACATTTCTTTTTTGTCCCAGTGTAAAACGGTAAAAACAGTGAAAAATCCATACAAAAATTGAAAAACCAACGATTCCAGAACTTGCTAGGATATCAATGATATATGAGTGCCCCGAGAGCCTTCCCCCATTAGAAAAGAGGAGTGAGCGCATACCAAAAACAGGATTGCTCAAAAATGTCTGAATTCCCTGTATCATCAAATCTATTCTTTCTGTTGTAGTATTAGTATGTACTGATTTCCCAGCAAGTATCTGTGATACCTGCAATAAACGATCTGACACATAGTCAAGTGGGATTATTTCACTTAGTCTACGAAAAATAACTGATGGCAACGAACCGCCAAAAACGAGCCATACCAATAAAAAACAAATGCAGATAAGCGCCATAATACGCGGCCATTTCATGAAAAGCAACAAAATGAAAGCAAGAATGACTCCAATTAATGCAAAAGTATATTGACTTTGAAAAATCACTAGGATATAGCAACACATAGAAAAAACGTTAACTATTCGCATAATTCCATGTGAATGTTTCGCCATCCAGAGAACAAATGGTATCATCATAACAAGCGAATATATATAATCAAATCCACCTATGTTCATTCTACTGTAGAGATCCCCAATCTCTGTGGAAGTGGCTAACTCCCTGCTTGCCATGGGATAAATTTTCAGTCCTAAATAGGTCGTGATACTTGTAACCGCAGCAAGAATAATTCCCCATTGTAAATAGTTGCGGTAAAAACTCTTATCTATAAAACTAATATTGAGAAGCGCAGCAATAAGAATTGGCATTAGCGCAATGACCTTATCAAGCACTGAAGAAAAAAAAGTATAATTACGATGAATAAAATACCAGTCAAAAAGAGCAACTGCGAGAATCAGCGGCACAATATGTACAAGGCTATCTTGCCCCTTTGAAGTTGAAAACAACAAAACAAGGACAAAAGCAACCGGAAATATGTTAATGTACCAACTGCAATAGTAGTCAACTACTGGCAAAAAGAAGATAAATAAACCACCATAACATGCCAAATAAAGAAGAATATTCTTTTTTTTCTTCAAATTTACTTCCATCCTATTCATGTCTAAGGTTAACGATCCATCAGTACTTTCTTATGATACAATCTTTGTATGAATTCGAGCAATCAGTGCCAAAAAAAGGATCCACTTGCGTTTGACACAAAATAAAAATATTCTTTTATATATTGGTAATCTTTTTAGATATAAATTCATATACCAATTAGGATAATATATTTCAAAACCTCTCAAAATATCAAAAAAAGCAGTTCTACTATACCTGCTCTTAAATAATGCAAGTATTGCTCCATACAATACATTACGAACTCCTATATACTCAATCTCTTTGGCATACTTTTCCCGATCTAAACTCTTTCTAGTATATTCGAAAGAATCTTGCAAACTCTGAATAACTTTATCCGAAGATGTAATAGAGAGAGAACCTACACGTTGATAATAATTGTAAATCGGCTTTTTGATAAAACCATATTTTTTTGCTTTCCCAATAAGCACAGGAATTAAAGCCATATCTTCACCATTTCTAATTTCAGGAAAAGTCATATTATCGAATAATTCTCTTCGAAAAAGTCCTCCACAAAAACCATCGACTCCGACTGTCATTACACTCTTTTTATCACTATATACTGATACATCGCCAAGCATATCCTTATCTATGGTTTTCCCATCCGAGTAGACCAATCGATAATTGCAAAATACTATATCTATCTCTCCGCTCAATGTAGCATTATACATTTCTGATAAGTATGTCTTATCATACCAATCATCACTATCACAAAACGCACAATACTCTGCCCTTGAATTTGAAATACCCAATCGTCGTGCCAGAGAAGGACCTGTATTTTTCTCATTTTTTAGCAGCCATCCTCTGATTCTATATTTTTCAATCAAAGCATGCACCACTTCCACAGTATTGTCAGTAGAAACATCGTCCACAAAAATCACTTCAAAATCATGAAAAGTCTGATTTGCAAACGATCTAATCGCTTTTTCGATGTATGATGCGGCATTGTAGCATGGTACGATCACTGAAATCTTCATTGACAATTCCTCTGTCTTGCAAATGTTCTAAATACCCAACCACGCAAACTGTTAGGTAAAGCAATCTGGACTATCCACCTTTTTAATACATTAAACAAATATGTGTGTCTATCAATCATTTTTCTTCTAAGCATGTATCTTTGGAGATATTTTTCGCTTTCGAAATACTTCCTGCCGCCACGTCGCTGGTACATATCATTTCCTGTACGTACATTTACAAGAACTGTACCTGTATTTGCCATAATGGCGTTGTTTTCTGCCATACGAATCCATAAATAGTAATCTTCATTCCAGAAAAGATCCTGATAACCTCCAGCAGCCATGACAGCGCTCTTTCTAAACATCACGGACACATGGTTAAATGGACACCTGAATTTCATATATTTCTTAATTTCTGAATCATTCTTTGGAACTTTTCGATATGCCACAATGTTTTCTTCATGATCTACAAACTCGGCAATGTCACCACCAACGATATCAACTCTACTACCATTTTCAAAAAATGTTAATTGTTCTTCAAAACGTGTTGGCAAAGAAATATCATCGCTATCCATTCTTGCAACGATACCATAGGACGTGTTTTCAACAGCAAGTTTAAGCGCATTTCCAAGTCCAGCATTTTCTTTTAGTCGAATAACCTTGAAAGGATCATACTTATTTACATACTTGTCAATTACCAAATTCAATGCATCTCCCACAGGACCATCGACAACCAAAACAATCTCGTCTGGCTTGACTGTTTGTAGTTCAATGATACTAAAAAGAGCTTGATCAAAAAAACTTGGGTTGTCTTTCTTGTACACTGATATTGCAACAGAAAACTTAGTTTCACCCATTTACTTGCACCTTCAACATCTCATTTGCTTTTTCCTGTTTTGCCTCGTATTCTTTCTCAGTGATTTTTCTTTCCATCAGTAACCAGTCTCCATAGTCCACATCACTAGAAGTTCCTTCGCGTACGGTGTCACTTCTTTTTAGAACCTTGAGCACTGTCTGTAGAATAATTTTAAAGTCGCCGACCAAGGTAATGCCCCTATCAATATACTGAAGATCATACTTGAACTTCTGTTCCCACGTAATGTTATTTCGCCCATTGACCTGTGCATACCCGGTTAAACCAGGGCGAACACAATGCCGTTCCCGCTGACGGGGTGACATAAAAACCATGTCCCTCACTAGCTGAGGCCTAGGCCCCACAATGCTCATATCCCCTTTGAGAATATTGATTGCTTCAGGCAGCTCATCCAAAGAAGTCGCCCGCAGCGCCTTACCGAACTTGGTCAAGCGCACTTCATCTGGAAGCAGATTACCATTTTCGTCCCGCTCATCCGTCATAGTGCGAAACTTGTAGAGCCTGAAAATCTTTTCGTTCTTGCCAGGCCGGGGCTGCTTAAATAGCACAGGGCTTCCAAGCTTTACCCGAACCAGAACAGCAATGATAATGTATAGCCAACTAAATACTATCAACGCAGCCAGAGCACAGACAATGTCTAAAATGCGCTTCACATACCTTTCATAGAAACCCTGTTTTCTTACCATAGCGGCTCCTTATTCAAAGCATTTCCTAACAATTTCTATAATCCGCACCTGTTCTTCCACCGTCATCTTGTTATCACTAGGCAGGCAGAGTCCCCTAGCGAAAATATCCGCACCTACATCTACACCAGAGCCAGGAATATAAGCGTTGGTTTTTCCTCTGCCGTTTCCATCTCTGGTAACAAATCCGTGCATCCGGTACATGGGCTGCAAATGCATGGGCTTCCAGATGGGGCGTCCCTCCGCGTTATACTTGGCCAGAGTTTCCAGAATTTCTGAAGGACAGGATTTCCCATGTTCGGGAACATAGCAGACCTCATGGTCTCCTCGCACTTGCCGGCACATAGCCTCCGGTTTTAAGAGAATACAGGACAGCCAGAAGTTAGGTTCACAGACCGCAGGATCATAGGGGTTCATCGTGACAGGAAGATCCTTGAATCCCTCTTTATATCGCATGTAGATGGCCTTCTTCTGAGCGATATGCTCTTCCAAATGGGGAAGCTGCCCCCGCACCACACCGGCAATAATATTGCTCATCCGGTAGTTATAGCCCACCTCCTCATGCTGATACCAGGGAGCGTTCTCCCGGCTTTGGGTGGACCACTTGCGGGTTTTGTTGGCATCCTCTTCATCATCCGTCAAAAGCAAGCCGCCAGAGGATCCAGTGATAATCTTATTCCCATTAAAAGAGATGACAGACACACTCCCGAACATACCAGTCTGAACACCTTTATAGGTGGCGCCAAAGGATTCGGCTGCATCCTCTACAATCAAGGCATGGTGCTTTCGGCATATGCTTCGAATCTCATCCATCTTCCCCGGTACACCATACAAGTGGGCAATGACTACCAGACGGACATCCGGGTATAATTCAAATGCCTTTTCCAAGGCAACCGGATCCATGTTCCAGGTATCGTATTCTGTATCGATGAAGACAGCCTCACCGCCTTCATAGGCCACAGGGTTTACTGTAGCGTCAAAGGTCATGTCGGAACAGAACATCCGTTTGCCTTCCAAGACCCCATGCCCCACTTTGGGCTGGCCATAGAGTTTCTCCCCGCACAGCTTTACAGCCAGGTGCAAAGCAGACGTCCCCGTTGCAAGGCCCACACTGTGCCTTCTCCCAACCTTTTCAGCCGTAATGCGCTCCACCTCATTGATGTTGGCGCCCACTGTAGACACCCAGTTGGTTTCAATCGCCTCTTGGACATACCGCAATTCTTCCCCGTGCATGGTTGGAGAGGATAACCAGACTTTGCTGGGAAACTTCTCTATACGCTCATCGCTTACAAACATATCTACACCTCCAAACAAATCGGATTAACCCGCTGCGGGAACGGCCCGGCCTGTGGCAGGGTCCTCGATAAACTTGGTCTTGGCTGCCGCGGTGGCGTTGACCTCCTCCGGCGACCGGTAGGTGGGTACCGTGCTCTTCAGGGCGTCCCGGATGACGCTGTCGTCCTCCGTCTCCAGGGCCCGTTCCAGCAGCTCCAGCTTTGCCTCAATTTCCTCCCGGCTCAGGGGCTCATCCATCTCCACGAAAATCATGTTGTTGTCGGTTTTCGACAGGGTCTCCGTCTTGATGAGCAGCTCCTCGTAGAGCTTCTCGCCGGGACGCAGGCCCGTCTCCACAATGTCGATGTCCTGGTAGGGCTCCAGGCCGCTGAGGCGGATCATGTTCTCCGCCAAATCCAGGATTTTCACCGGCCTCCCCATGTCCAGGACAAAGAGCTCCCCGCTCTTGGCCATGGCCCCGGAGGTGAGCACCAGCTGGCTGGCTTCCGGGATGGTCATGAAGTACCGGATTATCCGCTTGTCCGTCACAGTGACAGGGCCACCGTTGGCGATTTGCCGCTTGAACAGGGGAATCACGCTGCCGTTGCTGCCCAGCACGTTGCCGAACCGGGTGCAACTGAAAGACGTGCCTTTCTGCTCCGCCGCCCGGCTGAGGACCAGCATCTCGCACAGACGCTTGGTGGCCCCCATGACGTTGGTGGGGTTCACCGCCTTGTCCGTGGAAATCATAATGAACTTCTCCACGCCATACTTCTCGGCGGCGTTCACCACGTTCCAGGTGCCGAACACGTTGTTCTTCACCGCCTCGGAGCAGTTGTGCTCCATGAGGGGCACGTGCTTGTGGGCGGCGGCGTGGAGCACCACCTGGGGCCGGTAGGTGCGGAACACCTTGTCCAACTGCTCCGCATCCCGGACGCTGGCGATTTCCACCGCCAGGTTCAGCTTGTCGCCGTAGGCCAGGCGCATCTCCTGCTGGATGTCGTAGACGTTGTTCTCGTAAATATCCAAAAGCACCAGCTGCTTGGGGCCCGTCCGGGCAATCTGCCGGCTCAACTCCGAGCCGATGGACCCGCCGCCGCCCGTCACCAGCACCACTTTGTCCTGGTAGTAGCCGCGGGCTTCCTCCCCCAGGAAATCCGTCTCCCGGCGGAACAGCAGCTCTTCCACATCGAACTCTCGGATTTGCCGCCGGCCGCTGGCCTCGGTGTTCTCCACCGGGAAGGTGTACACTTTCACCTTAAAGCCCATGGACTTGTACCGGTCGTAGAGAATGGCACGCTGGTCCGGGGGTTTCTTCACGGCAAAGACCACTTCCTGGACTGCCAGGCGGTCCAACCGCTCTTTATTGCCCTCCCCGGCGGGGAGGACGTTGATGCCGCAGATTTGGCGGCCGATTTTTTCCTTATCCACGTCGATGAAACACACGGGCTTGTACACCGCATTGGGGTTTGTGAGCAACTCCTCCGCCAGCATAGCGCCCATGCGCCCGGCGCCCACAATGGCGATGCGGATTTTGTTCTGCTCCGGCATGGCGTCGGCGCGGGCCTCGTTGGTGAGGGAGATGCCCGTCAGCCGGTAGGAAAGGGTGTTGGCCAGCCGGGTGAAAAAGTTCCGCTTGCTGAAAAACGCCCGGAACCGCCCATGATAGGTGCAGAGTTCAAAGAGGAAAGTGTACAGGTACCGCAGCACAATGCTGCCCAGGCAGGAGATGGCCACCACCACCGCCATCCGGAAAGAGGTGGGCCGCTCCCAGGGGAGGAACGCCCCCAGGAAAATGTACACCAGGCCCCCGGTCATATCCGCCAGCAGCAGCCGCAGGTAGCTGATGGTCCGGCTGTAACGCCACACCTGGGAATAGACTTTCCACAGGTTCCGGGAGAGGATCAGGCAGAAAGCAACCAGCAGGAACTGGACGCCGGTCAGGCCCCAGGAAAGGTTGCTGGCGTTGCCGCGGGGGAACACCCGCAGAATCATCACGGAGACAAAGGCCATCACCAGCAGGTCGTAGCAAATGAGCTTCAGCTTCCGGTGGCCGCCGTCGCCGAGACGGGCCGCGTCCCCGGTCCGGTATGTATTCTTTTCTTGTACCCCGTTCATGTTCTCACCCAACCTTCTATCCAAACCCTTACAATTCGACAAAACAACTGCAAAAAAATTAGTCTTTTGGGGGATGCTTCCTCCCTGCCAGCCGGACGGCAAGAGAAGCCACCAGACATCCCAGGGCCACGCCGCAGGAATCCAGCACCACGTCCTTCACCATGGCCGTGCGGCCGGTGAAGAGCTGGTGGAACTCATCGGTGGCAGCAAAGACTGCGCCCAGCACCAGCGCCGGGAGCCAGGCAGGCACCCGTTTCTGCCAGTGGAAGGCCCCGCACAGGCCCAGCCCCAGGCAGAAATACACCGTCAGATGGGCTGCCTTGCGGAGGAGGAAGTTCCCCAGCTTCACGGACTCATAGGTAATCTCTATCCCAAAGGAGTCCATGAGCTGGTAAAGAATCCCTTTACTCAGCCCGTTGGAGGCGGCGCTCCCCTGGCTGGAAAACCAAACCGCCGCTGCCGCGGCAGACAGCGCCAGCGCCAGGGACAAAAGCAGCCCTCCATATCGTCTCATAAGTCTCCATTTCCATCGTCACCCCTCCACCGGCTCATAGAACACGTCCAGGACCAGCTGTTGGAGGGCTGTTTCGTCTACGGTAAATTCCATGAATTCCTCCCCTACCCGGGCGTCGCCCTGGGTGGTGAGGATGTCGCTTACTTGATAGTTGGCCAGATTGTCCCCCAAGGCGGAGAGCTGCTCCACCGTGCAGTCGGAGACCAGGTACTCGTTGAGTTGGAGCAGGGCTTCCAAAGTAAAGCCCTCGTCCGACTGGGCCTTGCTGGAAAGCTGCCCCTGCAGGGCGGAGAGGTACTGCCGCTGCCGCTCCATGCGGTGGAGGTTGGTGCTGTCCTCCATACCGCCGCGGGAGCGCACATAGGTGAGGGCCTGCTGGCCTTTCAATGTCACAGTTTCCCCCTGCACCAGGGTATCGTCGATGCCGGAGAAGTCGTCCAGCACCTCCAGGGTCACGCCTCCCACCAGGTCGTTGAGGAGGGCCACCCCGTCCATGGTCATGGAGACGTAGTGGTCTACCTCCACGCCGTAGAGCAGGTTGGAGATGGCCAGCACGGTGTTCTCACAGCTGTCCTCTTCCCCGCTGCCGTAGGTGTGGGCCAGGGCCAGCTGGCCGGTCATGGTCCCGGCGGGCTCCCCGTTGACCCCCAGAATCTGGATTTCCGTCATGGTGTCCCGGTTCAGCTGGATGGGGGTGCAGGTCTCCCCCGCCTTGTCCAGCGCCAGAAGCAGGAGGAAGTCCGCCTGCTGGTTGTTGAGATAGCCCTCCGGGGTCTCCCCTTCAAACTTGTCCACACCCAGGAGGAGGATGGTCTCCAAGTCCCGCAAGGCGTAGGCCTGGCCGTCTACATAGGTGACTTCCCGGCTGTCCTCACTTACCGTGGGGCTTTCACCGGCAGCGTCGCTCTCCGCGACTTGGCCCTGGCTTTCATCCCAGTGTTGCAGGCACAGCAGTCCCACCAGCACCACCAGGACGACGGCCAGGGCCAAGGCGGTGCCTTTCAGGACGCGGACATCAAGGTGTAACTTCATTTAATTCTGGGCGCGCTTCTTCCAAACCACCACAGCGGAGACAATGGCGATGGTACCCAGGGCAATCAGCCCAGCACCCGCCACGGGAGGCAGGCTGCTGTCCCCGGTCTGGGGGGAGGTGGGGGCGTCATCGTCGGTGGAGGCGGAGGTGTCCGTCTCGGTCTGATCCACCACAAAGGCTACGGGGGACAGGCTGTCGAAAGTCACGTCCACGGAGCCGTCGTTGTTGATGACCACCTTGTCGTCGTCAATCACTTCCCAGTTGGAGCCCTCGTAGTTGTGAAGCACCAGCAGGGTGGAGCTGGGGGCGATGTTCAGCTGGAACCGGATGGTGATGGCGTTGCCCTCCTGGGCCAGGAACTCCGCAGCCTCGCCGGAGACGGACACGTCGAACACGTCCCGGACCACCAAATCCTCCACGCTGGAGCTGCTGCCCATGGCGGAGAGCAGGGAGGCAAAGTCCACATCAGGCACCAGGTCGGCCACGGAGGCGGCGTTCTGGATTTGCTCATAAGCGGCTTCCAACTGCTCCCGGATTTCGGCAGGGGCGTTGGCTGCGCCGGACACGGGGGTGATGGACATCTGGTCGGCGGTCACGCCGTGGACCTCGTTGCCGCTGGCGTCCTGGATGATGGCGGACACCTGGTTGCCGCTGGCATCGGTGATGGTCTCCACCGTGGGGGCGGGCTTCTGCTCCACGCTGTCAACAAAGTTGACGGCAGCGGAGGCGGGCAGGGCCATAGCCACCATCAACAGGGCGGCCATCAGAAGAGAAACGAACTTTTTCATGGAAATCCTTCCTTTCGCAGGTCATATCTCAGCCTGACGCTTGGCCAGGACCAGATAGCGTTTGTTGTCGTTCCCCGTCAGGCAGGTGGAGAGCACCAGCAGGTGATCCTCCGGGGTGACGGAGATTTCCCGGTTCCTCACCGCCCCCAGCTCCCGCACTTCAAAGATGCTGTTGAGAAAGGCGTTGTACCGCCGGGAATCTGTGAAGTCGTAGTTGTAGAGAATGTGGCGGTTGTCGTAGGGCACAGCGGCGAACACCTGGTAGTGGTACTCCCTGTCGGGGAGGTAGACGATGATCTCGCCGTAGTCCTCCAGGGCGTTCTCCCGGGAGTAGGTGGCCTGCAGCTTCCCGAACATGGTGCCCGCGTGCATCTGGTGGCCGTAGGCCACGGTGACCGGGTCCTCCATATCCGTGGAATTGTAGGTGCTCTCGGTGAAGATGGCCCCGGCGGGGTTTTCCGCCCCGTCGCTGCCGTGGGTGAGATAAAAACTGTCGTCACCCTCCCGTTGGACGAGAGGGAAGTCAAACTCCGTGTTGGGGATGCGCAGCCAGCCGTAGATGTCGGGGTTCTGCTCCTGGAGGGAAGCAAAGTCGATGGGGCTGACATAGGGTTCCTCCGTGGCCTCCGGCTGGGAGTTTTGGGGCTCTTCCGTAGGTTCTGCTGTAGGGCTGGCGGTGGGAGCCACACTGGGGGCCGGGTTCACAGTGGTGGGCTTTGGCTGCTGGAACAGCAGCAGCCCGCCGCACACCACACAGGCCAACCCCAGAACGGCAATCAAGATGGCGAGTGTCTTTTTCTTCAAGGGGCCATCCCGTCCTTCAACAGGGCGTAGGAGCGGCGCTCAAAGCCCTGCCAGGCGGCCTGCCCCAAGCTTTTGGTGATGGCCTCCCTGGCGTGGGCCAAATTGGGGGGCCGGGTGGTGGTGTTGTGGGTGTCGGAGCCAAGCATGTGAATCTCCCCCTTCTGAAACAAAGCCTGCGCTTTGCGCTTTGTCTGCCAGCGCAGGAAGAAATTGGCGTTGCACTGCATCCACACCCCGTTTTGCCGGAGGGTTTCCCACACCCGGCTGTCCTGGTCCTTCAGGTACCGCTCGATGTGGGCCAGCAGCACCTGGAAGCCCCGGCGCTGGAGCTCTGTCACCTCGTCCACCATGCGGGTGCTCCAGGAGGTGAAGGGCATTTCCAAGAGCAGAATCCTGGTGTGGTCCAGGGTGAGGTGTGTTACCTCCTCCACCCGGCTGATGCCGTCGAAGTAGCGGACCTCCACCCCCACCACCAGGGTGGGGAAGCTGTCCTCCCAGACGCTTTCCAGCAGGGCCAGGGACTTTTCCCGGCGCCGCAAAAAGCTGGCGGGGTTTTCCTGGGTGGCGTAGAAGTGGGGCGTGGCAGCCAACAGCCGCACCCCCTGCCGGGCGGATTCCCGCGCCATGGCGAGGCTTTCCTCCAAAGAGGAGCTGCCGTCGTCCATGCCGGGGAGGATGTGGGAGTGGATGTCAATCATGGGGCCTGGCCTTCTTTTTGGGCCTTGGCCTTCTTGGGCTTCTCCCCGTAGCCGTAGTTGTAGCCGTAGCCATACTTTTTGTAGTACTTCTTCCGGCCGGGGGCGGCGGTGTTGGAGTCCGTCATGACAAAGCCCAGAATCTTGGCGTCTACGAAACGCAGCTGGCGCACCGCCTCGGCGATGGCCCGTTTGCTGCTGTAATTCTGGCGTACCACCAGCACCATGCCGTCCGTCAGCTTGGAGGCGACCAAGGGGTCGGACACGGCGGTGACCGGGGGCAGGTCCAGAAGGATGTAATCGAAATCTTTGCGGAGGATGTCCAGAGTGACCTTCATCCGCTCGGAGCCCAGAAGCTCCGAAGGGTTGGGGGGGATTTCCCCAGCGGGGAGCACATACAGGTTCTTGTGGAGCTGGGTGTGCTTGATGACCTTCGAGCCGTTGCACAGGCCCGCCAGCAGGTTGGAGACACCCTTTTCCCCGTCGATGCCCAGGCGCTTGGCCAGGGTGGGCAGGCGCATATCGCACTCCACCACCAGGACGTACTTCCCCGCCTCGGCCAGGGAGTAGGCCAGGTTCAGGGTGGTGGTGGACTTCCCCTCCCCCCGGACGGAGCTGGTGACGCCAATGACACGGCAGTCCTCGTCCCCGTCGGTGAGGGCGAACATCAGGTTGGTGCGCAGCAGCTTATAGGCCTCCGCGGCGGCGAAGCTGAGCTTCTCCCCCAGCATCACTCCATAGGCGCCGTCTGAAACATTCCCTTTCTTGTTCTTCCCAAACATTTATTTTGCCTCCTTTCCGGAGGGCTTCTTATAATAGTAGTAACTGCTGCCGGAGTTTTTCCCCGTCAAGTCAGGGATGGCCGCCAGCAGGGGCAGGTCGAAGGTCTGCCGGACATACTCCTCGTCCCGGATCTGCTCGTCAAAGAGCACCCGCAGCACAATGACGCCGCAGCTGACCACCGCCCCCAGCAGCAGCCCCAGGAGGGTGTACCGGGACAGGCTGGGGGAGGCTTTGTGGCTGGGCACCACGGCATAGTCCACAATGCGCACGGAGCTGCCGTCCACGATCTCCGCGATGCGGTCCGGGAGCAGCTCGGCGATGGTATTGGCAATCTTCTCCGACTCCGCCGGGTCAGGGCTGGTGACCTCGATGGAGAACACCTCCGTGGAGTTCACCGCCCCGGCTTCGATCATGTCGGAGAGGGTCTCATAATCGTAGGAAAGGCCCGCCGCCTCGATGACCTCCTCCAAGGTGGTGCGGGTTTTGAGGATGACGATGTAGGTGTCCACCAGGCTTTGGGCGGCGTTGAGGTCGCTCAAATCCACCTTGGTGCTGCCCACGGACAGGGAGCTGTTGTTCACATACAGCATGGCGCTGGCCTTGTACAGGGGCGTGATGAGGAAGTAGGCGTAGGAAAAGGCCGCCGCCCCAAAAATCACCATGGCCAGGATGATGGCCCAGGCCCGGTGCCATAGGGCTTTCGCCAGCTGCACCAAGTCGATGACCATTTCGTTGTCTTGTTGTGTCTGTTTCTCCACGGGATACTCTCCTGTTTTCTCTATACTTGCGGAGGGCGCACCTCCGTCCAAGGACCCATTTTAGACAATATGATAATAATGTCCCATAGAGGAAAAAAGGAGTTTTCCTTGGGAGGCTACATTTATATCAATGTCACTACATAACAATTAATAAAATCTGAATACAAAATATAACGAAAAAGAAAATGTCCAAAAAATCCACATTCTTCAGCGAATTTCACATACCCGCCATGGATTTCCACTTGCTTCTAGCACCGAATCATGGTAGAATAAGTCAGTTAAATCATTTGGTTAGTTGGGGATTCCCCGGTATTTTTGGACATTTTTATCATATTGTTTGACTTTCCCGCTCTTCCATGCTATAGTTGATTCAGTGATTTTCCGACAACATTATCATTATGCCTTTATAAGATCAGCCGCAGCCGTTCCAGGGTGTGGGCGTGCTCCACGCCGGTGGAGATGAGGTAAATGCGGGTGGTTTCCATGGAGCTGTGGCCCAGTACATCCGCCAATTTTGCCACATCGTGGCAGGCTTTGTAGAACACCCGGGCAAACAAATGCCGCAGATTGTGGGGGAACACTTTCGACGCCGCCACCCTGGCCCTTTCACAGACGGACTTCATCTCCGCCCAAATCTGCTTTCTGGAAAGACTGGTGCCGTTTCTGGTGAGGAACACCTCGCCGGAGACGGTCTTTTGTTTTTTGGCGTACTTTAGGAGCTTCCGGCACAGTTTATTGGGCAGCAGGATGGTGCGGATTTTCCCTTTTAAAGAAATCTCCGTCTTGCCCAGTTTGAGGGCTTCTACCGTAATATATTTCACCTCGCTGACCCGGATGCCGGTGGAGCAGATGGTCTCTAGCAATAGCACCAGGCGCTCCCGGCCGCTGGACTGGGCGGCGGACACCAGGCGGGCGTACTCCTCCCGGGTCAGCTCTTTGCTCTCCTCACGGAACAAGCGCCGCTGGATGCGCAGGGTTTTCACCTGGCAGTCGTACCAGCCCAAAAAGGCGAAAAACCGGTTGAGGGACACCAGCATGGTGTTCACCGTGCCTGGGCGGTAATTCGTCACCAGGTGTTCTTTCCATTGGGCAGCCAGCTCCTTGGTGACGTGCCTCTCCCCTGCCCAGGCGGCGAAGGCCCGGATGTGCCGCAGGTAGTTCTCGATGGTGGAACCGCTGCGCTCGTCCTCCTGGAGCTGGCGGGAGAAATCGGACAGCTGTTCGAAAACGATGTGTTTTTCCATGGTGCAAATCCTCCTGTCTAGGTTTTCTAGTGTTTCGTAAAATACCATGAGTATACAAAACGGCGGCCCCTCTGGAAAGGGCCGCCCATCCCATTTGTAAGATTCTTTTCAGAAAATTCCCGCCCCTTCCCCTTTGTCCTGTGGTATAATAGCCTCAGAATCGAAACGAGAGAAGGACGTCCATGACCACGAAACGCAAAACCACCGCCCTCATCCTGACCTTGCTGCTGCTGTGCAACCTGGGGTTTATCTGGGGCAACTCCCTGGTGAGCAAGGCCGAGTCCCGGGATTTGAGCCTGAACGTGCTCCACCTGCTGCCGGGGTTCCTGCAGGCCCTCATCCCCGATGAGGAGACGCTGCTCCACCTGGTGCGCAAAGCCGCCCACTTCACGGAATTCGCCTGCCTGGGCGGGCTGTCCGCCGGCTTGCTTGCCCTGTTCCGAAAGGTGAGTTTCCACCCGGTGGTGCACCTGTTCTGCGGCGGGTTCTTTGTGGCCGCCATCGACGAGACCATCCAGATCTTCACGAACCGGGGCTCCCAGCTCCAGGACGTGTGGCTGGACTTTGCCGGGTTCTCGGCAGGGCTTGTTTTAGTGCTGGTGGTGCGGACCATCGCCTGCCGGAAGCCCCAGGGGGCGGCTGCGCAGCCTAGTCCGGAGAACATCATCTCTTTTCCGGAAGAGCAGGCGCGGCGGAATAGGAAGGCAAAGTGACGGCCAAAATCTCTTGCTTCTCCAGGAAAGGCAAACTCCACAGCCTGCTGTCCACGGATGCCTCCCGGCTATCCCCCACCACAAAGAAACAACCCTTCGGCACAATCAGGACCCGGCTGGCGCCGGGCAGCGGTTCATTTACCGAGAAGTTCCCGCTCTCGTTGTCCAAGTAAACTCTGTCCCCCTCCCCCGCCGCAATGCGTTTCACCAGGGTCTTGCCTTCGTGGCGGAAGATGACCACATCGCCCCGTTCCAATTCCCCGAAAATCCGGCTCCCTAAAATCACACTGCCCGCCGGGATGGTGGGCTCCATGGACGCCGAAGGGACATAGCCCAGAAACAGCACAAACCGGAACAGCGCCCACACCGCCAGGCACAGGGTTGCCGGGAGCAGCGTCCAGCGAAATCTTCTCACATTGCATTCCCCCATATAAAAAATGAGGGCTCGCCGTGAATTCACTCACAGCGGGCCCTCGTCTTCCCTATTCCCTATTCGCTTTCTACCATCGCTCTTCTAATCTTTCAACTGGTAGGTCCTGTTTCGGTTAGCTCCCAAAGGTTCGATTACGCCTTTTTCTACCATTTTAGCCAGCAATTTTCTTGCCCGTTCCGGGCTGACTCCCAGCAGATCTGCTATCTGGGAGGCTTTGCACCTGGGGTGATCCGTTAGAAATTCCACAATCGCAGTCTCCTGCATGGCGGTTTTCAATCTTCTCGGATACCTGTTTTCTCTGTGTTTACCGCTTGCGTTTGGAGTGTTATCGGTCTCCATTTGCGAGTTATCGGTATTTGTATCGATAACCTGTGTTTCATGACCGATAATGAGGGAAACCGTAATGCGTTCCGGATCAAAACTCTCCCGGATCACGGGGGCAGGCCAGCCCTGTTTGCTCCAAACACTGAAGATATTGGGAATACCGCTGCCAGCCCGCTCACCAATGTTGATGAGGTTGAACATCTTGATAAGCACAGCGTTCCTCGGATCGGAGATTCCGCCGCTGATGGCGGCCTCAACATCCACGCGGAACCCGCCGGGATTGGAAAAAGAGAAGCTCTCTGGTGTTTTCTCAATGACGATTCCCTGCCGGCCGTAATAATCCGCATTGATCAGGCAGTTGGCCAGAGCTTCCCGCAGTGCCTCATGGATTGGAGTGTCATCCACGCGGCTTCCATTTTTCATTTGGAATGGGGTTCGAATATCCAGCGCAAGCCGGTTGTAGACGCGGAAGTAAAAATCATAGAGATTCCCGCTCCAGTCGCCGGAAGACGATACGAACCTATCTGTCCAGCGGACCTGGGAATCCATCTTTTCACGGTAATCCAGAAAATAGTTGGGGAATTCTTTGACGATCTCGTATTCATTGCCAAACATCAGCAAGCCGGCCCCAGTTGGGTGGAGTGTCCCTTGCCTGTCCCGGCCTACCGCTCCAATTTTGTAGAGGAATTCCTGGTCTGAGTTTCCCTCCCACACATGGCCAGGCCGACAGGCTTGCATCCGCGTCCGGTAGCTGTGAAGGGATTCCCGATTCAGTGCGTCTAAATCCAAATTTTCCAGAACGATCATGTCCTGGGTGCGCATGGCGGCATCGCGGAGCATGGCGCGGACTTCCTCCTGGGTGCAACGGTAGTCTCCCTCCCCATTGCGGCGGTAGCTCTCCCGCAAAGGGTTGTCCAACAGATACACGGGGCGGTCTGCTCTTTGAGCTCGTGGGACGTTGATTACTACGATGCTTTTTTCATCCACGCTCTCCACGGAAACATCACTGCCGGAAAGGATGTTCACGCTCACCTTGTTGACGTTATTGACAATGTTCCAAAACTCTTTGACAAGTAGATCCGGGTCAGGCACACCCACCGCCTCCAACTGCTTGTGCTCATCTTCTATAACGCCAAGGAGAATGATGCCTCCCAGTGTGTTGGCAAAGGCGGAATACGTCTCCCAGATACTGCGGGGCAGTCCTCCCCGGGCTTTCTTTGCCTCAATCCGGTTATTCTCCCGATATTTCTCTAAATGCGTAAGGTCAATCATGGAATGGCCTCCCATAATGATTTCTCTTTCTGTGATGCGTTATCAGCGAAACCGCCCGAAGATCGATTCATCAGCTTTAACTGGGCTTTCTGCGCCACATGAGGTATACCAATAATTATACCGGCAAAACTGCGGGAAAGCAAGGCGAGACTCCAATACTGGAACCAGAGTGCCATGGCGCTGGAGAAAGGGCTTCCCCTAGCGTAAACGGTAGTATCGCAAATCATCATAGAAATCACAATGTTTCGACCTTGTGCCCCCTAAACAAAAAAGAAAGCACACCGTGATTCTCACAATGTGTCTTCGCCCTTTATCCCATAGATCGCAGCAGCTTCCTCGCCCTGGCCTCCCAGGCGGTGACGTGGTTGTCCGGCGCACCGAGGATTTCCCCGATCTCCCTGGTGGAATAGCCCTTTGCCCGGAGCCGAATGGCCTGCATCCCCTTCTTGGTCACCCCGGCAGCGGACCGCTCCGCCTGCTCCAGCAATGCCTCCCACTCCGCAGTGGACTCCCACCGCCCCTCCTCTCCCTGACCCTCCCAGAAAGGCAGGTCCACGGCAAGTTCGGTGTTACTCCGGCGAGAAGCGTAGATCAGGGCCGTGCAGATTTCGTTCCAGATCAGCCGGTAGGCGTAGGTGGAAAAGCATCCGCCCTTGTCCGTGGCGGCAGCCTTGCACAGGCCCACACACCCAATCTGGAACAAATCCTCCCTGGTGTACATTCCAAAGTTGTCCCCATGGACCTTGTCCTGGAGGACCTTGCCCACCAATCCCATGTTCTTCTCCGCTTTGCGCTGCTGTTCCGCTGTCAGTGTCACGACGCATTCCTCCCTCTTCTCTCTAAAAGCTCCCGGCTCCTCTCCAGAACCAGCCGGCAGTTGTACTCCCCCAGGCAGCCGATGTGGGCCTGGGACTGGGGCAGCCCCAGCAGCTCCCCCAGCCACCGGTAGGCCCCGTCCTTGGTCATAAGCCCCTCCTTGTAGAGCCGGTCGAACTGGTCGTGGGCCTGACGCCGCAGGGCACGCAGGTCGCCGTTGGCCAGGGTGCCCAAGGGGAGCTTCGTCCCCGGCTGCACCCGAACATAGGCGTCGCATTCCGGATAGCGGGAGCACACATAGAGCATGACGCCTTTTTTGTTCTCCTGGTAGATCCCCTCCGCACTGCGGTACACCACCGGCGCCCCGCAGTAGGGGCAGCGCATGGCGCGTTTCTTTTTGTGTTTCAATGGGTTTGTCACCTCCAAAAGCCTTGATAAAACAAAAAAGCGTGCTGCAAACGAAAAACACTCTGCAACACGCTAAATCATCCAATATAAAACAAACACTCACACTATTCGGTTTTCAAAGAAGAAAAGGCCGCCGGCCTGGCGGCCCTTATCTTTCAAAACAGCCTACGCCGTGTGGAGGTCGCAGCCTCACGCTGCCGCCCGCGGCCCGCCGGCGATCGTCACCGCCAAGCAGAGCCGGAGATCCAGCCGATCTTCCGTAACAGGTTCCCCATCCACCCGGATGGGTGCTGGCGGAGGGGTACCTTCCTCCGCACCTGTTAGCCTGAGCGCAGGCTTCCTGACATCCATACCATAGCACATTTGTTCCCCTTTGTCAAGGATTTTCTGAAACTTTGTTCGATTTTCCTTAGTGAGGTACCGCAATGTGGACGATGACGCCCCAAATTCGGTTGGTCTCCTGGTTGATGCCCAGAATCCGCACCGTCACCCTGGCTCCCCTGGGAGGCCTTCCCCGCTTGGGGTAGCTGCACAGGCAGTCCACGCCCCCGTCCAAGGCCACAAATACTCCGGTAGTGTCCACCATGCTCACGGTACCCACATACCGGTTGCCCACAGAGTAGCGCCGCAATGCTTTCTCGTAGGGATTCTCCCCCGCCTGCTTCACCGAGGCCCGCACCCGGATGTGATCCCGGTCCGTCCGGTCGATGGCCAAAATCTTCACCAGCACCCGCTGGCCTGCCTGGAAGGCGGCGGTGGCGTCCAGCATCCGCTGGTAGCTCAGCTCTGCCAGAGGGATGTACACCTCCACGCCGAACAGATCCACAAAGATGCCCGGCCGGATCACCGAGACCACACGCCCCTCGGCGCAAACGCCGCCGTAGAGCCGGTAGTTCCCCTCCCGGTCCGGGGTGAAGTAGTACTCCCGGCGCTTGAGGGCCATGGCTTCCAGCCGGCTGGCTGCGGCGACGCCCGCTTTGGCGTCCAGGCCCTTCACGACATAGTCCACCTCCGCTCCCATCCGCTTGTTGAGCAGATCGAAGAGCACATCCCCCTGGGGCCTGCCCCGCAGGTCCTCCGGCAGCTCCACCATCTCCTCCGCCGGGATGATGACCTTAAAGTCCCCGTGGTACAGCACCGCCCGGCAGTGCTCCGGGTCCCGCTCCCCCCGCTCGATCCCTTCCACGGTTCCCGTAAGGATCCGGCGGGACTTTAGGGACTCCACCAGATCCAGCAGGCTGTTGCGGGCCTTGTCCGCCTCCGTCTCCAACCCCAGCCTGCCATCGATGGACAGAACCGGAGACGGCCGGGGTATTCTGCTTGCCTGACGTGGCGGAGTATCGTTCTGGGGATTTTCTGGTTCTTGGGTAGTTTTGGTTTCTTCTTCCATACAGTTTGCCTCCTTATCTCAAAATTCCTCCGGCGGTTTGGAGGAAACATAGAGCCTGGCTCTTCGCCGGGGTGGGTCTGGTTCTCTGTCAGATGGCTGTGGTTGCTGGGTTCTGGGCGGTTCTGTTTCCAGCGGCCGGGCGGGGGTATAGTCCAACACACTGGCCCGGACAATCTCTTTCGCCATGGGCAGCTCGGTATAGTCCACTTTCTGGAGCTTCAACAGATTGTGCCCCCGGATGACCACCAGCAGCTCCTCGTTGGGCAGACGCAGCACCTCGTCGGGGGTGAGGAGCCGCCGCTTGCCTTGGCCCTGAGTTTGGCGATACTGGGGGATCACCTGGGCCACCGCCATGGTCTGGCGCACCGTCATGGTGGAACTGACTTGGATGCTCATGTCCCCGCTGCGGGCGGAGAAGAACTCCGCTGTCACATCGTCGGTACACCCCAGCATCAGCTGGATGTCACAGTTGCCGATGATCTCCGCCCACAGGTTGTTGGGGTACCGGTTCTGCAGCTGCCCCAGGCTCTGCACCGCCAGCATCACGTAGATTCCCCGGCTGCGGATGACCGAGAGGGTGCGGGTGAAGTCCGAGCCGTCCGACGCTCCGCCCAGCTTCCCGATGTTGTTGAACTCATCCAGGATCAGGTTCACCGGCACAGGGCAGCGCATCTCCGGGGTGCTGTCGGCAAAGCGCACCAGCTTAATGAATAGGAAGGAGAAGAACAGGGAGCTGAGAAACGCCATGGTGGCGTCCTGGTCGCTGAGGACCACAAAGTAGGCGCACTTTTTCCTCCCCGGCGCCGTCAGGTCGATATCACTGTGGCGGATGATGGAGGCCACAGCCTCGTTTTGCAGCACCTGCAGCCGGGTGCCCAGCCCCAGGACAATGCCGGAGCGCACTGTGTCGCTGGCCTGAGCAAACAGGCTGTAAGGCCCACGGGCGGGATGGTCCAGGGGCAGCCGCTCGAACAGGGCGGTGAGCTGGGCCGGGCTGTGGCGCAAGAGCATCTCATACACTGCCGCCAGGTTCTTCTCCTCCGGGCTGCGGGCGGGGTCCAAATCCACATAGAGGATGAGTGCCTTTAAGAGGTTCCCCTCGCCGTTGTCCCAGAAATGGTCAAACTTGCCGGAACTGGTGTTGCCGATGATCACGTTGGTGAGCACCTGGGCCAGGAGGGTATCCCCCCACAAGTCCGCCATGCAGTTCCAGGAATCCCCGTGCTCCGGGTTCACCAGGTTGAACACTTTCACCTCGTAGCCATGGCTGCGGAACAGCTCCGCCGTGTCTGCGTAAAGCTCCCCCTTGCTGTCGGTGACAATGGCCGACTCTCCCCGGCGGATGATATTGAAGATGGCTGGCCGGATGACACCCCTGGACTTGCCCGTACCGGATGCGCCAAACACGGCGATGTGCCGGTTGAGGCGGGTGTCCACCGGCAGGCAGACGGCTTTGCCGCCCCGTTTGCCCAGCAGGATGTCCTCCGCTTTGGCCAGTGGCTCTACGGTGAGCACTTCTTTCAGCTCCCGCTCCCCCATCCAGGAGGCGGTGCCGTAGGTGCCCTCCTTGCTGACGGTGAAGCCCCTGGGGTCCTGGCCGCTGCCGCCGAACCGGTCGCTGAACTTGAAATACAGTGCCAGGGCTGCGCCGGCCACCAACAGAACGCCCATGCCCTTCAACCCAGAAAGGGTAAAGGCCGCCCGGACACAGTCCCCTACCTCCAGGCTGGGGAATTCGATCACAGCCTGACCTGTCATGCCGCCGGCTCTCTCCCAGGCAGCGTAACTCTCCAGCAGCTGGCCGATCAGGCCCCCAAAATAGAGAAGGGCGGCAAGCCCCAATAGGACTGCCGCCACGATTCCCAAAATACGTATGGCCTTTTTCAAACAGTGCCCCCTTCCAGCATTTCCCGTTCTACACTTTCCAACTCGATTGTTGTCACTTTCGCCATGTCTTCCAAAAACTCCCCCACAAACCCGGCCTGCTGGGGAAAGCACAACACCTCGAACTTTCCGGGCCTGCCCCACAGGGCCTCTTTGAAGCGAAGGAGCCTGGCGATGTCCCCATCCAGGTGGGAAAAGATTTTTACCCCCTCCACCTGGGCGTCGTATTCCATGGCGCCCCGGCCAAAGGTGCGGTCCGCCGGTTCGAAGAGCAAGTCAAGCAAACGCTCCTGCCAGTGTGGCTGGATAAGCATCCCCAGGAGCCGGGCCCCAAAGCCATCCAGCGGGACAAAGTAGATATGGGGATAGATTCCGTCAAAGCGAAACTCCCGTCGCTCCTGCTGGGAGGCGGACAAAGTTTCCAACGCCACCTGGTAGGACTGCCCCAGCAGCAGGGCGCCGTCCAGCCTCTCCACCCCACCGTTGAGCCGGGCAACTTCAGACAAGCTGTGGAGAGCCTTGAACTCCCCCATGCCCTGCCACTTCATGGCGGCGTTACGAGCGTTGTACACAGCATAGCACCCGCCGGGATAGAACAGCGCCCCTACCGTCCGGGTGAACAGCGTCTTCTTCTCCTCACCGGGGAATGTTTTCTTGATGTCCCGGCCCAGGTACAAAGCGGGAACATCCGGTGTGACTTTGCGAATCTCCTCCCGCTGAAACCGGGGCAGGTCGTAGGGCAGCACCTCCACCCCGGCACTCATGCAGAGGGCCACCGCCTCCGCCACTCGGTAATTCCGGTCCCGGTGGGCGGCGTCCCCCGGAAAGTGGTGCTCCCAGAAAGAATCCATATAATACCCATAGGCTGCCGGGTGGAGCCAGCGAAGCAAAGGAAGCGCCCCTTTGTAGAGTCGCAGGCTTTTCTCCCGTCCCCTGCCATTGAGGACAAAGAGCTTGGCCCTCACCTCCTCCCCTGTCTGTGGGTTGCGGATGAGTTGGGACTCTGTTCCCCGCCGCACCACCTCCCGCAGCACCCGTTCCTTCCCCAATAGCCCCAGGGAACACAGGGGATATTCCCCCGTCACCGCCAGGGCCTGCACCAAAAGATGCACATGACTGCCGGGGCGCAATGTAAGCATTCCTTGCCACCTCCCAATGAAGAATTTCCCGACAACCTGCCTGCTCTCTTCGTCGGATTTTGCCCGCTCTCACTCCTGGAACACCTAGATTTTCCGGGCATTCCAGGGGATTTGGCGGGACTGTATTTTGCCGGGTGTGGTTCAGGCCCATTTTGCCCTATCTTTTTGGGCCGCTTTCGGGCACTTTTCCAGCAGCGCCACCCCCTCCTCCGGCATGGATTTTTCCGACAACAGCCACAGGGGGAAGTCCCCCTCCGGCACAACGTAGACTTCCGTTCGCTCCGGATCCCCCAGGGCGGTGCAGGCGTAGTGGCTGCACACCCTGGGGCAGTCGTCTTCCATGGTGTAGAGGGCCACGGCGTCCGCCACCATGTTGGTCTCGATGTTATCGTGGTCCCGGAACCGCCGCTCCGGCCGGTCCCTGGCATAGACATGGCGGAAGATTAGCACACAGGGGCTGTACCGGGGCAGCGGGATCTGCTGGAAGAACCGGCGCAGTGCCGGGTACACCAAGGACCGCACATAGGCGGCGGAGCCTGTCTCCTTTTTGGGGAGCAGGAACGGCATCCGCAGGCAGAACCAGCCCTCCTGGGTAAACCCGATGTCCATCGGCACCGTCTCGCGGACCATCCCCGCCACCTCCTGAAACGCCCGCAGCCTGCCGGTATACGCCGGCAAAGCCCTGGCCAAAAGGGTGGCCTGTTCGCAGGCGGCAACCAGGCGGAAAGCCAGCTGGTAGGCGGTTTCCTCCTCCTGGGCCTGCTGGACAGAGCGCAGCAGCACCTGGATCTGCCTCTCTTTGCCCTCCAAATCCCGGAGGGTCTTCTGAAAGGATGGGCCCATGGTCATTCACCTCCTGAAAAGAATTGGACCTCTGGTTCCTCCTTGCCCTGGAAAGACACCGTGGCGAGCAGGCACGGCGCCTGGGGCAAGGTGAGTTTGGAGGCCGTCTGTGTGTTGGGCACCACGATAATGTATTTGAGGTCCTCTTGAGGCTGGAGCAACCGGGTCAGGTGCTGCTCCCCCTCATAGAGAACCACGATCTCGTACCCCACGTTCTCCTTGAGAAAAAAGATCTGGCTGGGGTAGGTGGCCGGATAGTGGGCTAGGGGCTCCACGTGGTCGATGAACCGTAGCAGCACCCACACCGCCACAATCACCCGCTGGTCCGGGACACAGTAGGAGTCCAGGCCCAGGTAATAGCCGCCGGCCACCGGGGCAATGCGGTGGTCCCGCTCCAAGTTGTGGAGAACCCGCTCCGCCGTGGAGGGCGTCTTGTGCCGCAGCAGCCTCACCACCTGGGCCCTGGGCAGCGGCCCGTACTGGGACAGCCATTTGATTACGTACTGTTCATCTGTTAAAAGCATGGCATCTCTCCTTGATTGAATGCGATTTTCCTCCCGGAACACCTCTAGCTGGTGTCCCAGGGAACAAAGGCGGAATAGGGATTCACTCCCCCACCTCCTCCGCCAGACTTGCCACCACCAGCACCCTGGTGTCCCCGCCCCAGTCGCCGCAGGTAGAGAGGGTGAGGTACCCCTCGGTGTGGTGAATCACATCTAAATTTGCGGCCTGGAACAGGGCCGAGCGGAAGTCCGATTCCGCTACCGGGTCGCTCAAATCCGTATAGCGGTACACGGGGGATTCCACCGTGGTTTCCAGCATCGCCAGCACCTGGTAGTGGTATTGGGTGTTATCCAGCTCCAGGTAAATGTCCTGGTGGGTCTGGCGGAAGTTGGGTTCCAGGTACTGCACGATTGGCTTGAACATGGAGCCATTCAGCATATTGTGGCCGTACACGATGAGGTTCTGCCCCTCCGCCTGGGCTACATTTCTGCCGTCCAGAAACGGCGTCCCGCCGCTGGCGGATTGTCCAAAGAAATCCCGGCGCAGGTACCGCTCCGGCTCATCGGGTGTGTGCATGATGGGGTAGTCGATGCCCGTGTCCGGGATGGTAAGCCAGCCCACGCAGTCCGAATTTTCGGCTTGCAGGGCGGCCAAGTCGTGGCGGAACGTGGTATTGGAATCTTCCAACGTCAGGGTGACGGCGGAGGTTTCTCCCTCTGCTGTATTTGATTCAGCAGGTTGCTCATCTGCCACCGTGGGCTCCTCCAAGACGAACTCCTGGGAGAGCCCGGCAAAGGCCTCTTTCTGGTGGTGGGAATCCAGGGCATACCAGCCCAGCCAGAGCCCGCAGCCCACGATGACCACCACCAGGGCCACGCTGATGACCACAAGTACTTCTTTCTTCATGGCCACTCACCTCGTTCTTTTCATCAGAATCAGGACGATACCCAAGCCGCCCAGGGCCAGGATGAGCAACGCCCCCACCCACAAAGGGGCCCGGCTGCCGCCGGTCTGAGGCACCTGGTGAGCGGGTTCTTCCGGTTCAGTGGGTTCATCGGGAGTATCGGGTTCTTCGGGCTCGCCGGGCTCCTCCGGTTCCTCCGGGCTGGGCTCGTCCACCATGCCCACGAACTGGATTTCACTGGTTTCTTCCACGGCAAAGGTGATGTCCCCCGCCAGCTGGTACCCCTCCGGCGCGGAGATTTCTTTTAAGACGTAACCCTCATCCACGGGCAGACCCGTGATGACGTGGGGGATGTCGGAAGTTTCCCAGGTGTCCAACAGCGACCCGTCCGGGGCGTACAGTTCCAGCACGGCGCCGGGGAGTTCCTCGCCGGATTCGGCGTCCACTTTGCTAAAATGCACCACGGTCTGGGAGTTGACGATATCCTCCAGGTCGATGTCGGTTTTGTCCAGTTCCACGGCGATGGGCTCTGCCTGGGTAATATAGCCTGGCAACGTTTTCAGCTCAGCTATCTGGTAATCGCCATATGGGACGTCAAAGAAGAATTCCCCATCGGAAGAAGTTTCCACAGTGGCGATGGCATTTTCTTCAGTGAGCTCGGTGGTATCAGAGGAGAACAGCCCAAAGGTCACGCCCTCCAGGGGCATTTCCTCGGCCCCGGTTTTGTGGCCGGTGATTTTGCCCCGGAGCAAGGCGTTGTAGAACTCCACAGTGGCGGCTTCCTCGGCCGTCACGGTGACTGTCTGGCCGGCGGGAATCTCATACCGAGCTGTCAGGTCGCTTTCCTGCTCGGTGATGGTGTATACGCCGGGGGATAAGTCCTCGATGTAGATTTCCCCGGCTCCATCGGTAATATGGGTCTGGCTGTAGCCCTCACCCTCCACCAGGAACGTGAAGCCCTCTAGGGCGCCATCTTCGGACGATTTCTTAATCAAGAGCCCGCCCCTGGGGTTGACCACGATAGTTTGGGACTCGTCGTTGATGTCGGCGTGGGAGACTACTTCTACGCCATCGGAATAGAGGGTTTCGAACACCACGATGGTGGTTCCTCCCAATGCGAAGGCATCCAGGGTGTAGGTCAGCTCCACAGTGCCGGTGGTTTCCTCCGCTGTAAACTCCACCTCGGCGGTGACTTCCGCGCCATCTACCAGGAGTGGTTCCCCTGTGCCCTTGTCCATGAGGATGCCTGAAACGGTGTAGGTTTCACCAGGGTTCAGCCCGCTGTACTCCACCATGTCCACAATGGTGATTTCACCTACAGGGTCGGCAGTGTGCTGACCGTCCACGGTGGCAGTGGTGCCGATTTTCGGCCCCTCTACAAAGGTGACGGTCTGGCCCTCGTCCTCGATGTCGGTGTGGGCGGTCACTTCGTTCTCGCCCTGGTACAGGGTCTCAAACACGACCACGGACTTACCCAGCAGGGCGGAGCCGTCAAAAGTGAACAGCACATCCACCGTGCCGCTGGACTCAGTAGGGGTGAACGTGGCCTCAGAGGTCACCTGCTGGTCGTTCACCAGCAGAGGTTCTCCCATTCCCTTGTCCATGAGCACACCTTTTAGGTTATACTCCTGGCCCACGGTCAAGCCGCTGTACTCCACCGTGTCGGTGATGGTGATTTGCTCGGCAGGCTGGGCAGTCTTTTCTCCGTTCACGTTCGCGGTTGTTCCAATCTTAGGTTGCCCGAAAGAAATCGTCTGCCCCTCGTCCTCCAGGTCGGTGTGGGAGACTACTAAGGCTTCATCTTGGTACAGGTCCTCAAAGACCACCACGGATTTGCCCGCCAAGGCGGAGACGTCGAAAGTGTAGGTGAGCTCCACGGTTCCCTCCGAGGTGGTGGGAGTGAACTCCAACTCAGCGGTGATTTGCTGTTCGTTAATCAACAGCGGCTCGCCGGTAGACTTGTCCATGAGAATGCCGCTCAGTTTGTAGGTCTGGCCCGCTTTGAGGTTCTTGTACGTCACAACATCGGTGATGGTGACCTCTCCAGCGGGTTCTGCCGTATGCTCCCCGTCCACCAGGGCCGTGGTGCCGATCTCCGGCACACCCTCAAACTGGTCGTCAATAGTCCCCAGCTCAATCACCGTGTTGTTGCGGGAAATCGTAATGTTGGGGATGCTCACGAGCTCGTAGCCCTCATTGGCAGAACAGGGCAGCTCCTCCAAGGTATAGGTATCGTAAGGCAGGGCACACAATTTATCCTGGACATCTACAGTCCAGCCCTCGGTGGTCAGACCAAACCAAGTGCCCGCATGGTCATCCCACTGGGTTTCATCGGTAAGCCCATCGTTGCCGTTGGTGTTCTGCGAGTGAGCGTTCCAGCTTGATGCGGTTCTCACCTCGCCGTTTTCATCGGTGATCACAATATGGCTTTCTCCGGTGGTCTGGCTGGTGAGCTTAAAGGCCACATTCGCGAAACGGTGCATATTGTCCTCACCGACCTTGACGAACTGCAAGTCTCCTCTGACCACTTGGTTGTAGGCGGCGTCGCTGTCCCGGAACTCGACGACCTCCCCGTCCTTGCGAATCTGGAAGCTTCGCACTGTCTGGTCGGTGTGGAGATAGCCCTCGCCGGGCTTCGTTTCCACCATCTGGTAGGAGCCGTAGGGCAGGGCACGGGCGTCCGTCTGGGCGACGCCGTCCACCACCTCAATGGTGGCGCACACCTCGCCGGGCTGGTACAGCGCCCCGCCCACATACACGGCGTTCACACTCTTGTTGGTGATTTCAAAGAGAGTGCCGTCCAAACTGGCTTCGCCCAGAGGTGTGAGCAGGCCGGATTCCAGGTCGCGTTTTTCTATCAAGACGCCCCCTCGCACCACTTCGTCCGCCATGGTGAATTCATAGATGATGCCGTCATCCTCCACCAAGACCGTCTGGTCGGGGGCCGTCAACAGCATACTTTCGTTGGTGGCACTTTCGTGGAGAATGTACTCGCCATAAGGCAGCAGGTCATCAGAAGTGCTGGCCTTGCCCTCGGCATCGGTCACCAGGGTCTTGACCACCTCGCCGGGCTGATATTTCTGGCCCTCTACCATCACGGGGTTGCGGGAATTGTTGATGATTTCAAAGGTGATGCCCTCAAAATTGGCGTCGCCTTGTGGGGTGCTGCCTGTAATGGTATCCTGCTTCTCCACGCTGAGGCCGCCACGTTCCACCTCGTCCACAGCGGTGACGAAGACAGCGTGGCCATTCTGCCGCACCTGGACGGTTTCGCCCTGCCAGGTCAGCAGCATGGATTCGTTGGTCTGGGATTCCCGTACCTCGTAGGTGCCATAAGGCAGCACGTCGCTGCCAGTGCTGGCGTGGCCCGAATCATCCGAAGTTACGGTCATCACCACATCCTCCACAGCGTAGGTTTGTCCGTCCACCACCATGGGGTTGCCGCTGCGATTGATGATTTCAAAGTCGATTCCCGCAAAGCTGGCGTTGCCCTGGGGCGTGGCTCCCATCTCGCTGTCCTGCTTGTCCAGATCGATGCCGCCACGGACGACTTCGTTTTCTGCTTCGTAGGTAAGAACCTGTCCATCTTCTGAAATGGTAACGGGGATTTCCTCCGTGAAAGTTTGGAGCATGGAATCATTGGTGGCAGACTCACGCACGGTGTACTCGCCGTAGGGCAAGGCGTCCTCCCCGGTGGTGGCCACGCCGCTGGCGTCGGTTGTGATTGTCATAGCTACCTGGCCTGGAGTTGCGGTGGTGCCGTTTACGACCACGGGATTCTGGCTCTGGTTGACAATTTCAAATTGGATGCCCTCCAGCGATGCGTCACCCTGGGGCGTGGTGCCGGTTTCACTGTCCAGCTTTTGGATGGTGAGCCCGCCCCGCTGGACTTCTTCTGTCAAGTCGTCCACCTCCAGGGTGTAGGTGTCGCCCGTGAGCTGGCTGCCGTCCACGGTGTAGGTGTGGACCTCAGTGTCCAGACGGTAGCCCTCCGGAGCGGACAATTCCTTGACCGTCACCGTCCCCAGGGGCAGTCCCTCCAAAGTCCCCAGGTTGCCCGAAGCGTCCGAGGTCATCTCCTCTGTGACGGTCTGGCCGCCCTTCTGGTAACTGACCTGATACACGGCCCCGGTCAGCGAAGCATTGCCCTGGGGCGTGCTGCCGGTCTGGGAATCTTCCTTTTTTAGACGCAGGGTCAAAGTCCCAGGCTCATCCTCCACCGACAGGCTGGTGTCCCCGCCATTGATGGTGAAGGTGTAGATTTTCTCGTCCAGCTTGTAGCCCTTGGGCGGGGTCACTTCTCTCACCGAGTATGTCCCGTCCCCCAAAGGGGTCGAGAGGCTGGCGTGGCCTGCCGAGTCCGTGGTGAAAGTTGCCACCACGCTGCCGGTGGCGGAGGTTCCCTCATACACATTGTAGGTGGCCCCGGCCAGGGAATAAGCCGAATTGCCCTCGGTAATAGAGACGTCCGCCGAGGTCTTGGTCAGGGTCACCGTGTACTCCTTGGGCTTGATAGGCTCGATCTTAATCAAAATATAGAAGCTGCCCTCGGTCTTGGGGGTAATGGCGGAAATCTGGTTTCCGGAGCTGGGTTCCGTGCCGCTGTGCCACATGACGTCGTCATCGCTAGCTTCGCCCCAAAAGAAACCAATGTGATTGTCGGCGGAATCCGTGCCGGGTGTATCGCTCCACCACATGAGGATGATGTCGCCTTTCTCGGCCAAGCCAGAGCTCAGCAGCTCCTGCTTGGTACGGAAAGCGTAGGCACTGATATTGCCGTTTTCGATAAGGTTTTTGTAGTTGGAAGCGCCTGCCAACCAGTCGTAAGGCAGGCCGGACCCGTACTGGTTCACAGGAGTGCGGTGCATGATCTCCATGGTGGTTTCCGCGTCCAGCCCGGCTTTGCGGAGGACATAACTGATAAAACCGGCGCAGTTCATCCCGACCTTGCCGCTGTTGTAGCTCGTATCCCCGTTGGGGGATTGAGCGTCCCCGCCCACATATTTGGTCCCCAGGTAGAAGTCGTCGTTTTCATGGGATTCCAGCTCCCGGACAATGGCTTCACGGGTAACTCCCACGGAAGTCATGTAGTTGGTGCCGCCCTCCACCTCGTTTTTTACCTGGGTGAAGGGGTCCTGCGCCCGCAAGACCGGCACATCCCCGGAGCTGTCCGAGATGGAGATGGTGCCGTTTGTTTCAGCCGGTTCTTCCGTTTCCTCTGACGGGGTTTCTTCCGTTTGGCTTTCTACAGTGCTTTCCGTAGGAGGTTTACTGGAAATCTCATCCGCGGATACGGAAAAAGGCAGGGTACCGAACATCAGCACCACTGCCAGGAGTAGGGAGAGTATTCTCTTTTTCATAACATTCAGGGTTCCTTTCTCCGTTTGGTTTTATAGTTTTCTGGTTGAGAGTGGGAGCCGTTCACCTCCTTCCGGGCCCGCTGCCGCTCTTGCAAAATAGCCTCCAATTCCGCCCGGTCGGTGGTGATCATCTCCAGCTCTGTTTGAGAGGCCTTGATGACCACCGGCACCTTATTGGAGTTGGAGCAGATCAGGGCCTCGCCCCGTTCAAACTGGGTGACGGCCCGCACCTCCGACCGGGTAAGCTTCAGTGTTTCCTGGACCGTGCGGGCCTCGTCCGGCTCCAGGTTCAGGATGATTTTGTTTTTAGAGTTGTTGATGATGGCCCGGCCGTATTTGCCATCCTCCAGGCCGAAAAAGTCAGACAGGTCCTGGGTAGCGGCGATTGCAGCCCCACCAAAGCCCCGGATGACCTTGAAGATTTCCAGGCAGAACTCCGCAGCTAGGCGGGTGGAACTGGCGCCGATGAGCTGCCAGATCTCATCGATGAAGATGGCCTTCCGCTGGGTGCGGTCGGCTTTGATCTGGTCCCACACATAGTCCAGGGCGATGAACATTCCCACTGGCAGGAGTTTCCCTTTCAGCTCGCTCAGATCCAGCACAATGTACTTGTTGCTCAAATCCACGTTGGTCTGCCGGTTGAAGGACTGGGCCGACCCGGTGACAAACCGGCTGACGATAGCCGCCAGCCGGTGGGTCATGGGGTTTTCCAGCAGGTGCTGGTGCAAGTCCCCCAGGATAGGCATTTTCTTCATCCTGGGTGGGTCTGCGTGGGCGTCCTCGTACACAGAGTCGTTGTCGTGGGTGATGCCAAAGTCCTGGTAGGTCTTGATGAGGGCCTCATCCAGCATCTGCTCCTCCTCGTTGGTCATGTCCGGGATGAGCAGGCCGAAGAAGGTCATGAGCTGTTGGATCTTCCGGGCCAGCAGGGAATCCATTTCCCCGTAGGCGATTTCGTCGATGAGCTCCATCTCCGGGGAGGTCACCTGCCGGATCTCCATGATATTGATGCAGTGAGGGGAACCGGGGGCGATCTTGATGAACTCCCCGCCTATGTGGACGCAGGCCCGGCGGAACTCATGGCCCTTGATGGGCGCCACAATAAAGGACTGTATCCCCCGCATCCGCATCCGAAGTGCCAAAAGCTGCATGGTGAAGGTCTTCCCTGCCCCAGAGGTGCCCAGGAGCACCAGGTTGGCGTTCTTGTGCACCTTGGTGTTGAAGAAGTCCACAATGCACAGGGAATTGTTTCCCCGGTTCACCCCCAGCAGCACCCCGTTGTCGTCGGACATCTCGTAACTGCAAAAGGGATAGTCGGAGGCCGCCCCACTGGTGAGCACGTTCCGCCGGGACTTCTTCTCCAGGCCGGGGTCCATCTGCAACAGGGGCAGCACGGAGCGAAAGGCAGCCTCCTGCTGGAAGCTGCACTCGCTGACCTGCATATCCATGGATTTGAGCATATCCGTCATCTGCCGTTTCCGCCACAGCAATTCCTCATAGGTCTGTGCAGAGACGGTGACGAACACACTCAGAAAAAACAGGTCCTCGTTGTAGTTGGCAATGCCGTTCTTGATGAAGTACCCCGCCTGGATGGAATTGTGCAGTTCCTCGTAGTCGGTGCTGGTGTCCTGCATCCCCTTGAGCTTGGTACGGTTGAGGCGGATGCGCTGGGCCACCTTGTCGATGGCCTTGCTCCGGATCTCCCGGCGCAGGTGGATGTCAATGTCAATCCCCTCCCCGGCGTTGATCAGGGCGGACATCCACCCCGCCCGCACCCGGCTGGGATAGCCGTTGCCCCGGATGTAAAGCACCGTGTAATACCGGCCGTCCATGAGGATGTAGTTCCTGTGGGTCAGATCAATGCCCCTGGGCGCCAGGAATTCCGTGACAGGGATCTCCGGCACCGGGTCCAGGCCCACGGTCAGTCCCTGGGAGAGCATGGCGTCCAGCACCACCCGGTCCACCCTGGTCTGGAAAGGCTCTGTCTGGCAGGAGCGCCGGTTGAAGATTTGGTATAGGATCTCCGCCGTGGCTTCATCGGAATTACTTGGCTGCACAATACTGTTGCCGCACTGGGGGAAGTAGGCCCTGGCGGTCTGTTCCGCGGCCTGCAGGCTGCCCACAATCCGGGCGTAGTCCCCATCGTTCCGGCCAGCGGCTTCATATTGGAAAATGAGGAAGAACCGGCGGGTCAATGCCTCCCGGCTGCCCACCTGCTGGATGAGCCGCAGGTAGTCCTCCCCCATGGCCCGGCACTGGGGGTTTTCCTCCTGGGAAAGCTCCTGCTTCACCAGGGCCACGTGCTTGTCCGAGTCCGCCCGGCGGGTGATGGCCTTACACTGTATGCGCATGGGGGAAATCTTCAGCCAGCTGGCAAAGCTGGAGATGATGTTGTACTGCTCCTCATCGGAGCGCAGGGCGAAGTTGATAGGCTCAATCTCCAGGATCTTCAGATACCGGCCATCCGTTGTCTCCACAATCCCATTGCGGATGTCCCGAATGGGCAGGTAGGACTGGGTTGTCTCCCCCTTACCCCTTTTTTGCTTTCTTGCCATAGCCAGGCCTCCCAAAATGCAGTTTCCGCCGGTGGGTCCAGAACCCCAGGATATGCCCCAGGTACTGGAACAGGGAGCCGCCGTCCACCCCCATGGCGGACACCACTCCCAAGGGCAGCAGGGTGACGGTCATCACCACCACCCGGACCATGCCGCCCATGGGAATCCACAGCAGCTCCGGCGCCCCCGCCAGCAGCAAAAGGAACACCGTTTCCACGGCGTTCCTGGTGTCGATCATCCCGCCCAGCAGCTTGCCGGAATCGGTGTAGTTTGCCGGGATGGCGTAGATGTTGCTGATTTCTTTTTCCTCCAAGGAAACACCTCCTCTCTCAGTTTTGCGCAACAAAAAAGGACGCCCCGGATCATGACGTCCTCATTGACTATTTAGTTTTTTAGATAAGCCAGCTGTAATCCTGCCTACAATCTAAAACGTAATCCACATAGACAGAACCGTCAACGATTTGGAAGAGCAGCAGATAGCGTTTTTCAAACAGAATGCTCCGGTACACATTTTTGGGGATGTACTCTCCGGAAAACCATGGGCAACGCTGAGGCATTGTGTCCAAGGAACCAGCGGTTTTTTCAAAGGCGACTACTAGCCTTTCCGCCGCCTCAGGGCTGACCTGCGCCAAAAAGGCGGCATGGGAGACCAGCATATGCTTAGCCCGTTCCGATACAATAACACGGTAGTTATTCTGAGGTTCCACGGCCTGCCGCCTCCTCGATTGCATTTCGCATCATGGCTGCAACTTCGTCCACAGAATAGCCTTTGATTCCATGCAGCCTATCCTCCTCCACCGCCAGCAGCTCCTCCCGGAGCTTCAGCATTTTCTCCCGGCGGTTGTAGGTTTCCAGGTCCATCACCACAAGGTCTCCCTCGCCGTTTTTGGTGAGGAAAACCGGCTCCCCGGTCTTTCTGCACTGCTCGGCGATCTCGTTGTAATTCTGTCGGATGGCCGCAGATGGACGGATGATCATAGCCATGCCTCCCCTTTCCGTTGATAGCAATATTCTGACTATATTATAACTATTCTGTGCCATCAAGTCAACGACTGCAAGGGAATTCCCTGAAAAACTACGGCCACAGCATCAGCCCGTACCCCCGGATAACAGAACTTCCCAGGGGATAACTTTTATAATTGCAGGCGTCGTTGCCTGAGTTGCCCTCCACGGTGTAGACCCGGCTCTCGTCCACGCCCACCACAATGCCTACGTGGTCGGCGTCGCCGGTCCCGTCCCAGTCAAAGAAGATGGCGTCTCCTGGGGCGATGTCCGGGTAATTCCGGTCCCCCCATTGGCCATGTGACTGGAACCAGGCCATGCCGCCGGAGGTGCAGCCGGAAAACCGGGGCTCGGAAAGCCCCACCTGGGCGTAGCACCAGGAGACAAAGCAGGCGCACCACTCCACCCGGCTGGAAAAGCCGTACCAGCTCCAGTAGGGATAACCACCTACCTGCCCCACCTGGGACAGGGCGACGGCGGCCACCTCTTCATTGCCCCTGCGGGTGCCGGTACTGCCGCCCACCACCCACCCGTACAAAGTCAGCTTGAGGGCTGTGGCCATGTTGGTAATGGCCTCCCCACAGGTGATGGAGAAGTCTCCATAGGCAGTTTGCGGATCCAACTGGAAGGCTTCCAGGATGGCGTCCTGGTCCAAGGGATGGATGGTGCAGGCCGCATAGGAGACCGTCTGGGTCTGAGGAGGTTGGGAGCTTTCTCTTTCCCCCTCTTCTTCCGGTTCCTCTGTTACCGCCACCTCCACGGTCTTTTCCTCATAGGTGACCTTGTAAATGTCCTCAGCGGCAGCAGCCAGCTTCCGTTTCAGATCCTCCTCGCTGGTGCCAATCTGTTCCATGGACACAGAATAGGCGGACAGGATATACGCTACATCGTAGGTGGAATCCTCTCCCTGGTCGTCCAGGGCTTCCAGGGAGAGTTCCCGGTCATAGCCGCCCTGGGCGATGATGGCTTCCACCTGGGCCAGGGCTTGCTCATGGGCTTGGGACAGGGCCTCCTGCACTACTCCCGTCATCTCCGTCATGGATTGGGAAAGGGTGAGGGGAGTGGTCATGTCCGCACCATTGAGGCCGAACACCTGATTGGTCACAATGGTAGGCAGGGACGTGAGCAGGACGATCAAGATGAGAAAAAACAGGCAGATGCACACCAAAATCTTATACAGCGTGTGCCGCAGTGACCAGGCGGCGGAGAGCACGGCTCCCCAAGGGCCGCCTGCCGCCGTGCCAGCCGCGATTTGGGAGAGGGCTTTGCCGCCCTCCACTCCGGCCTGCACCGCCGCTGCGGAGGCGTTGGCCACGCCGGCAGCGCCCGCTGCCCCCGCCTGACGGGCACTCTCCTGCCCCAAGGATTTAGCGGCGCTTGCGAAGTTCCGCGCCGCCTCACCGAACTGGTCCTGACCGTCGCCAAACTGTTGCTTGTCGGGCTCCGCCACGGTTTCTCGCCTCCTGTTCACAGTTTATCGCATTTTTTGTGTTACATTTTGTATTAGGTTTCTTTACAAAGGCATAATCATAAATCACAACAAAAGACCGAGCCAACCTATCCTCGTGATTGCCCCCCACCAGGGGCGCATCCCCTCCCAGCTCTGGCTGACCGTTCAGCGCAAGCTCTCACAAAACACCACATTCCAGAATGGCCGGAAATGTCATAACACATGGCTGGCCGGGAAAATCAAGTGTGGACGTTGCGGCTATGCCCTGGCAAGTCTGAACGCCAGAAATGGTGTCACCTACCTGCGGTGCAAACAACGGGCAGACAATAAGAGCTGCGAGGGAGCCGGTACGTTGACCGCGCAAAGCATGGAGACGTTTGTTTACGGCGAGATGGTTAAGAAGATGCGAAAATTCCACACGCTGAAAGGCGGAAAGGAACAAAGCTACAATCCGAAGTTGACCGCCGCCCGTGTCGCCCTTGCAAAGACGGAAAGCGAGATCGAGAAACTTCTGGACACTTTGTCCGGCGCTAATCCGCTTCTCCTGCAATACGCAAACACCCGCATTGAGGAACTGGATGCGGAACGGCAGAAACAGCTCCGGCTGGTCGCAGACCTCACCGCTAATTCTGTTTCCGCTTCACAGATTGATAGCATTACGGGCTATCTTGATGATTGGGAGTCCGTGAGCTTTGACGATAAGCGCAAGGTGGTTGATATACTCATATCACAGATTGACGCTACCAGCGAGAGTGTTACAATCCACTGGAAAATCTAAAACCTTTTCACTTGGCATTATGCCCTTGTCAAGAATAGTTTTCGATTTGGTATACTAATGGCAAGGGGGAGGGAAGTGTAGTGCTTTTGAATGGGATGACAAAAAAGAGCAAATCAATATAGCAAAACATGGGATTGATTTTAGCACAGCTGCTTTAGTATTTGATGATCCAAATCGGATTGAATAATATGACAACCTACATTCTGATTGGGAAGATAGATACATTACAATTGGCCTAGTTAATGGAACCGCTGTTCTTGTCATGGTTGTTTACACAGAACGACATCCATCTATCCGCATCATCTCAGCAAGACTTGCTACAAAACGAGAAAAGGAGGCCTATTATCGTGCGCAAGGAAATTGACATTTCAAAAAAGGCTACACCGGAACAATTAAAAATGCTCGCGGATGCAGCCGGGTTACCATTTCCCAAAGATGCTGAATACCCAGAGTTTTCTGAAGAAGATTTAAAGCAATTTAAAAAGATCTCAGAAGTCCGCAGAACAGAGAGGCAAAACAAACGGTGACGTTACGTCTCTCGCCGCAAGCATTGAAAAAGGCCAGATCCCTGGGAAAAGGTTACACCTCCATTTTAAGCCGCATTCTTGAAAGTGCCCTAGACAACCCTGATACGATTCGCCGATACTTGTAAAAACTGGCTCCCTCTTGCGGGAGCCAGTTTTCTTCTATTACTTTCCTTTCTTCCGCGGCGGCTTGGGCGATTTCTCCGGCCGCCGCTGGGGTTTCTGGTAAGGCGTGGGTGTGGTCTTATACCGCACGGTCTCCACATTGGTGGTGCGCAGCTTGCCCCCATCGTACACAGGCTTGCCCTTTTCATAGACAGGCTGGCGCTCCACGGAAGGTGCGCCATGGATGGCGTACCACTGTTTTCCATTGGCGTCCTCGTAGACCTTGTAGTCCCCTCTGGGGGCGGCGTACCGGGTGGTGTCGAAGAATCGGGTGCCGGAGCCATCCAAGTGGCGGACCTCGAAGTGACCCTCCTCCCGCTGGTTGCCGTCCACTGTGGTGACCTGCTGCTCAAAGCCGGGCATGAAGTTCTGGAACGCGGCCCGGTTATAGGCCTGGGCCTGCTCCCCTGTCTCAAACTCCGGGGCGGCGGCAGGAGTCTCCATCTGGTACCAATCCACCCCGTTGGCGGCTTGCACCACACTGTGCGGCGCGTCCGGCTCCTCATAGAAGGCGCTGTTATACCAGAGGGCACTGCCATTTTCGCCGGTAGCCTCCAAGACGCCCTGCTCCACGGTGCGGAGGGTAGTGCCATCTTCCGCGGTGGGGAAGGTCTCCAAAACCTGGCTCTCCTCCAGGGCGCTGCCGGAGAACTCCGGCACGTCGTAGAAGGCGGCTGCCCCCTCACCAGCGGCCACCTGATACCAGGTGCTGCCATCCGCAGCAGTGACCACAGCGTGGGGGCCCTCCGGGGCCTCATACTGGTCGGCGCTGTAATAGTCCAGCTGGCTGGGGCCCATGGGCTGAGATGTCTGATACCAGGCCCCGCCTTCCCCTTGAGGCGCAGCGCCTGCCGAAACGGTCCCGACTTCTTGTGTGGACTCTCTGGCTTCCTCTTGCAGCTTCACCCCCGCAGCGGTGGTGTGGATGTGGCCGCCGGTGATCTGCGTCCCTTCCAAGGAGTAATTCGTCAGCTGGGGCATAAAGTTTTGCAGGCTCCGGTCCGCGATATCCCCGGCAATGGCGCCGGAGACAGCCTCAGGCCGGCTGGCCACCGAGGCGATGGACTCCCCAGTGAGCACCGCCCCATTTCGGGCGGCGATCCCCCCAAAGGCCCGGCCCACAAAGCCCACGCTGCCGCCCAGGCCCATACGGGAGCCGCCCTCCACCACCGCGTCCCGGACGTAGGAGTTGCCCTTAAACTTGCTGGCAAACCCCGCCGAGAAGGTGCTGGCGGCCGCCCCTGCACCGGTGGCTGCAGAACTGGCTGCCGAGCCTGAAGTACGGAACACCGTGCCGGCGCTTTTGCTTCCCCCGCCCAGGCCGCTGAGAACACGTGCCGCCATGACCATTTCCATGGCCATGCTGGAGCCGGTCTGGGCCACGTTCAGCCCCAGGGAAGCCAAATAGCTGTCGAACTTCTGGGCGGTCTTGAGAAACGCCAACGCACAGAACAGCCAGAGGAATACCGAGCCGTTGCCGCTGGCCAAGGCCCCGCCGTTTCCGATGAACTGCCCAACTGAGCTATCAAAAGCCCGGAGGAACCAGACGTTCATCACCAAAAGCAGCAGCTGGGAGCCCACCATCCTGCACCAGGACTTGAACACCTGGTTGGTGGCTTTGGAACCTCCCAGGGCGTAGGCCAGGGGGCTGGTATAGCACAGCACGCCCACCACGATGTACCGCTCCACGGTCTCCAGCAGGAGCTTGAAGTAATTCCACCCCAGGGCGATGAGCAGGATGAGGATCAGGATGGGCCCCACAATGGTCACCGTGGACACCGCGGTGGTGACGCCGTTCTTCAGGGCCTCCTCCACCCCGGCAAAGGTGAAGTCCTCCGCCTCCATGGACACGTCCAGCAGGGCGGTGTAAGGGGCCCTGGCGATGTCCAAGGCGATGGTGAAGATGGGCCGGGCAGCTCCCACCAGCAGGGCGAACAGGGCGCTGCGCAGCAGGAGCTGCCAGGGGTTTTCCGCCTCGGTGATGGGCCCGCCGAACACCCGGAACAGCTGCCACACGGTGATGAGGAACAGGACTGCCCAGGCCATGTACTGCATCACGTCGAAGGCCTTGGTCACAAAGGGGAAATACCCCTCCATGGCGGACATATCCGTCCCCAGGGCGTAAAGGAAGATGCCGGACACGGCGTCCATCAGGTCCGCCGCGATGCTGGACACCCAGGTGACAATGCCCTCAAAAATCCAATCGAGCATCCCTCACCTCCCTCAGCCGCCGGTGTACTGGCCGCCGGCGATCAGGGGCTGCAGGTAGGCCACAATGAAGCCCAAGGTGTTCAGGACGATCCAGGTGATCACGATGCGCCTGAGCCAGCTGGTGGCTTCGTCCACAGCCCGTTGGTTCCGGGATACCATGCGGACAATCAGGGCAATGGCGGCCACTGTCACCGCCACAATGGTGCTGATGGCCACCACCTGGCCGTAGATGTCCTGCATGATGCTGGAAAACCGATCCCAGATGGTCTCCGCCAATACCGGCCTCACCGACAAGAGAAGCCCGCAGCCCACGGCCACCAACGACCAGTAGATCGTCCGCAGCCGGGCAGAATGTGTTTCACGTTCCATTTCACGACCTCCAATCTAAAAATCCGGGCACCAAAAAAGCCGTCCTCAGATCTCTCTGAAGAGCGGCCTTCCCTTTGCCCACTTTGCGACAATACCAGTATACTCTTTTCCCGTTCCCTTGTCATCGGCGGGAACTTGCCATTTTATTGCCATTTTGTGGGCGGGATGTTTCGCTTTTCAACCCCGCTATTTTGCAAAATACGATTACTTTTTCACAATGTGTTTGCTAATCCCCGTCTATCAGCAAAACAATTTGCAGAACTTGGTCGATTAACAAAATCGGTTTTGCAAAATCTATAGGCCCTGTGGTCGTTGCCATAACCACCGCTTCCTCTCTTTGAATTTCCGGGGTGTATATCCCACTTGAAACCTCGATTTTTCAGGCGATTGCTATCACCCGCCGCGCATCATTCGAATTTTAGAGAGTTTTACACCATTTCCGTGCGCAAGTATCGAACAAAATATATCGTGCGATTTCTTGACAATTTCGTGCGATTCGCATATAATGAAGATGAAGAAGAACATACTATACACCATGAAGGAGGCGCATACTATGATCGTAACCGCAACCGAGTTTAAGCAAAACCTCGGTAAATATCTGGAAATGGCCATGAAGCAGGACATATTCATTACCAAGAACGGCAAGAACATCGCCCGGCTCACCAGCCCCACCGTCAATAAGCTGGCGGTTCTGGACAGCCTCGTGGGGATTGTCCCTGCGGACTCCGCCATGGATGAGAAAACCATACGAGAGGAGCGGCTGGCCAGACAATGAGAATCCTGATCGACACAAACGTAATCTTGGACATCCTGCAAAAGCGGGAGCCATTCTTCGCAGATTCCTACCGGGCGCTGCGTAAAGCCATTGAAGGCGATGCCGAGTGCCTGATCCCCGCATCCGCCGCCACCGACATTTTCTATATGCTGCGCAAGGCTCTCGGCTCTGCACAGCAGGCCAAGGAGCAGATCGAACAACTCGCCCAGCTTGTGAGCTTCGCCGATGTGCAGGGCATGGACATACACACTGCCCTCATGCGGGCCATGCCGGACTTTGAGGATGCGGTGATGGATGCCGTGGCAGAGCGGAACGAGGCCAGCTACATCCTTACCCGCAACATCAAGGACTTCGCCGGTTCGGTGGTGCCAGCCATCCTTCCCGCCGATTTCCTGAATCAATAAGCGTACCGCCACTCTTGACCGGGTGGCGGTATTTTTCTACCTGTTCGGACGGGGTCTAGTCTACCCTTGCCACGGCGGCAGCTTTTCCAGATGGGATATCTCTGCGTCTATCCCATCACAGAGCTCACTCCCCCACCACCCCCAGCAGCAAGTCCATCTTCCCCACGGGCACGGCCCACAGGCGGACTGCGATCACATCGATGGCCTGGTCCCGCAAACGATAGAACTGCCGGGAGGACAGGTCCAGCCGGAACAGCAGGTCGGTGTGGCTCAGCTTCTCCGGGGCGATGTAGGACAGGTAGATTAGCTCATACAGCCTGGCGCCGTTACCAGGCTTCTTCCGGAGGATGGTCAGCGCCTCGTTGACCCGGTCCAGCAGCAGCCGGGACTTCCGCACGCTCGCCACCCGGTTCTCCAGCTTCCTGTTGCCCATGCAACCTTCCGCGTCCATCCGGTCCAGCAGGGCGTCAAGGGGCTGGAAAGGGACGTCCAACTCCTCCGCCACCGTATCCGGGAAGCACTCCAGTGCCCAGGCTATGTCCCGGTAATTCTCCAGCAGCACCCGGGTATTGTGATAGAGCCGCTTTCTCCGCTCCTGTTGGAGCTTTCTCTGCTCCTCATCGGTGATTTCCCCGTCCGCCAGGATTCCCTGGGCTTTCAGCAGCTCCATCAAGTCCGTCATTTTCTTATTCTCAAGGCGGTTTGTCTTGTTCTGGTCTTTCATGGGATACCTTCCTCTCTCCATCAAAAAGGGCCGGGTTGCCTCTTGGGTAACCCAGCCCTGGTTTCCTTACTATTTCCTTGCAGTCATCCTTACACTTCTTCCATTTCCAACACGGAGAAAAATACGCGCGTAATATAGAAAGCGAAAGTGCAACGCGGCTGTTTCCCTCCCGTTTTTCCAGCAGGCGGGGGCTGTACCACAGCGTCATCTTGTTGAGCCGCAGGTTGTCACTCTCGGCGATCTGCGCAGTGCCCCCGCACTGGCGCAGCTTCTCCAAAACGCTCAGAATCTCCTCCTGTGTGGGCAATGGATGGCCCATCCCCTCCACCGACTGCTGGGTGGGGTACTGGGCGTTGAACACCAGGCAGCCGCAGGCGCCAGGGAGACGGTACAGAGGGAAGGCATCCCGATGCTTCTGGAAAAACCTCCATACCTTGGTCTTCTCCCAGCCCCAGCGATTCCCCAGGACCTCCAATGTCAAAACGGCGCCCAGGGGCCCGTACTGGACCGCAGGCGCCAGATGTGAAAAGATATTCTTGGGCTCCTGCCAGACCGTGTGACACCACAGATCCAGCCAAGCGTCCGCTTCCTCGAACACGTGCCCCACCAGTCGGTCGGGGATGTCCCGCGGCAGGCAGAGAAAACCTGTGCCCTGCAGGGCGTAAACGCCCTGGTCCCGGCAGGCCTGGCCGGAGCAGTTGGCCACCCAGTCCAGCAGGGTGTACTCCAGCTTCTTGGTGGCTGAGTCCAGGGAGTAGCTGAGGTAACCCAGTTCCTGGAGCTGTTCCAGGGTCTCCAGAGCCACCCTGCGGCTCCTTGTCCCCAGAATGCTTTTGAGCCCCACCACGCCCCCAGCCCACATACCGGGGAGCACTTCGTTCTCAAAGCCGCAGTAGATGCCAATCCCCTTCCGGTAGGCCGCCCGCGCCGCCAGCCTGGCCCAGTGCCCCAGTACCCCCTTGCCCTGGGGCAGGCAGTTCCTGGGCAGCTTGACCCACTGGTACTTGCGCTGGCATTTCATGGGGCGGCCTCCTTCCGGATGTTGTAGGACAGAAAAGAGCGGCTTCTCCAAAGAGAGGCCGCTCCTACGTTCTTTGCAGGAGAGGGAAACGGTGTGGCCCGTTCCCTTTCCCTATGTGGTTTTTCCTGGTTACTTTCTATCACCTTCTTAAAAAGCCTCGTTATAATTTTTGCCGGCGGATTTTGGGCCAAACGGTGGATGAAATCAGCGAAAACCCAGTGTTTATGCGGCTTTCAGGCTTTGTCTTATAATAACACGTGAGTCAATCCTCCGAACAATTCCTGTGGCTTTCATACCATTCCTCCCGTCGCTGTGTCACGCCGGAAGCTCTCCGGCGGCTTGTTTTTTCACAGGATAGTATTTGCCCGTTTTGATGGAATTATCCGGAAGGAATGTCCCCGCCTGGAAGAGATGTGTTTTTTTGCCGCCCGGCAGCTTGACAGCGCCTGGCTGTTCCGCCAATCGATCAGGATTTGGAAGCTCCATCCCGCACTCGCCCGGAGTCTGCGCGAAAGGCATGGCCTCCTTTATGGAGAGACTCATCCTCAGGCGTCCTCCTTCAGCAAGCCCGCAAGCCCGTAAACACACACCACGCTCAGCTTTTGGGAAATCTCCTCCAAAGGGGTGCTTCGCTGGGAGTTGAACCAGCTTTCGTAGACTGCCATCATTCCCCACACAGCGTATTCCACGAAAATCTCCGCCTCCTGGGGGTCGCAGGAATGCTCCTGGAGAAAGGACTCCAGGATTTTCTTCTTCAGCAGCGTGGTGATTTTATAAGACAGGCTCAGGTTTCCCCGCATGCGAAACAGGTGGCTGTAAAAATCCAGATCCTGGTTGAGAATGGCCGTGATCTTCTCAAAAAACACATAGGGATTTTTTATATCCCGGCGGGCGTCCACCTCTCGAATCGCCTGGTCAAAGGTAAAGACAATCCCGCTTTCGATCTCGTCAATGACCTGATGGATGCCGGTGTAGTAGTTGTAAAATGTTTTGCGGTTGATGTCCGCCGTGTCCGCCACGTCCTTCACCGTGATTTCATCCAGCTCCTTCTCCACCAACAGCTGAGCCAGAGCGTTGCGAATGGCTCGTTTTGTTTTCAGCACCCGGCGGTCAGGCTTTTTTCCCTCCATGACAGCTCCCTCCCATTATGAAACGATTTTTCCGAAAAATGTGGTTTTTTCCGTTTTTCAAGGCGTGTTGTGTGGTATAATCCACACTTTCGCGAAAGACTGCCCCTTGTCGTGAGGCTGAAAAATATTATAGTATACAGATGTGGCAAAAGTCAAATTTTGCGATTATTTTACACTCTGGCAGCTATCTCCCAAATAAACGACAAAGAAAGCGAAGATGCTTATGGAAGGAAACAGCACAATTTCAAGTACCTCTCCTGCCCCCGGGGTCCTGCTGCTGAGCTGCGGCACCGGAGAGGGCCACAACAGCGCCGCCAGCGCTCTGGGAGAGGCGCTGAAGGCAGAGGGGATTCCCTATGAGCAAAAGGACCCCTTGTCCTTTGGAGGCAGCCGGGCCGGCGAGCGGGCGGCCTCCGCCTATACCCTCTTGATTCAACGGGCGCCGGGAGCCTTCAACTCTCTCTACAAGGCGGGGGATAAGCTCAGCAGCCCGGACAGGCTGTCCCCTGTTTATTACGCCAACGCCCGCCGCGCCCAAAGGCTGGCGGATTATCTGCGGGAAAAGGCTTTCACCCAGGTGATCTGCACTCATCTGTTCGCCATGGAAGCCATGACGGCAGTCCGGCGGGAGGGGCTTTCCACGGTCCCCTGCTATGGGGTGCTGACGGACTATACCTGCATTCCCTTTACGGAGGAAACCAGGCTGGACGGGTACTTTATCCCCCACCGGGACCTGGTGGGGCAAATAGCCGCCAAGGGCCTTCCCGAAGCACGGCTGCTTCCCTTTGGAATTCCGGTGCGGGAACGGTTCTCCCAGCCGGTGAGCAGGGAGTCCGCCCGCGCCGCCTTGGGCATTCCCCAGGACAAGACCATGTTTCTTCTGATGGGGGGCAGCGCCGGCTGCGGCCATCTGGAGCAGGTCTGCCAGGCTCTGCTGACCCGCCCGGGCCATTGGGAGGCCCATGTACTGCTGGGTCATAATCGTGAGGGCCTTAAAGGCATGGAGCGCCGTTTTCGTCAGGAAAAGGCCATCCATCCGGTGGGCTACACTCAGCGGACAGACCTGTACATGGCCGCCGCGGACGTGGTGATTACCAAGCCGGGAGGCCTGACCAGCACGGAAACGGCGGTGCTGGGCGTTCCCCTGGTTCACCTGCTGGCCTACTCCGCCTGTGAGGAGGCCAACGCGGAGTTTTTCTCCCAGCGAGGCATGTCCCTTCGGGCTGACACGCCGGAGGAGGCCGCAGCAACAGCCTGGAGGCTTTCCCAGGACCGAAGCCTCCAGAAGAGCATGCGGGAGGCCCAAAGGGAGTTCACCAACCCCCGTGCGGCCCGGGACATTGTGAAAAGGGTGGTGCTAGCATGATTCCCCCTCTTTTCCCCTGGCTGTTCTGGATGGGCGCGGGCTTTCTCGCAGGGGGGATCATGTTCAGCCAGTTGACGGCCCGTCTCCTGGCCGGGCGGAACCTGACCCAAGAAAGCGGCGACCACAACCCCGGAGCCGTGAACGCCTTTCTTCTCTGCGGCCCCGCTGTGGGGACAGCCTGCCTGCTGCTGGATCTGTTCAAAGGCTTTGTGCCTGTTTTCATGGCGAAAGGCAGCGCGGATATACGGTCGCTGCTTTTCGCGGGAGTGATAGCGGCGCCTGTGCTGGGTCACGCTGTGGGCCTGTTCAACCATTTTCGGGGCGGAAAATGTATTGCCACCGCCTTTGGGGTGCTGGCGGCCCTGGCTCCCCAATGCTGGATCGTCCTGCTGCTGGCTGGGCTGTACATTCTTTTCTCCACCGTGGTGAAGGTCAGCCCCATGACACGGCGGAGCATTCTGGTGTTCACCCTGTTTGGCGTGCTGGCCTTTGGCCTATTGGCTTGGAGCCGGCAGTTCTCCCTGGCCCTGGGATGCGGCATGGTGGCGGCGGTGGCTGTGTACCGCCACTGGCGGGCTCTTCCCAAGGGCTCTCCCGAGGAAGGCGCGAAGAGCGCCTTAACATTGATAAAATTTTAATTTCATTTGTATGGATTACTCTTTTATTATTTCAGAAAGGATTAGGAAGCGTATGAGCGAAAAGACCATCCCCGAAAATGTGAAGTCCTTTGTAGCCAAGCAGATCCTCCACTATCTGGACGAGGACCCGGACAAGGCCTTGCCCAACCTGCTCAGCTGGGCGGACAAATTCGACAAGGACAACCTGTTCCCCAGCCAGCGGGCGGCGTTTCACAAGGTCATCGACAACCCGGACAACAACTGGTACCGGCTGATTAAAAGCTTGTGGACCGACCTGGACGCCGGGGTGCGGAAAACCTTCTTCCAGAATTTCATCGTCAACGTAAACCTGATCGGCTTTGCCCGCCAGGAAAAGGCGGAGAAGGAGCACGGCTGCAACATTCCCTGGGCCATCCTGATGGACCCCACCTCCGCCTGCAACCTCCACTGCACTGGCTGCTGGGCGGCGGACTACGGCAACAAGCTGAACATGAGCTACGAAACCCTGGATGACATTGTCCGCCAGGGTACGGAGCTGGGAACCTTCCTCTACATCTTTTCCGGCGGCGAGCCCATGGTCCGCAAGGCGGATATTCTAAAGCTGTGCCAGGCCCATCCCGACTGCATGTTCCTGGCCTTCACCAACGGCACCCTCATTGACGAGGACTTTGCCGACGGCATGCTGCGGGTGAAAAATTTTGTCCCCGCCATCAGCATTGAGGGCTTTGAGGAGGCCACCGACGGACGACGGGGCCACGGCACCTATCAGGCGGTGGTGAAAACCATGCGGCTGCTGCAAAGCAAGAAGCTGCCCTTTGGCGTCTCCTGCTGCTATACCAGCCAGAACATCGACTCGCTGAGCAGCGAGGAATTTTTCGATTCCCTCATCGCGGACGGGGCCAAGTTCGCCTGGTTCTTCCACTACATGCCGGTGGGCAACGACGCCGTCACCCAGCTGCTGCCCTCTCCGGAGCAGCGGAAAAAGATGTACGACCGCATCCGCGCCTACCGGAGCACCAAGCCCCTCTTCACCATCGACTTCCAAAACGACGGGGAGTATGTGGGCGGGTGCATCGCCGGGGGACGGCGGTACATCCACATCAACGCCAACGGGGACATGGAGCCCTGCGCTTTTATCCACTACTCCGATTCCAGCGTCTATGACAAGACGCTGCTGGAGGCTCTCAAGTCCCCGCTGTTCATGGCCTATCACGACGGCCAGCCCTTTAACGAGAACATGTTCCGCCCCTGCCCCATGCTGGAGAACCCTGGCAAGCTCCAGGAGATGGTGGAAAAGAGCGGGGCCAGGTCCACGGACATGCAGTCCCCCGAGCCCGTGGAAAACCTGACGAAGAAGTGCCAGCCCTATGCGGAGAACTGGACTCCCACCGCCGACAAGCTGTGGAGCTGCTCTCCCAAGTGTAAGGCCTGCCCTAAGCAGGCGGAGTAAGGATGTTACGCAAAATCCCCCCAAACGCTGTGTTTTCAGCGCTCGGGGGGATTTTTGTTTTGGGGGGTGTGTGGAGAGCCGCGTTTTGCGCATTCCCCGCTGACACCCTGCTGGACTAGCCGGCAGCTACCACGGTTTATCCTGCTGCCCATCGGAAACTCCCACACCAATTTATCGAAATGTGGCCGGGAGTTGCTAGGTTGTCCGCTCGTTTTTATCTCTGCCAACTCGTCCACCCGGTTCCTGTTGGTGTTGGGAGATCGGTAGTTTCACGGGAAAAGGGGTTGCAAAAGAAGCTACTTCCAAGCATTCAAACTCACAGAGTATAGCCACAAGTGAGCCATACGACTTAATAAAAATTCTAACACATAATAAACCGAACATTGCTGAGAACCTTTACAATACTTATACTTTGGAATTTACACCTTCTCTTATGGACATTAAAAAAGCAGGAAAAATCAAGTCTGTTCCACATTTGTAAAACCGGATTTGCGGATTTGACGTTTCATCCAACTTCCACAGCGATAATAAATGATAAAAGCGAGAGAAGTAATAATCCAGGCCACCGGATAGCTGAGAGCAACGATTTGAATATTATGCCACTGTGGAACTATAAAAGCACACCAAATTACACGAATTCCACAAATTCCAAGGGAAGTGATGATAGTAGGTATTAAGGAGTCTCCCGTACCGCGAATAGCACCGGCAAGAATTTCAATAAAAATGTAGGTAAAATAAAACGGTACAATTGTGTGCAAAATGGTAAGACCAATCGAAATTACAGAATCGTCCTGAACAAACAGTCGAAAAACGAATTGGCCTCCGCTGTACAAAATGAAACTAAGTGATACAGAAGACATAAAGGAAAGTCCCAATCCTACGCGAACACTTTTTCGCACCCGATCATATTTTTGCGCACCAAAATTTTGTCCTGAAAAAGTAGTAGCGGCAATTCCAAAAGCGTTAATAATCATCCAGAATAAGCCGTCAGCTTTGCTATAAGCACTCCAAGCAGCCACTGTTTTCGTACCAAAAGAATTAATTGAGGCTTGCACAATAATGTTGGAAACACTGTACATGACGGACTGTAAGCCATTGGGAAATCCTATCTGAACAATTTTCCGGAGAGTAGCGCCATGAAATCGAATTTCGCGGAAAGATAACTTGTATTGTATGTCAGATCGAAACAGTTTTAGAAGGACAAGGCAGGCACTCAGCGCTTGAGCTAAAATTGTGGCTATGGCTACTCCCGCTACACCCCAATGAAAAACAATGACAAATAGCAAATCTAAAACAAGATTTGTAATAGTGCAAACAACCAAAAAATACAATGGGCTCTTTGAATCTCCTAAAGCACGTAGCAACCCAGAACCCATGTTATAAATCAAGTTTCCGATAATTCCCAGAAAGTAAATACGCATGTAGCTAATTGCATCTGACATAACATCTTCTGGAGTTCCTGTGATTCTAAGGGCAATTGGGGTAAAAACATATCCTAGTATCATTAGGACAATTCCGCCTGCCAAACTGAAAGCTATTGCAGTATGCATAGTTCTACGGGTTTCCTCAACAGCACCCGCACCATAAAATTGAGAAGCAATAACACTACCTCCAGCAGCAATACCTACGAACAGTCCGACCAACAGATTGATTAGTACGCTGGTAGACCCCCCCACAGCAGCCAAAGCTTCTGTGCTGATAAAATTGCCAACTACAACTGCATCAACTGTATTATAAAGCTGTTGAAAAAAGGTACCTAGCAACAAAACAACGAAAAGCAATCGCCCTGCCAAAGCTCGTCCCCTCGTCTGAAAAATACGAGGACTGGGATTCGTTCTGAGAAAGCTTCTCCGACAGAGCCTGGGCTGGCTCCCCGCTAACGGCAAGGTTCTCCCCGCCCTGGGGGGTAAACAGGCTTTTGGCGGCCTTGCAGATGGGACACTGCCAAGTCTCCGACAGGCTTGGAAAAGCTCTCCTTTTCTTGGGCCTCGTCATAGACGTAGCCGCACACAGGACATACAAAATTCATCGCTCTGCTCCTCTCTCCACAAATAGGACAAGGGGGTTCGTGGTTGCCTCTGTGTTGATTTTAGCAATTCATATATAACGTGTCAACTGTTTTGCTTCATTTTATAAATCCTATGTAAAAAGGCGAAATGTCTACACCTGCAGGCACCGCACGGTGATCCGGGACTCTCCGCTCAAATCGCAGGTGAACAGTGTCAAGTCCCACTCCTCGCTGACCATGTCCGCCACCGCGGTGGCCTCCAGCGTTTCCACCACCTGGACCTCATAGGCAAAACGGTTTCCCTGCATATCGGTGAAGGTGATGGAATCTCCGGCGTTCAGTCCCCCTATGGGGCCAAAGTGGGTGCTGTAATTGTGGCCGGCTATAGTGAAATTCCCCGTGTAGGCCGAGCCGCTGTACCGGCAGGGGGCCAGCTTCAGGTTTTGGTAGCTCCATTCGCTCATCACCGGCAGGGACAGCCCTAAAGCCGGGATCTCCAGCAGGCCGATATACCCGTTGCCCTCAATTTCCTCCACGGGCATTTCCATCTCCGGGTTGAGAAGATACTCCGGCGTTTCCTCCTCCCCACCGGCCAAGACGGCCTGGGAGAGAGAGTCCGCATCCTGGGACTGGCTCTCTATCCGGCTGAAAACCTCTTGGAAAAGGCGCTCCGAGGCCTGCCCCGCCTGGTACGTCTCATACAGGTTGCTCCCTGTCAGCAGCAGCGCCGCCGTCAGGAAAAGCGCCCCTGCCGCCAGCAGGATATTTCCCATCCGCGTCTTACCTTTCATGGGAGCCTCTCCCTCTGCGCCGCGCCGCGGCACCCGCAATCACCAAAGCGAGCCCCGCGCAGGCCAGCAGCGGCACCGGCCACCACAGCAGTCCCGTCTGGGGGAGCTTGGGCGGCGTTTTGCCGGGATAGGTGTTGGTCACCACAAAGAGGGTCCCCTCCTGGGTCACGGTGACGGTGTAGCCATCGGGGACGTTTGTCTCCGCCACCTGCCACCGGGAGGAAGCGTCCAAACCCTCCCAGGTGTACTCCCAGTTGTTCTCCTCGCTGAGAGCCACCGTGTCCACCACGGCGCCGTTTTCCAGCAGCTGGACAAACACCAGCTCCGGCCGCTTGGACTGGTTCCCGTTGTCCTTCCACACCTTCTGCACCTTGCGGGAAACGGTGGTGTCTGTGATTTCCTCCTGGTCGAATTTGCAGGAGGCTGTCACCTCGTACTCCCAGCCGCCGTCCTCCCCCTGGCCGGGCAAATAGAACAGCATGGGACTGGGGGTGTATACCGTGTTATCCTGGGTGTAGGACTCCCCCAAAACCAGGTACAGCCCCGGGGAAAGACTATCAAAGGAAACCCTGCCGTCCTCACCGGTTTCCTGGGAGAGCAGGGGCGTAAGCTTATCCCGGGCCACATAGGCGTCCAAGGTCTGGGCCAGGCTGCGCAGACCGGAGCTGTCCAAGTCCTCCAGGGAGACGGGATACTGGGCAAAGTCATCCGTCAGGGCATACTCCCCCTCTTCTGTAAGGGACGCCACGCGGTAGAGAGAAAATTCCACCTCCGCGAAATCCGTTCCGTTTTCCCCGAAATATAAGGTGAGCGTGCTCTCCCTGTCCTGGTCGATGGCTTGGGCCGCGGCAGTCACAGCCAGGGCGCAGGCCAGAAGGACAAGGACGGCAAAGGTCCCCGCCCGTCCCAAGATTTCTTTCCACTTCATGGGATCACCCCTTTCGTTTTCTCCGCCGCAGCGGCCGCAGAATCACCACCAGAAGGGCCGCCAGCAAAATGGGCGCCCCAATCACCGGGGCCACAAACCGCGGGTCAATCTGCATGGCGTCGGCAATGATACGCATCATCCCGTCCTCCCGGTTCTCCACCCGGTGGCCCCTCACCAACAGCCGGTGGGAGTTGACCCCGTAGGGCGTGCAGGTGACCAGGGTACACAGGTCCTCCCCCTCCACAATTTCCAGCAGGGAGATATCGTCCGGCTCCACCACATGGATCTGGTCCACCTCGTAGGTCAGGGTTTCGTCCAGCACCCGCAGGGTGAAGATGTCCCCCTCGGAGAGCTGGTCCAGATCGGTGAACAGCCGGGCGGAGGGCAGGCCCCGGTGGCCGGAAATCACACAGTGGGTGCTTTCGCCCCCCACCGGCAGGGAGGACCCTTCGATGTGGCCCACACCCGTTTGCAGCACCTCATCGCTGGTGCCGTGGTAAATGGGCAGGGAAACGTCGATGCTGGGAATCTCCACATAGCCGACAACCCTGTTGCCGGACACATCCAGCAGCTCCTCATAGCGCTGATGCTCCTCCTGGGTGGGCTGGAACCGGTTGGCGTTGCCCACCAGCCCGCTGTTATAGTCCTCCGCCGCCTGCCACAAGGCTTCGTAGGTTTCATCGTCCATTTCCGCCACGGTCTCCTGGTAGGAGGCAATGGCCTGGGACTGGTGCATGGAGTTCCAGTAATCGGCCACGAAGGGATACAGCAGCAAGGACAGCCCTGCAAGAAGCACTGCCAGCAACAGTATGAGGGTCATTCTGTTTTTCTTGGAAGCTTGTTTCTTCATGAAGGGCTCTCCTTACTGCTGCGGCCGGGAGAGGGGCTCCCGGCGCAGCAGAACGGTTTAAGGGTTTACATTATGTTTTTGTGATTACTCGTTGTGGGATCTCATGCGGATGCGGACCACCAGCAGGATGCCGGCGCCCACCACCAGCAGGCCGCCGATGATGTAGAACAGAGTGGTGCCCATGCCGCCGGTCTCGGGAAGGGTGGCGCCCTGGTTGTTCCTTACGGTGACGTTCACAGCGCCGGTGTCAGTCTCGCCATTCACAGCGCCTTCGTTTGCCACATTGATGGTTAACGCAGTCAGAGCGGTGTTGGCAGCACCATTCCAATTCTGCCCGTTGACAGTTGTAGCCTCAATGACCAGCTGCACATCCCCTTCCAGCAGGTTGTAGCCGTTGGGGGCCTTGATCTCCATAAGATGGTAGGTGCCGTCGTCCAGGCCGGACACACCAAAGACTCCTCCAGCAGCGGATGTCATGATGACAGAGGTGGTTTGGTCAATTTCTTCCCACATTTCATAGGGGATTTGCTGATAAGTGTCGCTATCATATCCACCCGGCAAGGCAACCCATCCAGCCAGCTTGCCGTTTTCTATGTGAGCGACTCGGGTATGTCCGCCGTTAAACAGCACAAACTCCGCGCCTTCCAGCTTGGTATCCTCATTCTCACCGTCCACCTTGGTGCCGTCCAGCTCATAGGTGAACACAATGACGGTGTCCTCTGTGGTGCGGCCCAGGCCGTCCCCGTTGGGGTCGTTGGAAAATTCCAAGTACACATCGTTGGGGTTGCCGTCCAGGCCAATCTCAGCGTTGGCATTCAGAGTTGCGTCGTAGGTCACGATGACAAAATTCCGGTTTCCTTCGTCCATATAGGGGGCAGTCTTTAAGTCCTCAAAGGCAATGGAGAAGCTGCCGCCGCCATTTTCTGTGTTCGTTGTGGTAAGGGTGTAATCCTCTCCCGCAGTAAGGGCAGTATAATCCCCCACCTCGTCATCTTTGTTTACCGCAATGTACACGTTGATGGTGTCTTCCTGCAGAGTCAGGCCGTCAGACAGGGTATCGTTGAAGATGTACTCATAGGTTTCGTAGGCGGACATGTCCGGGATGGAGCCGATGAGCTTGAAGGGAACGCTGTCGCCAATGTCCCAGTCGGCCACGTCGTTGTATCCGTAACCGTAACCATCATCTTGCCTGAAATCCTCTTCCGAAACCTTCTTCTCCACGGTGGGAACATCGCTGTCCTTGGGCTCCATTTGCACATTGCCCAGCACCTGGACGATGTACTCGGTGGCGGTGGCAGGGTCACCCTGCAGGCTGCCGTCCTGGTCCTTCACCAGATAGTAGCCGGCGTCCAGGTTAGCAATGGTGTATACTCCATCACCAGCCATGCTTGCCGTTGCGGTATCAGACAAGAACCTGGACACCACATTGGCAAAGGCTTCTGCGTAAGTGGTGGCTGCACCGTCCAGAGCGGCGGCAATGGCCGCGGCATCCGTGGCATCATCAATATCTGCAAATTTTGTGCCAATGGTTCCATCCGCTTGCAGAGCGGCCAGCAAAGCAGCATAGCGGGTGTTATCCACACCGCTGCCCCAGGTGATGTTGGACAGGATGGGGCCTGTATCGGTCGCGTTGTCCGTGATGTCATCGGACACATCGCCGGCGAAGATCTGGTAAGCCTCATAGGTGTGGCCGTCTTGGTCGTTTGTGATGGTGATGGTGTAATTTCCCGCGGCGGAGGCCGGAACAGCCAGCGCCAGCACCAGCATCAGGGACAGCAGGACCGCTGCCAATTTTTTCGCTTGTTTCATGATTGTTTTCTCCTTTCAGTTTGAAAGCTTTTCGGGATCGCGCTTCGAGAGGGTAAACAGGGAATTTCGCTTATGGAAGCTTCCCTCCTCTCCGGCGTTTGCGCCGCAGATTCCTATATACAACGCCGGCGGCCCCAATCAAGGGCACCCCTGCGATTGCAACGAGGGTAGGTCCTACGCCGCCGGTCTCCGGCAGCGTGAAGGTGGACTGCTTTGTGTTGATAATTTGGATGGTCCCTTCCGTGATACCGGTGGTTTCCTCTCCATTCTCACCCACATAACGGGCTTCCCAGCCATCTATGGGGGTTTCCACTACGGTGTAGGTGACGGCCTGCCCGTCCACCTCCTTGGGAAGCTGCTCCCAGGTGTATGTCCAGTTGTTCTCAGCGTTAAGCGTAACGGGGTTTTCCACGCCTTCAGCCGTATACTGCACCGGCTCTCCTTCGGCCGTCTGCTGATAAAGGGTGACTTTCACCGCGTCAGGGTGTTCCCCCTCCTCCAGCTCTGTGCCTTCCGCACCCTGCCACTGTTTCTCAACGGTGATTTCCGTTGTGGTGGGCAGGTTTTGGATATCGTCCGTTTTGCTCTCCCCAAAGGGGATGAACATCACGTCTTCCCAATCTACGCCGGTCTCTGCTAGAACCTCGGCCATGGCCTCGGCTGTTCCCTCTTCCGTGGCGTTTGCCTCGCCCCACACATAGTAGTGGGGGGTCGTATTCAGCTCGTAGCCATCCAGGGTTTGATACTCTGTTAAGCGGTACAGGGTGTTGTAGTGGGAGCCGCCCTCGTTTTCTTCGCCCAGGAAGTTCAGGACGATCGCGCCCTTTACACGGTCGCCGCCGGTGATAAAATGCACACCATCTGGGGCTGCTGCCGTTACAGAAGTTGTATTCCAGCTATACCCATCGTCATTTTTCTCAAAGCGTTCCAGGGTAAATAAAACACCGTCCAGCAAATTGGACACATCTTCCCCGCCATATTTGTAGATGGTCAGGGTTGCTTTATTCACCTGGGCGCTGGAGTCCTGGGCCTGGATGACCACTTCGCTTCCCGCGCCGATCACCGCCCGCCCCAGCAGGGAGGCCGTGTTGCTGACGGGAATTTCCTCCAGAGCGCTGGTTCCCAGGTTGATCTGGTAGGTGTACATCACCACGCAGGCCATTTCATCCGGCACCGTGAAGGTGTAGGTATTGGCGGTGCCGTCCTCAAGCTCCACCTGGAAATCGGGAAACTCATCTTTCGTCACTTCTGCTCCAAGATTATTATCTTGTAAAGGATCATAGCGGTACAGCCCTATGGTCTCCAGCCGCAGGTCGGCTGTCACGCCGTTGGGCAGGGAAAGGGTATCCCGCAGGTCTAAGGCGTCGCTTTCCGGGTGGAGGTCCCGTCCCTCCGGGTTAATCACCACATAGTAGGTGACCAGGGTCTCGCCGTTCTCATCGGTTTGAACACCCACTTTTTTCAGGGTCTGCTCACTGTTGGTAACGTTGGCCGTTGTAGAATCGGTTTTGTCATCATCCCAGGTAACGGTATTGGTGTAAGCGTGGGTTTTTCCCTCCGCAAGATCCGCCAGGGCTTCATCCCCGCTTACATCGATGGAGTAATACAGGCCGATGATGCAGTCCTTAAATTGGCTCAAATCGTACAGCCTGTAATTCCCGTTATATTGGTTCCCGTTGTCCATGTGGGCGCCCCAGATTTTTACAGTTTGTTCCAATTTCCCGGTTGCCGCGTTGTAAATTCTCAGCTGTGAATCAAAAGCGATATAAGACGTATCGTTAGCAAGCTGATAAAACTCTTGCAGCATATTATCGTGAAACTGGATTGCGTCTGTGTAATTATAGAACAAAATCCGGTAATAGAGCCTGCCGCCGGTGTCGCCCAAATCCAAATCAGCCTCATCCGACCAGATATCTGAATTCAACTGGAAATCATCCCCGCTGGGAGCCATTCCGGTGGCGCTTACCTGCTTTTGCAGCTGGGGATGGAAGGCGGTCTCCAGGAATATGGGAACGGTGTGTCCCAGAATGGACCCCACATTTTCTATCAACACTGTCTTGCCGTCCTTCGTCTTCTGCCTGTTTACCAGGGTTTGGTAAGAAAGATTCAGGAGCCGGCCACCCTTCAGCTTCTCTAGAGAAGCTTTCGTAAACTGGATACAGAACAGCGCGATGGGAGTATCGGGTTCTCCCTCGTTTGTGACATCAATCAGTGTTTGATTGAAAATCGCCGCTGTGTTATTCCAAGCCTTGTCAAAGGTATCGTACTTGGGCATATCTTTCACATACACAACGCCGACGGTGTAATCGGTCCCCCACACCAGCGTTTCCCCCTGGGCGTTTGTGACCCTCAGGGTATTCCTCAGGGTATTCAGGGTGGTGTAATGGCTGCCGTCAATAAACTGCCCGCTGTCCTCGTAATAGACGTTCGCGATCCAGTCCCTGTATTCTATATTTTCCAAATCATTTTCCGCAATGTTCGAAGGATAGCTGATGGTGGAACGCCAGTCCACGGTTCCCACATCTGTCCCGGTATTCAGGTTAGAATCGGTGGATTGCTTCACCAAGCCATAGCCCTGCTCGGGGACATTGCCCTGCCAGTATGCCGTGCTGTTGTATTTATCCAGCTGGGCGGTGTTGTGGAAAGTCACCTGGTTTCCGATTCCGGCGTCCTCCGGGAAGGGTGTTTCGTAGATAAGCTGGTAGCCCCAGGTCGGTTTCAAGCCTTCAGGCCAGGCATCCGCCGCTGGGAAGTGAATGGTAAGGGCGCCATCCTCATTATAGGTAATGAGTTTCTGAAAAGCGTCTGTCACATCGCCATGGTAGGTATGGCCTCCCTGGCCGTTAGAGACATAGGCCCTCACTTGCAGGTTTACGTTTTCTCGCAAATCATACGACTGCCCCGGCTCTCCCTCCGTCCAATTCACGGCGTAAAGCATGACATCTGTAAAGGTCATGCCGCTGATGTCCCGGCCGTCCTCGTTGAGACGAACCGTCCACTGCACGTTGCCGGTGCCGGCGTTCTCCGTAACGGTCTTATACACCATGTTCCCGCTGACCAGCACGTTGGCCTCGGCGGAAACGTCCTGGGATTTGTCCGTGGCAGTGGCCGTGTTGGACACTTCGATGTAGCCGGTGGGAGAGTGAACCGTAGTAAAATCAATGGTGGCGGTGTAATTGACGCTGTACCGCTCGCCCGGCTGCAGGGCCGGGAGACCGGAAATTGTAAAGCTGCTGGTCTGTCCATCGTCCGTCCCGGTCTGCTGATAGATCTTAAACTCGTACCCTGTGATTTCCACTGGGGAAGGATTTCCATCTACTCCGGTGGAAATTTTCAAGACCTTGATATTATTTGCGTCGTAGGTAACCACCCCGTCGGCAGGAGTGTGTGTAAATTTATCAGTAACGGTAATGGCGCCGTTGCTGCCATCGGAATTATCATCCACTCTTACCTCGATGGTATAAAGCAGCTTTTTCGGCTGGATGTCTATTCCCATCTTTAGCTGCCTATATTGTTCCGCGTCATCCTCATCCCTGACATAGACGCCTATTTTTGCGATGATGAGGCTGTAATTTTTCTCCTCCGGCACCACGGTAATGATTTCTCCCGTACCGCCAAATTCGATCTCCTGGCCTCCCTCCACATCCGCCAGGGCAATGGAGCCCTGGAACTGCAGGCTGCCGGAAAAGGCCTCGCCGTTGGCAAATTTCTGCTCAAAAACAATGGTAATCAGCCCTTTCTCACTGATGGTATAGGTGCCGGCCTTTGTACCGTCCTCCAAATAGACGCTGCCGGTTTCTTCCTTTTCCAGAGCAATGCCCCCGGGCAGCTGGTAGTGCATGGTCGTTTGGCCCGCTGTGATGACGCCGGTGGGTATCTCATAGCGAATGGTCACCCGGATGGTGTCGCCGTCCGTAAACGTCTCGTCTTGGGTCCACTGGCTGCCCTGCTGCTTTTCTACGGTGATGCTGACGATGTCCTCCGCAAAGTCATAGCTGGTCTCCGCGAGAGGCTCCGCCAGGAGGGCCTTGGCGGAAAAGAGGGCCACGCCATTTTCCCCCGCAGGCTCGTACCCCGGCTTGGAGACTGTGGCCCAGCTGGTACCGGACTGGGAAACCACCTCTTGATCTTCCTCAGTCTGGCTTTCCTCAGTCTGGCTTTCCTCAGTCTGGCTTTCCTCAGTCTGGCTTTCCTCAGTCTGGCTCTCCTCCGCGGAAGAGTCCTCCGGCTGGGAAATATCCTCAGGTTCTGAGGCTGTCTCCGGCAGGCAGGTTTCGTCGTGGACGTGCTCCTTGACTTCCAGCATGCCGCAGGTCAGGTTTCCGTCCTCATCCCAGCAGTCCTCCGTATGGGTGTGAAGGATCACCTCCTCCTGTCCGCAAACCAGCTCCCGCTGGACCTGATAGCAGCTGTCGGTGTGGGTGTGGGGCTCCGTTTCCTCCTGGCCGCACACCAACTGGGTGTCATAGCAGGCCTCGCTGTGAGTGTGGCCCTGGGTTTCCTCCAGGCCGCAGACCAGGTTCCCGTTCTCGTCGTAACAGCCGGTGTCCTGGGTGCAGGTCAGCTCCCGGTGGGCCTCGTGGCACTCCTCTGTATGGACATGGTCCGGCTCTGTGCTTTCACAGATGGGAGTTTGGGTAACGGTGTAGCACTCCTCCGTGTGAACATGCCCCGTATGGGTGTGACCTTGGCTTTCCTCCTGACCGCAGACCAGCTGGGTCTCGTAGCAGGCCTCGCTGTGGGTGTGGCCCTGGGTTTCCTCCAGGCCGCAGACCAAGGCCTCTGTCTCCTGGTAGCAGGACTCCGTGTGGGTGTGGGGCTTTCTCTCTTCCAGGGGGCAAATCAACGTGCCGTCCTCCCCATAGCAGGAGCTGTCGTGGGTGTGGGCCGCAAAGCCGGCATAGCCGCAGAGAAGCTCGCCCTCCTCATCGTAGCAGCTGTCCGTATGGGTGTGCAGGTCCAGCTGGCAGTCCAACGTCTGAGGGGTACTTTCCATGGTGACGGCTGGCAGGACCATCACGCAAAGGGTCAGCACCGCCGCCGCCGTCGCCAAGACCGCGGTAAGCCTGCGCCAGCGCCTGCGCTGCCTGCTCTGCCGGATGTATTCCCGGAGCTTTCTGTTTTCGTCTTGCGGTTTCATGAAAGCCCTCCTTTCCAATCCATGTTTCTCACTCTATGGTGCCGATTTCATCCAAGGGCCACAGGCGGAACAGCAGCTTTCCCACAATCTGCTCTTCCGAAACGCAGCCCACCTGGCTGCTGCGGGAATCGCTGGAGACGCTGCGGTGGTCCCCCATCACAAAGTACCGGCCCTCCGGCACCTGATAGGGCAGCTCAATATCGCACTCTCCCAGGGCCTTTTCCGTCAGATAGGGCTCCTCCAGGGGTTCGCCGTCAATGGTTACATTGCCGTTTTCATCCATGTCCACCCATTCCCCCGGCATGCCGATCACCCGCTTCACCAGAATCTTATTGTTGTAGTAGAAGGCGATTATGTCGCCGCGCTGGTACGTCCCGCTGCGCACTGCGGCCACAATGTTCCCATTGACCAGGGTGGGGGTCATGGAGGAGCCGTAGATCCGCAAAATGGGCAGCAGCAGATTGGAAATCAGCACAGCGGCAGCGGCCACCACCACCAGCACAGCCACAGTCCCCCGCAGCATTTTCCAATAGCGCCCCCGATACTTTTCCCGCTTCAGCTCTGCTTCCAGCTGCTGGACCGTGGGCAGAACAGGGGACGCCTTTTCTTTGTTTGCCATCCTTACAGCTGGGCGCCGGGCGTGCCAAAGTCCAGCAGCCGCTTGAGCTCCCGATGGTTTTCATAGAAGGATTGCAGCCGCCGGGAGACCTCGGTCCAATAGGCCTCTGACTTCTGCTTTGCCTCCTGCTCCATGGCCTCGCACTTCCGCTTGCTGGCGTACTCCATGGCGGCGCACTTCTCCTCGGTCTCCTTGAGCTTGCGCTCCACCTCCACCCGGTTCTCAATGTCCCGCTGGGCGCAGATGGCGGCCTGCCGGTCGCTGAGGCTGCGGATATTCTCAATATATTGCTGGCTGGCGGCCTGGGCCGCCTCGAACACGCCGTTGATCTGCAAGGCCGCTACCGCGATGGAGCCTGCCTCGTTGAGAGCGATCTCCCGTTTCTCCAGGGACTTTTTCGCCTGCTCCAGCTCCTCCCGCAGATGGGCGGTCTCCTCTCTATGCTCTTCCCGCAGGGCGTCCAGGTCCTGCTGGTGCCGGGCCTTCAGAGACTCCACCGTTTGCTCGTACTGGCTTTTTTGGGCTTCCAGCTCTTTGGAGCCCGCCTCGTTGACGCTGTTCGCCTGTTCCTTCATAGCGGCCTTGGCCTGCTCCAGCTCCTTTTTCAGCTGGCTTGTCTCCTTTTCATGCTCCGCTTTTAAGTATTCCAGGTCCCGCTCGTGCTCCGATTTGAGAAAGTCCAAATCCTTCTCATAGGCTTCCTTGCAGGATTCCATCTCTTTTCCCTGTTCCAGCATCAGCTCCAGCAGCTGCCTTCTGCCCAAGCCCCGCAGTTCGTGTTCTGTCATAGGTAAATCCCCTTCCTTTTCTGTTTTCACAAAGGAGTAGTGACGCCCAAGAGGCCTCGTTTCCAGTTTATTTGCCAGTGTACCTACCATTGTATTCTCCTCCTGGGGGGAAACAAATTCTTTTGTGTCGTTTGAAAACAACGTCCAATCCCGGATGGACGCCCCTCCAAAGGGGATGTCCTCCTCCGGCCGGAGAACATGGCACTCCGCCGTGGGACAAAGCCGGAGAATCCGCCGGACCAGCTCCTGGCCGGTCATCTCCTCCAGTCTTTCCCGAACATACACAACGTCCACATCGTGGTGCATGACGAACTTTTCCGCGTCCGCCGCGCTGCTGTGCAGCACGACCACAATGCCCGACTGCCGCCTTGACAGTCGCTGGGCCTCCCTGTCCAGCGCCCGCTTGTCGCTGTCTACCAACAGGATCGTCATGCCATCCCCCTCTTCCCTCACTCTTCCCCCACAGTATAGCAGCCCCAGCGCAACAAAAGCGCAACAAACCAGGCCCGCCTCGCGAAAAAGAAATCCAGCGCATTCCCCCGCGCTGGATTTCCATCGATTTCCCTATTCCACTTTAAAGCCAAGCTCCGCGTTGCGGATTTCCGCCCAGCTGTAAGACGCCATATAGTCGTTTTGGAAGGCGTTTACCGCCGCGGGGTCCCCCTGCAAAAAACGGTAGTAGTCGCAGTCGATTTTTTCGGGGAGCACCGCGTAGCTGTTGCGGCCCTTTACAAGAATTTCCTCCGCACCGGCCTTTTTCAAGGTGTTGACCATCTCGTGAAGGATGGTGCGGAAGTACGACTTGCCGGACAGGGTGTCCTCCGCGTCCTCAAACAGAGCGGCATAGGCCTCCCCCGTGGTGACGGAGGAGCCCCGGCGGTCCACCAGATAGGCGAACAGCTCTTTGGACTTGGCCCGGCCAAAGCGCAGGGGCTCCCCATCCACATAGACGTCAAATCCCCCAAAGGTCTTGACCCGCACCCGGGCGCTGGCTTCCCGCTCTTGGTAGAGAAAGGTCAGCTCCCGGAGGACGGCTTCCTCTGTGGCGGGCTTCAGCAGGTAGCCGCTGGCGTGCATGGCAAAGGCGTCCACCGCGTATTGGGAAAAGCCGGTGACAAAGATGATGTGGATGCCGGGCTGAATTTTCTTCAGCTCCAGGGCCAGCTCCAGGCCGCTCATGCCCCCTGTTTGAATGTCCAGGAAGGCCACGTCCATAGGGTGGGCCTTGGCTCCCTCCAGGGCGTCGTCAGGCCAGGTATAGGCAAACACCTGCGCCTCCGGACGAACGCGCCGCAGTATGGAGGTCAGCTCCCGCAGCTGCAAGGGCTCGTCGTCTGTAAGCAGAAAGTTCATAGGCTTCGTTCCTCTCCCCAGGGAATCAGGATGGTGGCGGTGGTACCCAGGCTGTTGCTCTCCACCAGGAGACTGCCGCCCACCATTTCCTCCAGGCGGCTGCGCACATTGGAAATGCCGATGTGGGAATGCTCCCCCAAGAGCGCGTGCTCCTTGGCCTTTTCCATACCCACCCCATTGTCCTCGATAGTCACCACGGCCCCTTCATCGGTTTCCTCTGTGCGGATGACTACGGTGCCTCCGTTTTTCCGGTGGAGAATGCCGTGCTGCACCGCGTTCTCCACCAGGGGCTGGAGTGTCAAAGGCGGGATGAGAAAGTCCTCGGTTTTAATCTGGTAAATCACCTGGAGCTTGTCCCCAAAGCGCTGCTGCTCCAGGTACAGGTAGTTCATCACATGGTTCAGCTCCGCCTCGAAGGGGATGGGGTCCCGGTTTTTCAGGCTGTCCATATTCCCCCGCAAAAAATCGGAAAACCGCTTGATGGCTTTCCGGGCGGCCTCCGGGTCGGTGGCGCACAGGGAATAGATCACGCCCAGGGAATTGTACAGAAAGTGGGGCTGGATCTGGCTGAGCATGATGTCAATCCTTCCCTCGGCCAGCTGTTTTTCCTGCTCCTTCAGGGCAACCTCGTGTACAAACTGCACATTCATCAGAATGAGAAGGGTGGCCACGGTAAACCCGGCGTTGACCAGGCCAATGTCCGGCAGAACAACCCGGGAGATTCCGCAGACCAGGGGAATCAGGATATACAAAAGGAGAAACACAAACTCCCGCCGCCGCAACGCGCTTCGATGGCGAACAATCACAACGCTGACAAAGAAATAGCAGAGCAGCACGACGCCCTGGAAAAGAAAAAACAAAGGCCCATTTTGCAAGCCGCTTTCTGTCACATAAAAGGCGGCCCCGGTAAACGGGGACACCACGGTGAGCAGCATCAGCGCCCCCGTCATGCAAACCGCGCAGGCGGAGCAGACCCGCCTTTCCTCACCCGCCACCCGCAGGTATTCAAAAATGTATTGCAGAAAAAAGAACAGCAAAAGGGTAAACGCCCCATAGTAGAGCGTCCTTCCAAGCAAGAGAAGGATTCTTTCCTCTCCTCCCGCCCCGGCGTCCAGCAGATATTCCGGCAGGCTTCCCACAGCCATGAGAATATTGGCCACGCAGATAAGCAGAAAAAAGAGATAGAGCCTTCGCTTGTACCGGTTGTTGCTGATGAGATAGCCGGTGGGAAGAAGGGATACAACGATACAAAAGCAGCCCAAAACAACGTTGGCATACTCCCATCTGTCCATTTGATTCCTCCACGCTTTCTATAAGTAACTGGAGCCGCGCCCACCGGTCCTTCCAAGGCTGTTGCTCTTGGCCGGCGGCCGGCTGGCTCACCCACGCCGCTGCACATCCTCCCAGCCGCAGGCTGTCTGTTCTTGCTCCAGCAGGTTGTCATAGGTCATCCGCAGCAAAATTTCCACGTTCTGCCGCATGCTCTCCATGGTTGCCATGTACAATTTCCGCAGGCAGCGGGGATTGCACTTGTCCTGGTCCACCCGAGCAAGAGGAGCCAGCCTTTGAATGATGGCCGTGACGGAGGCGCGGTGAAGGACTCCGCCGTTTCGGGAGCGAAACAGAGGCCCCTCTGGAATGTTGCTCCACCTGGCAAAATCCAAAAGCTCCTTTTGAACGCAGGACGGAATTCGTATTTCCTGGCGGACGCGGTTGGGAAAGGTGACAATCCGCTGCTGCTTTACGGCCTCCACGGTCACTCTGGGCAGCTCCCGCACCGCAATTCCTGTTGTGGCAAAGAGCTTTACCAGCATATAGGCGCATTCCCTGTTTGCCGCCTTTGCCGCGGAAAGCAGCCGCAAATACTCCTTTCGGGTCAGTTCTGGCTGAACTCCGGCATCCTCCAGGGGAAGCCGGGACACGAGAGGAAGTTCCCCCTCCTCCAGATAGGACAAAAATCCCTTTACAGCCGAGCAGAGCATGTGAACATAGCCGGGCGCATACCCCTGCTCCAGCAGGTCCTTCTCATAGCGGACCAGCGTGTTTTTATCAAGCTCCGTCCCCTCGGGCAGCCAGGAAGAAAACTTGTCCAGGCTTCGCCGGTAGTTTTTCAGGGTATCATCCGTGCGTCCGCGCTCCGCCACCGCCTGGAGATAGTCCCGCACGGCCTCTTGCGAAAGGGAGGCCCCCTTTTTATATTCTTTCTTCAGGTCCAACAATCTATCCCCTCTCTTTTTATAAGCGGGACTTGTCAGAGAGCAGCCGCAAAATCTCCATGTTTCCCCGGACAAGCCGGAAGCTCTACCAGGAAACCTTTCTGTTGTGTCAGCACAACAGAAAAAAAGACCACGGCCTTTTCGAATGATTATTTTTATTATACCACAAAATTTCAAAAGGGGAAGTATAGATTTCATCGATATTTTCCTTTTTCCGCAAAAAGGCGGGAGATTTTGTCTCAGCGTGCCGCTGAAACCGGCTCAAACCGCCCCCTTCCATTCTGAATTTTTTCACAAATCCCCCCTGTCACTCCGCCGCGAGCAAAACAAAGGGGCTGGAACTTCTTCCAGCCCTTGCTTCCACAAATCCTTGCTGCCCGCTGTACAGGCAGCTGATCTTTGAACAGAAACGCACCTCAGCCCCGGGTCCAGCCAGTGGGTGTTCCGCCGTCCCGGAAATCCGTGTCGTAAAAACGAACCTTTGTCCCGTATTTGGCGCATTCATACTGGGCGCTGTCCGTCCCGGCATACACCAGGTCAAACAACACTCCCTGGGGATCGTAGATTCTGGGAGGAAAAACGCTTTTTTCCTCCTGCTTGCCGCTTTCCATGGGCATATGCAGCACAATGGCCGCCAACAGCCGCCAGATAAACCCAAACCCGATCAGGCAGGCCACAAAGGGCAGCGCCACCCGCTGGGCTGTGGTCTCGCACCGGCCGATCATCACAAACACCATATACCCCAGGCATAGCAGGGCGATTACGCCAGTACCCACAATTTCCAAAGTGGAAACACTGTGATCTCCGCCGGCGGTGCGGATGATCTGCCCTATGGCGGCGCACAGCAGCATGATGCCCAGCAAAATGATGTAAGAGCCTCCCACTCCAATAACCCCGGCAAATTTTTTCCGCAGAGGGTTATAGCCGAAAAAGCCTATCAGCATAAACGCTATGGCTGCTCCAATCAAGATTATCATGATTCATCACCTCAAGCCTATTTTGTTCTGTCCGCCGGGGACCGTGTGAGATTCGGCCCCCGGCAAACATTCCGGCCCTTTTGAAGCGCTTCCGCTCAGGGCCTCTTCTGTTTTTGACCTTCTGTCCAGCGCCGGATGGCCTTGCGGGCCGCAATGGTGATGAGATACCCCCGCAGGCTTCCCTTGCTGGGATCGAACCGCTGCCGCTTGGCGACAAACTCGGCGAAGGTTTCTCTCACGCAGACCTCCACATCCTGGGCGCTGTCCAGGTGCTGCCAGGCGGCCAGGCGCACAGGCTCCCGGTACAAGGCCTCCAGCAGCTCCCTCCCCTGGATGGGGCTGGAATCCAGCAGCGCCAGCAGCTCTCTGTCCTCCAATGACTTCCCCCCTTTCCTTTACTAATTGGGGAAAAACCGGAAAAAGGGGACAAGCTCTTCCTCTTTCCCGAAAAAATTTCTCCCGGGCTTTCTGGCGTGCCGGGGAAAACTATCCCCGTACAGTCTCCAAGGCTTGCGGCAGAAAAAAGGGCCGCCCTCTGTCCCGGCAAGCCCTTTTCTGAAACGATAAGCGGTATTTGTTATTTCCTTGGGGGAAACCCTCTATTCCGGCAGCGTTACCCCCAGCTGGACAGGGCGCTCCCACCGGTACACAGGGTCCACAAAGGTGAGGGTGGTGCTGGAAATCCCTGGAACATGGCGGAGCAGCAGTCCCGTCAAGGCACCAGAGGCGTCATACTGGCGCTGGCAGGCTCCCAGGAAGTACCCTTCTTCGGTAATGTCCAGCCGCAGGCTGAAGTCCAGCAGGGTGTAATCTTCCTCTTCGGAGATCAGCTCCAGGACCGCGGAGGAGACAAGAGGCGGCTCCTCTGGAGGGGAAATGGCGCCGGAGCTCTGGGCGATCACCATGCTGCCCAAGCCCAGGGGGAATGTCTCATCCAGCCCTAAGCCCTCCACAGCCGCCAGGCGCACGTTGCCCCGGCCAAGGGAAACCGGATCGGGAGACAGAACCTCCCCCTCCTTCTGGGGCAGGGGAATTTCCGCGTCCCACTCCCCTTCCACCGTGACGGTGAGGGCGGGAACGGTCAGGGTATACTCCCCGGCGGGCAGGTCCCCAAAGACCCAGTTGCTAAAGCTCTCCTCCCGTCCGGGCTGGAATTGCCCCTGATACACAGTGCCGTCCGCCGCGGTAAGGGTGATGGCCTCCCCCTCCTGAACGCCATAGGGTTTTTGCAGAATGTTTCCCCAGGCTGTTTCACCTTCCCGGAGAGCGCTGGGCGTCAGGGACAGAACCACTTCGCCGTTGGCACGGCGGGGAACCGCCGTCAGCTGGTACTCTCCCCAGCCGGCGGTAAAGACCTCTCGCTCCGGCTCTGGCTCAACCGTCATGGGAATGGCAAACTCGTGGTCCCAGCGGTAAAACAGATTCTCCAGGTTCAGGGAAAGCCGCACCGTGTCCTGTCCCTCCATGGCCCCCAGCACATAGCCCCGGCACATGTTGCAGGGACCGGTTTCTTCCTCCCCAGCGGCTTCCACCCACAGCTCCACACAGGCGGCGGGATAGAGAACACCCTCTATCTGGACGGAATCCCCTCTGCCATCAGCCGGGATGGCCGCGTAGGGAACAGCCAGACTCCGCTCCTCGTTCTCCCCTTCCCAAACAGCCTCCAGCGTCCACCAGCGGTAGACGTCTCCACCGTTCAGCTGAGACCGGGCAGGGCTGTACGGGGCCGCGTCCTCCACAGAACGCAGGGACCGCAGGGTGAGGGTCCCTCCGGGCAGCTCCAGCGTCTGGGGGACAAATTCCTGGTCCAGCGGGATTTCCACGGAGAGCGTCTCCTCCCCCGCCGCCTTCTGGTACACAGAGGGAACCCGCAGGGTGTACTCTCCCGGCTGTGCGGGGCCAAAGTTCCAATCCTGGTAGGAATCCCCGTTGAAGGGTATGTATGGAGCGGGTTCTCCCTCCAGCACGGTGCCGTCCTCCGCCACAACCGTGAGAGGCTGCGACGGTCCGCCGTATCCCTTCCACACGCCCTGGTTCAAAAAGGGATAGGTGGAAAAATCCCCCTGATTCAACGGATGGATGGACACCACCAGCTCCCCGTTTTCCAGCCGGGGTACTGCCAGCAAGCCGCCGTCCTCAGAGGTCACGGCGTAAAATCCCGCCTCCTCCAAGGAAATCTCCTCCGCCGCCAGCAGAACAAAGGGTACCTCCACCCCCTTTACGGTCAGGGTCAGCTCCAGCCGGGGCGCCTTTTCCGGCAGATCCCCCTCCCAAATAATCCGGTAGGAGCGATGGTTGACGCCGCCGCCGTACTCACTGACCAGCGCCTGTTGCTCTGTCTCCAACCCCTGAAGCTGGACATCCAGGACCTCTGGCTCCAGGCCGTTCTCCTGATAGAGCTTCAGATCGCAGAACAAAAAGCCCTCCCGCCAATAAGCGTCCTTCAGGTGGATCTGGCAGGGGCCGTCCTCCACGGCCACACCCTCCTCCAGTGTGTACAGGGGAAGCTCCTGACTGGCATTGACGCCGTATCCCGGCACAAAGCCCAGGTGCCGCAGAATCAGATAGGCGCAAGCCGCCAGCGCCGCCGCCAGCACCGCAATGACCAGTCCCAGGGCCAGCAGCCTGAGAAGCTTTTTCAGCCCCCGCTGATGGCGTTTCTTCACTGTCTCATAGGGGATTCCCAGGGAGACGGCAATTTCTCTGGCAGTCATCCCCTGATAGTATTTCAGGCGCAGAATTTCCTGATCGGCAGGGTCCAAAGCGGCCAGCGCTCTTTCCAAAGCGTCCTCCTGCTCCAGCTGGTCAAAGGGATCGGGCAGGGCGGGCCGCGCTTTCTCCGCTGCTCCCTCCCACCGGCGGTTTTCCTGATATTGGTGAATGGCGCACCGGCGTCCAATGGCGGCAAGATAGCCTTTTAAGGAGCCCTTTTTCGGGTCAAACCGGTGACGGTGGAGGTAAAACTGGGAGAAGGTCTCGTTCACGCACTCCTTGACGTCCTCGGAGCTGGTCAGATATTGGCGGCACACCGTCCACAGAAGGCCGCTGTACTCCTGGATCAAAGCCGCCATTCCCTGTTCCGGGTCTTTTTCCAACAGGGCAAGGAGGTCGTCGTCTTGCTTCATGGGGTATATCCTCCGTGTATGTTACTGATGGTTCTGCCATTTAATTGGCCGTTTTTAAGAAAAAGGGGACAGGGACAGAAAATTTTTCCAGCCGGAGGAACCGCCCCCGCGGACCGGCAGGCTCTTCCAGGGTTTCTTATAAAATTTCCAGAACCATCTTAGCATATCGCGTCACGAGAGACAACAAAAATCCACAAGCGGTCTTTGGGAAAAAGCAAAAGGCCGGGATTGCTCCCGGCCCGCTTTCAAAACAAGCTCTCAAATTCCGCCGTCTCTCTCAGAATGCGCGCGGCACGGCCTGTCATCCCGCTGTATGGCCCTTGGCGCGGATGACCTCCACCACTTCATCCACATACTTCTGGCAGGTCTCCTGCTCGGGGGCCTCCACCATCACCCGGAGGACGGGCTCGGTGCCGGACTCCCGCACCAGAATGCGGCCGGTGTCGCCCAGCTTCTCTGCCACTTCAGCCACTTTGGCTTGCACGTCCGGGTCCGCCTGGGCAACGGCCTTGTCGGTGACGCGGACATTTTCCAGCACCTGGGGGTAAATCTTCAGGGGCGCGGCCAGCTCGCTGAGGGGCTTTTTCCGGGCCAGCATCACTTCCATCATCTTCAGGCTGGTCAGGATGCCGTCGCCGGTGCTGGCGTACTTGGAAAAGATAATGTGGCCGCTCTGCTCCCCGCCGATGCGGGCACCGCTTTGCTGCATATACTCATAGACGTACTTGTCCCCCACCTTGGTCTTGGCGTAGTCGATGCCCAGCTCATCCAGGGCCTTGTACAGCCCAAAGTTGGACATGATGGTGGTGACAACGGTGTTGGTCACCAGCTTGCCCCGCTCCTTCATGTAGCGGCCGTAGATATACAGGATGTGGTCGCCGGAGATGACATCGCCCTTTTCGTCCACGCACAGGCAGCGGTCGGCGTCGCCGTCAAAGGCAAAGCCCACGTCCAGGCCCTTTTCCACCACCAGCTTCTGCAACCCTTCGATGTGGGTGGAGCCGGCGTTGAGGTTGATATTCAAGCCGTTGGGCTCCGCGTTGATGACAGTGGTATCGGCGCCCAGGGCGTCAAACACGGCCTTGGCGATGTTCCAGCTGGAGCCGTTGGCGCAGTCCAGGCCCACCTTCACGCCCCGGAAGGAGTACATGCCCAAGGAGATGAGATAGCCGATGTACCGGTTCCGACCCGAGACATAGTCCACAGTGCAGCCGATTTTGTCCTTCTGGGCGAAGGGCAGCTCCGGCCACTTTTGACCGAAAACTTCCAGCTTGCCATCCAGGTAGTCCTCCACCAGCTCGATGGTCTCCTCGTCCATCTTCTCGCCCTGATCGTTGATGAGCTTGATGCCGTTGTCGTAGTAAGGGTTGTGGCTGGCGGAGATCATAATGCCGCAGTCGAAATCGTCCACCCGGGCGATGTAGGCCACGGAGGGCGTGGTGGTGACGTGGAGCATGTAGGCATCCGCGCCGGAAGCCACCAGGCCTGCCACCAGAGAGTATTCAAACATATAAGAGCTGCGGCGGGTGTCCTTGCCGATGACGATGCGGGCGGGGCCCTCTTTGGCAGGGCGGCCCTCCTCCGCGGCCCGGGCGCGCTTTTCTGTATAGTACCAGCCGAGAAAACGGCCGACTTTGTACGCGTGGTCTGCGGTCAGATTGATGTTGGCTTCCCCGCGGAAGCCGTCTGTGCCGAAATAACGGGACATAGCGATTCTCCTTTACTTGTCTATCAATTATCTTCGCATCACCCTGCCCGCCGCACTGGTACGGCCTTGGATGATGGATATCACTTTGCTGAAAACGGGTCCCCTCCCCCTGGCGCTCCCGTCATCTGCGACGGTAACCGCGGCTTGGGGGAGACGGCGTTTCGATACCGGCCAAGAAGCGGCTCTCACTGGTTATTGTGCCAGCGCTGCCCCCTTGTAATCCCCAGACTGGAAATATTCCCAGAAAACCGTCCGCCGGACATTTTTCAAAAAACCAGTGAGACAAAAAGGGGCCGCCGCAAAACGCGGCGGCCCCTCTGGACTTGCTAGTAAAAGAGGTTGAAATTGAGGGAGAAAAGCAGCTTACTCCGCGCAGTTCTTCTTCAGGGTTTCCAGCTGATTGCGAAGCTCCTGGGGCAGCTTGTCGCCAAACTGCTTGTAGAACTCCTCGATGCCCTCGGCTTCCTTCGCCCAGGCAGCCTTGTCCACCTCCAGGATGGACTTCAGGGTGTCAATGGAGAAGTCGGAGATGCCCTCCAGGTTGATGTCCTCCGCATAGGGCACATAGCCGATGGCGGTCTCCTTGGCGTCCACCTTGCCCTCGCAGCGCTTCAGGATCCACTCCAACACGCGGAAGTTGTCGCCGAAGCCGGGCCACAGGAAGTGGCCTTCGCTGTCCAGACGGAACCAGTTGACGTTGAAGATCTTGGGAGCGTTCTCGCCCAGCTTCTCGCCCATCTCGAACCAGTGCTGGAAGTAGTCGCCCATATGGTAGCCGCAGAAGGGCAGCATGGCCATGGGATCACGACGGACCACACCCACAGCGCCGGTAGCGGCAGCAGTGGTTTCAGAAGCCATGATGGAGCCTACGAACACACCGTTGTTCCAGTCGCGGGACTGATACACCAGAGGAGTGGTCTGAGCGCGGCGGCCGCCGAAGATGATGGCGGAAACCGGCACACCCTCGCCCTTGTCAAACTCGGGGCTGATGCAGGGGCAGTTCTTGGCGGGAGCGGTGAAGCGGCTGTTGGGATGAGCGCCCTTCTTGTCAGAGGTCTTGCCGTTCCAAGGCTCGCCGGTCCAATCCAGAGCGTTCTCAGGCGGATTCTTGTCCAGGCCTTCCCACCACACGGTGTTGTCGTCCAGGTTGTGGGCCACGTTGGTGAAAATGGTGCCCTTCTGGGTGGAGATCAGAGCGTTGGGGTTGGACTTCATGTTGGTGCCGGGGGCCACGCCGAAGAAGCCGTTCTCCGGGTTGATGGCGTACAGCTTGCCGTCGGCGCCCTGGCGCATCCAGGCGATGTCGTCGCCCACAGTCCAAACCTTGTAGCCCTTGCTGCGGTAGCCTTCCGGCGGAATCAGCATGGCCAGGTTGGTCTTGCCGCAGGCGGAGGGGAAGGCGGCGGTGACGTACTTCACCTCGCCCTGGGGATTCTCAATGCCCAGAATCAGCATATGCTCGGCCATCCAGCCCTCGTTCTTGCCCAGATAAGAGGCAATGCGCAGGGCGAAGCACTTCTTGCCCAGCAGCACGTTGCCGCCGTAGCCGGAGTTGACGCTGATGATATAGTTATCCTCGGGGAAGTGGCAGATATAGCGCTTCTCCTCGTCGATGTCGCACTTGCAGTGCAGGCCCTTGACCCAGTCCTCGCTGTCGCCCAGCACGTCCAGCACAGCCTGTCCCACGCGGGTCATGATAGCCATGTTCAGCACAACGTAGATGGAGTCGGTGACCTCCAGGCCGATCTTGGCCAGAGGGGAACCGATGGGACCCATGGAGTAGGGAATGATATACATGGTGCGTCCCTTGTAGCTGCCGCGAGCGATGTCAAACAGCATCTTATAGGCGCCCTGGGGCTCCATCCAGTGGTTGGTGGGACCGCAGTCCTCTTCCTTGCGGGAGCAGATGAAGGTACGGCCTTCCACACGGGCCACGTCGTTGACGGCGGTGCGGTGCAGGTAGCAGCCAGGCAGCTTCTCCTCGTTGAGCTTAATCATTTCGCCGGTCTCGCAGGCCTGCTTGCGAAGGCTTTCCAGCTGTTCCTCAGAGCCGTCAATCCAGACGACCTCGTCGGGGGTGACCAGCTCCTTCATTTCGTCAAGCCAAGCCAGCACGGACTTATTGTTGGTCATTTGTATGATCTCCTTTCGCCCAATGGCAAAATTTGTGCTTGTCTTCCAGTGTCTATTTTAACACAGCGGACTCTAAGAATCAATGTCTAATTTGTTAAAATATCAGCAAAGACGGCATTTTTGTTAGAGAAAGCTAACTTTCGAAAAAGGCCACCGGCTTCTCCTGAATTTTTCAGGGACCAGCAGCCTTTTGGCAAGCCTATTCCTCCAGCAGCACCACCCGGCCCTGCCGGCGGGTCTGTTTCATGTCGATCAGCCGCTGGTTCTCGCTGCCCCGGAAGCGCAGCTCCAGGTTGCGCTGCTCCAGCACAAAGGGCCCGTCGATCAGCAGGTCCGTTTCCGCCAGAAGGGCGTTGACGGCGGGGTCGTCCTTTTCCAGCAGCTGCTCATAGGTCCAGCCGGTGAACACCACCACGTCCTTCCCCGCCCCGTGAACCAGCTTTGCCAGCTCTGTCAGCGGCTCCGGTTGGCAGAACGGCTCTCCCCCGCTGAAGGTCATCCCCTTCAGGATAGGGTCCTTTTGAAAGTCCTCAAACAGCGCCTGGGGGGTGGTTGTCTGCCCTCCCTCAAAGGCCCAGGTCTGGGGGTTGTGGCAGCCCGGGCAGTGATGGGGACAGCCCTGGGTAAACACGGTGTAGCGAATGCCCGGCCCATCCACAATGGACTCCTTTACCACACCGGCAATGGTCAGTTCCATACGTCTCTCTCCTTAACGGCAAATTCCCTGCGAAAAAGAGAACCGGGTGGTTTTTCCCATCCGGCCCTCTCAGATATGGCAGTCCTCTCTTACAGGTTAGACAGAGTGTGCTTCACCCGGTCGCGCTCCTCGGCGCGTTTGGCGTTGTTCCAGCGGTCGATGGTGCCCACCAGATAGCCGGTGATGCGGCGGATCCGCTCGAAGTCCCGGCCCTCGCCGATCAAAATCTGTTCTTTGTTTTCCACAACTGTCTTTGCCATGACAAATTCCTCCTTGTTCTTAACTCTAAAATCCAAAAGAGATTGTATTCAAAATTGATAACTGTTCTTATTTTAACAGAATCTTTTGCTCCCGTCAAGAGGAAACCACAAGATTTAGCGTCTGACCGCGGCGGAGTGCCTCCGCTGTCTCTTCGCGCCCTGGGCAGCTCGCTGACGCTCGTGCTGATCGAGCCGCCAACGCGCGTCCGCACCGGCAGTTTCGTTGGGACCTTCCCGCCCTTGCGGGACGCAAGAGGGCGGCTTGTCCCGTCCGGTCACGGACTTATCGGATTAAGCAGGAGTAGTCCGGCACATCGTGGTACTTCTTCCGCAGCTCCTGAAGCTTCTCCAGAGGCACGCCCTCCCCGGCATGGCGGCCGCAGCGGGGGCACACGTCGTCGATGATGCCGTTATACCCGCACACCGGGTCCCGGTCCACCGGGTGGTTTACGGAGCCGTAGCCGATGCCCGCTTCCTTCATGCAGCGGATGACGCTCTCAAAGGCGTCGATGTTCTTGCACACATCCCCGTCCAGCTCCACATAGCTGATGTGGCCCGCGTTGGTCAGGGCGTGGAAGGGGGCCTCTTTCTTGATCTTCTCAAAGGCGCTGATGGGGTAATACACCGGGATATGGAAGGAGTTGGTGTAATACTCCCGGTCGGTAACACCGGGGATTTTCCCAAATTTTTTCTGGTCAATGCGGACAAACCGTCCGGAAAGGCCTTCGGCGGGAGTGGCCAGCAGCGTGAAGTTCAGGCCCGTTTCCTGGGACTTGTCGTCCATGCGCTTGCGCATGTAGGAGATGATCTCGTAGCCCAGCTTGTAGCTCTCCTCACTCTCGCCGTGGTGCTTGCCGGTCAGGGCCACCAGCGTCTCTGCCAGGCCGATGAAGCCCACGGAGAGGGTGCCGTGCTTCAGCACCTCGGCCACAGAGTCGTTGCGGTCCAGCTTATCGGAATCAATCCAAACCCCCTGTCCCATCAGGAAGGGGTAGTTATACGCTTTTTTGCTGCACTGAATCTTGAACCGGTGCAAAAGCTGCTCAATGCACAGGTCAATGCGCTGATCCAGGATCTGATAGAATTTCTTCACGTCCTTCTGAGCCTCAATGCCGATGCGCGGCAGGTTGATAGAGGTAAAGCTCAGGTTGCCGCGGCCGCAGGTCACTTCCCGCTTGGGGTCGTGGACGTTGCCCATCACACGGGTACGGCAGCCCATGTAGGCCACTTCCGTGTCGTAGTCGCCGGGCTTGTAATACTGCAGGTTAAAGGGCGCGTCCAAAAAGCTGAAGTTGGGGAACAGCCGCTTGGCGCTCACCCGCATGGCCAGCTTGAACAGGTCGTAGTTGGGGTCGCCCTCGTTGTAGTTGACGCCCTCCTTCACCTTGAAGATCTGCACCGGGAAGATGGGGGTTTCTCCGTCTCCCAGGCCAGCCTCGGTGGCCAGCAGCAGGTTGCGGATGACCATGCGGCCCTGCTCGGAGGTGTCGGTGCCGTAGTTCAAAGAGCTGAAGGGCACCTGGGCGCCTGCACGGGAGTTCATGGTGTTCAGGTTGTGCACCAGGGCCTCCATGGCCTGATAGGTGGCCTTGTCGGTCTCCCGCCAGGCGGTCTGGGCGGCATACTGGGCCGCGCCGCAGGCCTCCTCCTGGGTGATCTCCTCAAAGCCGTTCTCCCGCTGATGGCGGGGCAGGTATCCGGCCATTTGATCGCCGTAGTCCCCGGCGCCGTCCATATTGACCCGGTCCCCCAGGTTCTCCTTCACGTTGTCGATCATGGCCCGCACCTGGTCGTAGGGCATGGCCTTGGAAACCTGGAAAAACTGGACCAGAGCCTTGAAATACTCCTTGGTATAGGTCTTGTCCACACCCTGGGCCATGGCGTAGTCAAAGTTTGGCACGCTCTGGCCGCCGTGCATCTCGTTCTGGTTGGCCTGAATGGCAATGCAGGCCAGGGCGGCATAGCTGGAGATGGCGTTGGGCTCCCGCAGATAGCCGTGGCCGGTGGAAAAGCCGTTGTGGAACAGCTTAATCAGGTCAATCTGGCAGCAGGTCTCCGTCAGGGTGTAGAAGTCCTTGTCGTGGATGTGAATCTGCCCCTCGGCGTGGGCCTTGGCAATGTGGGGCGGAATGACATATTTATCATAGAAGCTCTTGGCGCCCTCGGAGCCGTACTTCAGCATGGTTCCCATGGCGGTGTCGGCGTTGATGTTGGCGTTTTCCCGCTTCAGGTCCGCATCCTCGGCGGGGACAAAGGTCAGGGCAGAATAGATCTTTACCAGCTCGTCGTCCATCTCCCGAAGCTTCTGATGCTCGGCCCGGTACAAAATATAGGCCTTGGCCGTCTTGGCATAGTCGGCGGCAATCAGCTTTTCCTCCACCACGTCCTGGATCTGCTCCACGGTGGGGGTTCCCTTGCGCTTTTCCAGCTCCGCCACAACCGCTTGGGTCAGCTGGTCCAGCTGCTTATCGCTCATCTTCTCCGTGGCGTTGCGAACGTTGGCCTTGAAAATGGCCCCGCGAATTTTTGAAGCGTCAAAGGGGACAGTTTCCCCGCTGCGTTTGATGATGGTTTTCAGCATGGCAGTTCCTCTTTCCTTCCCATTTTTGTACCCCGAGGGGGCTTCTGCTCCGTGGGGAGCGCCCCGGCGAAGCACACGGGCTTCCCAGAGGGGCGGCGTCCTCCCCCTTCTCTTCGGGGGAGGACGTGTTTTATTATAGCTCAAACCGCTGTGCCTGTCAACAGGAAAACACAACATCTTGTGCCTTGGATATTTATTAGCAGAAAACACCCCAAAATGTATAACCTCCGGCAATGTTTCACACACTGCCGGGGGCCTGGTTTTTCAGAGTTTTTCAGGGCGTTCTCATTCTGCCGGAGAATGTTCCACGATCTGAATGGAAAGCTCCTCCAGCTGGGCCTGAGTCACGGGGGCAGGAGCGTTCATCATCAAATCCTGGGCGCTCTTGTTCATGGGGAAGGCGATAACCTCCCGGATGGACGGCTCGCCGGTAAGCAACATCACCATCCGGTCCACCCCGGGGGCGATGCCCGCGTGAGGCGGCGCGCCATAGCAGAAGGCGTTGTACATGGCGGGGAACTTCTGCTTCACGTCCTCTTCCCCCAGGCCTACCAGCTCAAAGGCCTTGACCATAATCTCCGGGTCGTGGTTGCGCACCGCGCCGGAGGACAGCTCCACCCCGTTGCACACCAGGTCGTACTGCTCCGCCAGGATAGCCAGGGGATCGATCTCCCCGGCCTCGGCCTTTTCCAAGACTTCCAGCCCGCCGGAGGGCATGGAGAAGGGGTTGTGGCAAAACTCCAGCTGGCCGCTTTCCTCCCCAATCTCGTACATGGGGAAGTCCACAATCCAGCAGAACTCGTACCGCTCTGTGTCCATGTGGCCCTGACACTGGGCTCCGGCCAGCTTCACCATCACACCGGAGGTTTTCCACACCTGGGCTTTTGTGCCGGCGCACAGCAGCACCAGGGTGTCGTTTTCCAGGGCGAGGAACGCCTTCACCTGAGCGGCCAGGGCGGGATCGGCGTTGAGGAACTTGGCAATGCCCCCCACAATCTCTCCCTTGTCGTCCACCCGGAACCAATAGGGCTTTTGGCCCGCCTGCACCTCCACATCGGCGCAGAGCTTGTCAATGGCCTTTCTCGTCAGCTTGCAGTCCGACACCGGCACGGCCTTGACCAAATTCCCCGCAAAGGGGCCGAAGCCGCAGCCTTGCAGCAGCTCTGTCACGTCCTTCACCCGCAGGTCAATCCGCAGGTCCGGCTTGTCGGAGCCGAACTCCTCCATAGCCTGGAGGTAGGGGATCCGCCGGAAGGGCGCCTGGGACGCGGTGTGGTAGGTCCCGTACTGGGCAAAGATGGGAGGCAGCACCCGCTCGATAACGGTAAACACGTCCTCCTGTCCGGCAAAGGCCATCTCCATGTCCAGCTGGTAGAACTCGCCGGGAGAGCGGTCCCCCCGGGCGTCCTCGTCCCGGAAGCAGGGGGCGATCTGGAAATACCGGTCAAAGCCGGAGGCCATCAGCAGCTGCTTAAACTGCTGGGGTGCCTGGGGCAAGGCGTAAAAGCTGCCGGGATGCTTTCGGGAGGGTACCAGATAATCCCGGGCGCCCTCGGGAGAGGAGGCGGTGAGGATGGGGGTGGTGATCTCCAAAAAGCCCTGGTCCTCCATGGCCCGGCGCAGGGCGGAAACCACCCGGCTGCGCAGGACAATGTTTCCCTTTACCTGGGGATTCCGCAAATCCAGATAGCGGTACTTCAGCCGGGCGTCCTCCCCGGCCTCCCGGGAGTAGTTGATCTCAAAGGGCAGCTCGTTGTACTGGCAGCGTCCCAGCACCCCCAGCTTTTCCGGCACCACCTCGATGTCGCCGGTGGGCAGCTTGGGGTTCTTGCTGGCACGCTCCCGCACCGTGCCGGTGACGGAGACAACGCTCTCCTTGTTGAGCGCCTTCACCTGGGCCATCATGTCCTCTGTCTCAATGACCACCTGGGTCACGCCGTGCAGGTCCCGCAGCACCAGAAAGCCCAGGCTGCCTCCCACCTCCCGCAGATTTTCCAGCCATCCCGCCAGGGTGACGGTTTGGCCCACGTTCTCCATGCGCAGCTCCCCGCAGGTATGGGTTCTGTATTTTGTCTCTAAAATTGGATTGTGACTCATTGCCCTTTTCCCCTTTTCTCTCACGCTTCAAAAAACATTCTGCTGGAGGACTCCGCCTCTGTGCTGACGGTGACGTAATCGTTGATAAAGTCCTCCGCTGTGATGGAGACGGTCTTTTTCTCGCCGGTCTCCATATTTTTCAGCTCGGCCCTGCCGGCTTCCAGCTCGTTGTCGCCCAGCACCATGGTAAACTTGGCGCCGATCTTGCCGGCGTACTTCATCTGGGCCTTCAGTCCCCGGCCGCACACGTCGGTGTCGGCGGGAATGCCGCAGCGATGCAGCTCATTGAGCAGCTGGAAGGCCTTGCACTGAGCCTGCTCTCCCATAGAGGCAATATACAGCTCGCACCGTACGGGCTGGGGAAACTCCACCTTCTGGGCCTCCAGCGCCATCAGAATCCGGTCCAGCCCCAGGCCGAAGCCAAGACCGGGCGTGGGCTTGCCGCCGACCTCCTCCACCAGACCGTCGTACCGGCCGCCGCCGCCCAGGGCAAAGCCCAGGCTCTTGGAGGGAAACTCAAACACGGTGCGGGTGTAATAGTCCAGGCCCCGAACCAAGCCGGGATCAATCTCAAACTCAATGCCCAAAGCCGTCAGATACTCCTGCACCTTCTGGAAATGGGCCTGGCAGTCCTCACACAGATAGTCGGTGATTTTTGGCGCGCCCTTGGCCACCTCCTGGCACTGGGGGCTTTTGCAGTCCAAAATGCGCATGGGGTTGCGCTCCAGCCGGGACAGACAGGTGTCGCACAGCTGGTCCTTTCGGGCGGTGAAATACTCCTTCAGGGCCTTGTGGTACTCCTTGCGGCACTCCGGGCAGCCAATGGAATTCAGCTGCAGGCCCACGTCCTCCAGGCCCAGCCGCTCAAAGGCGGAGAGGGCCATGGCAATCACCTGGGCATCGGCCACAGGCTCGGCGGCGCCGAACATCTCCACGCCGAACTGGTGCAGCTCCCGCAGGCGGCCAGCCTGGGGCTTCTCGTACCGGTAGCAGGAGGTCAGATAGTACAGCTTTACCGGATAGCCGGCGTTGTACAGGCCGTTCTCCAGCATGGCCCGCACGGCCCCAGCTGTACCCTCGGGCCGCAGCGTGACGGAACGGCCCCCCTTGTCCTCAAAGGTATACATCTGCTTTTCCACCACGTCGGTGGTGTCGCCCACGCCCCGCAGGAACAGCTCGGTGTGCTCAAACACAGGCGTGCGGATCTCCTGGAAGCCATTGAGCGCCGCCTCGCTTTTGAACACATCCTCCACAACCTGCCACTTTTCCGATTCCCCGGGGACAATGTCCACCGTCCCCTTGGGCGCTTTTGTGATGAGTTCCATGATTGATCTCTCCTTTCCCGGATCCCTGCCAGGGGACCCGCGTAAAGTCCCATCCTTCTTTTTAGGAGGGTGGGACAAAAAACGTTCTCCACTTCCGGCCGCGCTTTACGTCCGGTGGCCTATCTCCCCGCTTTCCGCAAAGCGCCGCTGATATTTTGACAGCACTTTCTCCAGGGCGGGCCGGGCCTCCAAACCCAACGACTCGCTGAGGCAGAGCAAAGAAAACAGGCAATCCCCCAATTCTTCCTCCATAGAAGGCGTTGGGGCCAGGGGCCGCGTGCCATAGCCGGTGGCTTTCAGCACTTCCTTTGCCAATTCCCCCACTTCGGAGGAAAGGTCCAGCATGCGGGCCTGGGGATCTGTCCCCAAGCCATAAGCTTCCTCACCGTTTCCTGTGCTTGCTCCATAGGCCTTGTTTCCCCTTCTTCCCATCTGCTTTCCCCATCAAAAAAGACCTTCCCCTGGAGACGCGGCAAACAAAGGCCGTGCCAGGGACGAAGGTCTCTCCGTGGTGCCACCCTGATTTAAAGGCGGAATCCCGCCTTCCTTGTTTTGTATCTTGTTGAGGGCTGGCGGACGTCTTTCCCTTCCGGCCGTCCCAAGGGGGCTTTCAGCGCCGGAGGGCGCCCCCTCTCTCTGCCGGGGCCTGCAAAGGTACTCATTCCGCTTCATCGCCGGAATACAGCCTATTATACCCTGTTCCAGCGGCTTTTGCAACTGAAAAAATCAGTCCCGCAGAATATCCCGGTAATCCAGATCGCCCCGTTCTAAGCCGTGGATCAGCATCTCTGCGGTGGCGATGTTGGTGGCCACGGGAATGTTGTGCATGTCGCACAGCCGCAGCAGGTTCATGTCGTTGGCAGTCTCGTGGGACTTGGGATTCAAGGGGTCCCGGAAGAACAGCAGCAGGTCGATTTCGTTGCAGGCGATGCGCGCCGCGATCTGCTGGTCGCCGCCCTGGGGACCGCTTAAAAACCGCTGAATTTCCAGCCCGGTGGCTTCGGAGACCATTTTGCTGGTGGTGCCTGTCCCGCACAGGGAATAGCGGCTGAGAATGCCGCAGTAGGCGATGCAGAATTGAACCATCAGCTCTTTCTTCGCGTCGTGTGCCGTAATTGCAATGTTCATTTGATACGATCTCCTCTCCTTAATTTCACTTTTCTGTATAGCCCTGACGTTCACCCCATGTATTATAAATCCGCTATGGGAATTGCTTCCCCCTCTATCCGGCCGGCAATCCGGCACAAGGCCCGCATTCCCGGGGAATTCTCCCGGGCGCCTTTCCCCCGCAGGAAGGCCGCCGCCAGGGAAAAGTCCTCTGGCACCACCCCCAGCAGGCGGATGCCCGCCCCGTCGATGACTCCGTCCAGGCTGCCATAGGCCCCTGTCTCCCGGAACAGGTCCCCGTTAAACCGGTTGATTACCAGCCGTGCTTCCGGCACCGAGAGCCTTCCCAGCAGCTCTCGGGCAACCGAGGCGCTGCGGACGCACACTGGGTCTGGGCTGCACACCACCAGGGCCTTGTCCGCCCCAGCCGCGGCCGACCGAAAGCCGCTGCCCACCCCCGCGGGGGAATCCAGCAGCACATGGTCAAAATAGCCCTTTAACAGAGGAACCAGCTTTTTCATCACACCAGGACGGATCAGGTCCTCTCCCAGCGAGGGCGCCGGCAGCAGGAAAAGCCCCTCCGCGCCGCCGCAGGGATAGATGGCCTCCGCCGGGGAACACCGGGCAAAGACCACGTCGGCCATATCAAACACCAGGTTCTCCTCGGTACCGGTCATGCGGTCCAGGCTGCGAAGGCCCGCGTCGCAGTCCACCAGCAGAACCCGCCTACCCCTCTGGGCCAAGGCCCTTCCCAGGCCCACAGCCAGGGTGGACTTTCCAACGCCGCCCTTCCCGGACGTGATTACTGTCGCTATACCCATAGAAATTCTACCTCGGCTATCATCTTAGCACACTTAAAGCAAATTGTCAAAAACAAAGTTGCGAAGCCATAACTTTTGTACCCGATAAACATTTTTCAGCCCTTCGCTTTGGCCAACAATTCCGAATCTATCCCCTCTGTATTAGCCGCCGCAACTAGCCGCTGGAGTAATAGGGGCCGGAAGGCGCCGGGGAAGCGCCGCTTTCCCCGCCGCTGGTCTCTCCACCAGAGCTGTCCTCCTCCCCGCTGGAGGCCTGGCTGCTGGAGGAGGAATCCTCCCCGGTGTAGGGCGTGTCGGGAATGTCGCTGCCCCGGTCCGGAACGGGCGTGGGAGCAGGCGTAGGCTCCTCAGCGGAGGATGCGTCCTGATCCTGGCTTTCCCCGCTCTGCGAGCTGGTCTCCTGCTGGGCCTGCTCCTCGGCGATTTCCTCGGCGGTTTTGACGATCTGACCGTCGTCGTCCACCTGGTTGCCGTTTTGGTCAAACTTGTTGCCGTCCTCGTCCCAGGTGTAGTAACCGAAATACTGGTCCAGAATATCCTTGGCCACGTTCTTTGCGTAGTCCCCGCTGTTGCCGTATTCCATCATCACGGCGATGGCGATCTGGGGATCGTTGGCGGGGGCGTAGCAGATAAAGCTCAGGTTGGGCTCGGTGGGCTTGTTGCCGTTCTCGTCCGGCGTGGAGGTTTCGGCGGTGCCGGTCTTGCAGGCGATGGAAACGGGATAATTGGCGAACACGTCCGCCGCGATTCCCTGGGTGGCCACCATCTGCATGCCGGTCTGCACCACCCCCAGCACGTCGCTGGAGATGCCCGCGTCGTACAGCTCCGCCGGCTGGTACTCCTCGATGACGGTCTCGCCGGTGTAGTCGGTGATCTTATCCAGAAAATGGGTTTGCAGCCGCACGCCCCCGTTGGCGATGGTGGCGCACATGGCAGCCAGCTGAATGGGCGTGAACATGTTGTCCGCCTGGCCGATGGCCGCCTGAGGCGTGACGCCGTCGGTCCAGCTCACGCCGTGGTTTTCCCGGTACTCCTGGCGGTTGGACATGGTGCCGGTGGCCTCGCTCAGCTCCACGCCGGTGGTGGTACCCAATCCAAAATATTCCGCGTAAGGCACCAGCCGGTCAATGCCCAGCTCATAGCCCACATTACAGAAAAAGGTATTGCAGGAAACAGCCAAGCCCGTGTACACACTGCGGTAGGCGCCCCCGCCGCAGGTGCAGTGCAGCCTCAAATCCGCCAGCTCGTAATAGCCCGGGCAGAACACAGAGGTAGCCGCGCTGATAACCCCCTCCTGCAAGGCCGCCAGGGCCACCACCGGCTTGAACACCGAGCCCGGCACAAACACGCCCTGGAGCGCCCGGTTGAACAGGGGCTGCTCCTCGTCCTGGGCCAGCAGGTTTACATACTCGTTGTCCGAGCGGTACTGGTTCATGTCAAAGGTGGGATAGGAGGAGCAGGCCAGCACGCCGAAGTCCTCCACATCCAGCACCACCACGGCCCCAGCAGTGCAGTCCTTGGCGTCGGTGTTGCCCTCTATATTTTTCGCCAAGGACAGGTTTGCCACCCGCTGCAGGTCCGAATCGATGGTGGTGACCACCGTGTTTCCCTCCTGGGGCGGCGTGGTGACAGAGGTGGTTTCCACCTCGCCGGTCTCGTCGGTGTAGATGGTCTCCTCGCCCCGAGAACCCCGCAACTCCTCCTCAAAGGCAGCCTCCAGTCCCGACTGCCCCCGGGTGTCCGTCCACTTGTAGCCGGACAGGTTGTCCTCCGAGCTGTAAGCCGTGCCGTTTTTCACGGCGGCGTCATACTGCTCGGCGGTGATGGCACCGGTATAGCCCACCACATGGGGGGCCAGAGAGCCGTCCTCTCCATAATAGCGGGTCACGGAAACCCGGGTCTCGATGCCGGGCCACTCCTGGGCGTGCTCGCTGATGACGCCCACCGTCTCGGCGGAGACGTCCTCGGCGATGACGTAGGGGTTGGTGCGGGAGAAGCCGTCCTGAGTCATGGAGTAGCGCACGGACACCACGTTGCGGGCGTCCTCCAGGGAATATCCCTGGCAGTCGTACTGCCGGGCCAGGGCGGTCATGCAGTCCTCCGCCGTGGCGTATTCCGCCAGCTCCAAAAACTCCTGAAGGGTGGCGATTTCACTGTCGCTGTCCTCTGTATATTGATAGGTGCCGTCCTCCGCCAAAACGATGGGCAGCCGGTCCCGCCACTCCTCATCCCGGGACTCCAGCAGGTCCAGCACCTGCAAAATGGTGGCGTTGCGGGCGCTGTAATCCATATCCAAAGCGTCGTAGACAATGTTGTAGCTGGTCCGGTTGCCCGCCAGCACATTTCCGTTCCGGTCCAGGATCTCCCCCCGGGCCGCGTCAATTTGGATGGTGTCCGTTCGGTTGGAAAGGGAGAGCTGCTCAAACTCATCCCCCTGGAACACCTGCCACTGCACCAAACGCAGCTCATACACCACAAACACCGCCAGCACCAGCAGGATGCAGGCGGCGGAGCGGCCGATTTTTCCGATTTTTGGCATTTTCAAGAGGAGACCCTCCTTTCACGGGAAAACGGTTTTCTCACAGCATGCTGTTGTCCCGGCTGGAGCGCAAAGCCTGGGAAAGCCCCCGGTTAAGCAGGTACAGCAGGGGCAGAAACAGCAGCGTGTAGCAATACTTGGGCAGATAGTGGTGGGTGAAGGCATAGGCCGGGTGAGAATACTGAAAAAAGTAGAGAAAAAACCACTGGGCGCACACCGTCAGTCCAATGGACCACACCCCTGTCAGCACAGCGGTGGCCAGGTTGCTCTGGAAATAGGCGCGGATCAAAAGGCTGATAAGAAAGCACAGCACCCCCAGCACCAGGGCGTGAAAGCCCAGGGTGCCGGAAAGCCCGAAGTCGCACAGCAGCCCTCCCACCACGCCAAAGGCCATGGCGGGGATTTCCCCCTCGAACATGGCGATGGAAATCACCGCCGGGAACAGCAGCACCGGCCTGGCCCCCAAAATGGAGGGCAGCAGCCCCGGGGTCTCCTGAACCATAAACAGCACCAGCAGCTCCAGCGTATAGGCCAGATAGCGGACCAGCTTGCTCACGTCGCCAATCATTCGCCGTCCTCCTCGCCCTGGGGGTCCTCCTGGACCGGGATCTCCTCCCCGTCTCCGGCGCCGGGGAAGTCAATGACCACAAACGCCTCCTGGACGTTGGTCAGGTCCTGATAGGGCTCCACCACGGCGTAATAGGAAATGTCGTTTTCCGATTTCTGCACGCTCTGCACCTGGCCAATAATCACATCCGCCGGATAGGCCCCGCCCACGCCGGAGGTGGTGATAATGTCTCCCGGCTGAATCTGGGTGTCGCTGGTGAGATAGTTCATCCGCAGCAACCCCGCGCTGGCGGAGGTGATGTCGCTGGAGATGACGCCGCTCTCCCCCCGGGCCGGAGCCACAGCGGACACGTTTACATCCTCGGACAGCAGGGTAGTCACCCGGCTGGTGGTGGCATAGGCCTGACTCACCACGCCTACCAGCCCCTGGCTGGTGATGACCGGGTCCCCCACCTCCACGCCGGCCAGGGTCCCCTGGTCGATGAAGAAGCCATAGAACATGTCGTTGGGGTCCCGCCCGATGACCGTGGCTGCCCGCAGGGTGTTCTCCGGCTGCTGCTCGGTAATCTCCAGCTGCTCCCGAAGCTGCTCGTTCTCCTGCTGGGTGTTCTCATAGTCCACCAGCTTTTCCCGCAGGTCCGCGTTCTCCTCTGTCAAACTGTTCACCATGTCCTTCAGCTCGTCCCGAGACAGGGCGTCCAGGTCCACAAACTCGGTAACAGCGCCTACGGCCTGGGTGCTCACGCTCTGCATGGGCGAGGTGGCAAACCCCAGCAGACTGGCCAAAAACGAGCCGCCCGCCGTGGCGGTATAGATAATCAGCCCCAAAAGCACCACCACCACAATGATGAGCACTTTAAAGGAGCTGGTTTTGAAAAAGTCCTTCAAGACACAGCTCTCCTTCTCTGGATTTCCTTGCCAAAAGCCCCTGAAACGGTCCGGCTCCTTTCCCTGCCCCGGCCTGCGGCCGGCGCCGTCCAGACCTTTTCAAACAGGCCCTTAAAGCCAAATGCGGACTGCCAAGGTCCACCCCTGGCAGTCCTCATTCCTCCACTTCCCACGTCCGCCGGAAACAGGCTCCCGGCGGGCCGCCTCTGGAAAACTCCCCTTCTCCAGACGGCGGAATTCTTTACCTTCTCCGGCTGCGGCTGCGGTTTCTGGGCAGCTCTACCTCCAGGCTCTTGCCGGTACCCTCCACCACGCAGTCCAGAGGGCGCTCCGCCACATGGACGGGAATGCCTGTCTCCTGGCTCACCAGCTTGTCCAGGCCCCGGAGCAGGGCGCCGCCGCCGGTGAGCATAATGCCCCGGTCGATGATGTCCGCGGCCAGCTCGGGAGGCGTTTTTTCCAAGGTGTCCTTGATGGCGTCCACCACAATCATCACGCTGTCGGCCAGGGCCTCCCGAACCTCGTCGGCGTGAATGGTCACGTTTTTGGGCAGGCCGTCCACCAGGTTCCGGCCCTTGATCTCCACAAAGGCGTTGATGGTCTCCTCGGTGGGGAAGGCCGAGCCGATCTTGATCTTGATCTCCTCGGCAGTGCGCTCACCGATGAGCAGGTTATACTTCTTCTTCACATAGGTGACAATGGCCTCGTCAAACTTGTCGCCGGCCATGCGCACGGACACAGAGGTGACAATGTCTCCCAGGGAGATGACAGCCACCTCGGAGGTGCCGCCGCCAATGTCCACCACCATGCAGCCAGTGGGCTCTCCCACAGGCAGGCCCGCGCCAATGGCGGCCGCCATCGGCTCCTCAATCAAATCCACGTTGTTGGAGCCGGCCTGCCGGGCGGCGTCCTCCACGGCCCGGCGCTCCACCTCGGTGACGCCCGAGGGAATGCACACCACAATTCTGGGCCGGCTGAGGGTGCCGGACTTCAGCGCCTTTTTGATGAAGTATTTCAGCATGGCCGCGGTCACGTCAAAGTCGGCGATGACGCCGTCCTTCAAGGGGCGCACCGCCACAATGGAGCCGGGAGTGCGGCCCAGCATCTCCTTGGCCTGCTTACCCACAGCCAGCACCTCGTCGGTGCGCACGTCCACAGCCACCACGGAGGGCTCCCGCATCACAATGCCCTTGCCCCGCATAAACACCAGTGTATTCGCAGTTCCCAAGTCAATGCCAATGTCCTTGGAAAACATGGTAAACATCGAAAAAAATCCAGAAAGAATCCCCTTTGCCGCCATAGCTACTCTGCCTTTCCAGCCCCGTGGGCCTCAAATTCTCAACAAAAAATACACAAGATTACCCTTTATAAAAAAAGCCCTTTGCTCTTATGGTTTCCCATTTTTGGCGGAATCACCCGCCCCCCGGGTCCAGCCACTGTTTTCCATCTGTTTGCCGGACGCCGCATCCACATTATTATAGCTTATTTCCCATCATTTCTCAAGGAGAAAGTTTACATAAACCTATAAAAACCAAAAAATCCTTATATATGCACCTTGACCGAGAAAGCTCTACAAGATATGCTGTTTCTCACGATTTTCCCGTACTTCCAAAGCCGCCCGCTCCCCGGCCGGTGGCAGAAAGCTCCTCCGCCTCCACCACGGGAAGCAGGCACACAGGCAAAACCACCAGCTGGGCAACGCGCTCTCCCGGCTGGACGGCATAAGGCTCTTTCCCGTAATTTTGCAGAGGCACCACCAGTTCTCCCCGGTAGTCGCTGTCAATCACACCCACGCTGTTGGGCAGGGTAATCCCGTGCTTGACGCCCATGCTGCTGCGGGTAAACACCAGCCCCACGCAGCCCGCCGGGATCTCCGCCGCCAGCCCGGTGGGAAAGGCAAAGCTGTCCCCCGGCTCCAGCACCACCGGCTCCTGGACGCAAGCGCACAGGTCATAGCCCGCGCTGCCCGCTGTCTGCCGCTGGGGAAGCTGGGCCTGGGGCCGCAGCCGTTTCATCCGTAAAACCATCGTTTCGTCCATAGCGCCTCCTTGCTTTTGCGGGGAAGTTTTCCACATCCCCACTTTTCCACAGCCGGAAAATCCCACGATTTCCGGCCTTGTCCCGGTTTTCTCACCTGGGTTTTAAACATTTTCCACCGAGTTTTCCACCGCTATTCCACGCCCCTGTGAAAAAGCCCCCGGGTGTAGTCAAATCCAGGAGTCTTGCCCCGAAAACAGGCGTCCAGAATCTCCCCGCATTCCACAGGGTTTTCCACCGTAAACCGAACCACCCCGAAGTCCGCAGGGGCCAGCTCCCGCTCCAAGTCCCCCAGCCACTGGGGAACGGAGTTGAGCACCTCGATGTTTCTTCCGTCCCGGCACACCACCGGGAATTTTTTCCGCTTCCGGTCGGTCAGGCAACCGGGAGTTTTGCAGCCCAGGCATCCTTTGGGAGAATTGGCCAGAGGACAGTTGCGGGTCAGCATCAGGGGCGCCCGGCCGTACACCATCACGCCCCGAGGGAGACTGTCCCCCAAACGGGACAGTTCTCCGGCGGTCAGCTCCAAAGAAACCTCCGCGGTACGCAGGCCCAGTGTCCGAAAAAACTCCAGGCTGGCGGTATTGAAAATATTCAGGCCGAAGCTGCCGTGCAGCCCCGCTCCCAGCCTTCGGGCCAGGGCCACGGCTCCCAGGTTTCCACAGAGAAACTGGTCAAAGTCCGCGGCCATGCACTGTTCCATTTTTCGGACTGTCCGATTTTCCTCCCCGAAAAGCACCCTGGGAATGTCCAATAAAAGGGACAGATACCCTTCCTCCCTCAGTTGGATCAGCCGCTCCACCGGCGTCTCCAGGGGCAGGACGATTTCCCGGCAGGCCTTCGCCTGGGGGCACACCTGCTCCCAGCTGCGAAACTGAGCCCGCAGGGGCAGCGGCCCCTTCCGCAAGGGGTGGGCCTCAAAGCGCAGGGGCTTTTCCACGAAGGGAACGGCCGGCCGCTTCTGCCGGAGCTGGAGCAGCTTGTCCAAGGCCTCCCGGCGCAGGCCGTTTAAGACGGACACGCCGCAGGGCGCTCCCGCCTCCGGCACAGTGACGCTCTCCGCCCGGAAGGGGGTTCCCCCTGTCTTTCCCAGCTGCTGAACGCAGCGCTCCTGGGACAAGGGAGACAGCCCCTCCCCTGCCGGAGCAGCGGACACAGCCTGCCGTCCTTCCCGGTCTCGGGCGGTGAGAACCAGCTGTCCGTCCCGGCACTGTAAGTCCAGAAAAACGGACACTCTGGGGTTTTCTCCCCGGTACAGCCCCCGCAGGGAGGCAAACACCTTTTCCGTGGCCTGGGTCACATCCTCCTTCCGGCGCACGCCAAACATGGAAACGCCCCGCTCCCCGGTGAGGTACCCTTGGGTAAAGCCAGAGCGGGAAAACACCGCCTCCAGCTGATCCAGCAGGGCTTGGGGTACCTGCTCTCCATCGGCGGCACGGCGGCAGGCGGACACCGCCGCGGCCACATATTCCGGCCGCTTCATCCGGCCCTCAATCTTGGCGGAGCACACGCCCGCCTGTTTCAGCTGTCCGATTTTTTGGACAAAGGAAAGGTCCTTCAGGGACAGGTCGTGGCCGGTGCCTCCCGGCGCGGCAAAGGGCAGGCGGCAGGGCTGGGCGCACAGGCCCCGGTTTCCGCTGCGGCCTCCCAGCATGGCACTGAACAGGCATTGCCCGGACACGGACATGCACAGCGCCCCGTGGACAAAGCTTTCCAGCTCAATGGGGCAGGCGGCGCTGACCTCTTCAATTTCCTCCAAAGTCATCTCCCGGGCAAGCACCGCCCGGGACGCCCCCAGCTTCCACAGCAGCTTGACGCCCTCCGGAGTGTGAAGGCTCATCTGGGTAGAGGCGTGCAGGGGCAGCTGGGGCGCCCGCTGCCGCAGCAGGGAAAACAGCCCCAGATCCTGAACCAGCACCGCGTCCACCGGCAGGGAGCAGAGAAATTCCAGCAGCTCCAGGGCTGCCGGCAGCTCCTGGTCCTTTACCAAGGTATTCACTGTCACATGCACCCGGACGCCCCTGGCGCGGCAGAACCCCACCGCCTCCGCCAGCTGCTCCCGGGTAAAATTCTGGGCGTTGGCCCTGGCGCCAAAGGCGGGACCTCCCAGGTACACCGCGTCCGCCCCTGCGTACACCGCGGCCCGCAGCGCCTCCGGCCCGCCAGCGGGGGCTAAAATCTCAAACATTTCCCGGCTCATTTCTTCTCAAAAAAACTGACTAATCCTTCCTGCTCCAGTTCGTCCTCGTGGCGCAGGGGGTTCTTCCGTTTGCGGTGGGGCTGCTTGACTGCAGGGGCCTGCTCCTGGGGCTGGGCGCCCTCCAGAGAGAGCTGCTGGGGAGAGGCCGCCGCCCCCGCGGAGGCCGCCTGGGCCTTGGCCTGGTCCACCAGGCGCTTGGCCTCCTCCACGGCGCGCTTGGCGGCGTTAACTGTGGCCTGCCGGTCCTGCTCCGCCTTTTGGACCAGAGCCTCCTTTTCCTCCACCGCCAGCTTGAGAGCGGCGTTGTCCGCAGCCAGCTTTTCCAGCTCCTCCACCAGCTTTCCCTGCTGGGGAGAGGGCTCTGCCGCCTGGCGCAGCCTTCCGTTTTCCTCCTGAAGCAGCTCTATCTGCCGGCGCAGGGACTCCATCTGGGCGGCTTTTCCCGCCTCTTCCCGCAGGGCGGCGTTTTCGTCCTCCAGGGCGGTAAGCTTCTCCTCCAGGGCCTTGGCGTCCTGGGCCGCCTCCTGCAAGGCAGTGTTCTCCCGCTCCAGGGCCTGGATCCGCTCTCTGGTCTGGGGGGTGGGGCCGTTTTTAAGCATGTCCTCCCGTTCCTCCTGCCAAACCTCCGCTTCCACCTCCAGCTCGTCCACCCGCTCCTGAAGCTCGTGACGGCGCTGGCCGTTTTTCTTGGCGTCATCGCAATAGCTTAGGGCGGCGGTGAGGGCGGCGGCCTCCCGGGTGATATAGGGAGAGGCAATCTGAATTTCCGTCATCAGCTCGCCCACCTCGCCGGCCAGGGCCTGCATATACTCGTCGCTTTCCTGGGTAATCAGCCCGCAGACCACCCCGTTGATTTCCAGCCGCACCCGCCGTTTTTCCATCATCAAACCCATCCTTTCCCGAAGCCGCCCGGCGGCGGCTCTGCGTAAACCTATTATATTGCATAAACGCCGTTTCGGAAAGTCCTTTTCCTGGAATTTTCGCAAAAATGCTCCGCCGCCCCATTCCCGCGCCAGCTTTTTACCGGATTTTTATTGTATCCCGGGCCTTTCTGTGCTATGATATTGCATGAAAAACGGCCGGTTCCCCCAGGCGCTGTCAGCCATTTGTAAAGAATGTACAAATATCTGGCTTTAGCTTGGGGCTTTATTGCGATTGTTTTTCAGGCCATTTTAGTGTACAATGCACATGGTAAACTTTGATAAAGTAAAAAAATTCATCATTTTTATGAACTTTCAATAATTTTGGAGGAATATCAATGGATTATACGCTGAGCGTCGAGCAAATTAAGCAGGCAATCCAGGACAAGCTGGCCCACACCTTTGGCGTGTCTCTGGAAAATGCTTCGGACGAAGAGTATTACAAGGCAAGCGTTCTCATTGTGCGGGAGCTGCTGACCAAGGGCCGCACAGAATTTGTCACCAACGCCGAAAAAACCGGCACCAAGCAGATTTATTACCTGTGCATGGAGTTTTTGCTGGGCCGCTCCCTGCGGAACAACCTGTACAACCTGGGCCTGGAGGGGAACTTCCGCAAGGCTCTTTCCGAGCTGGGCATCAAGCTGGATAACCTGTATGAGCAAGAGCCGGACGCGGGCCTGGGCAACGGCGGCCTGGGCCGGCTGGCCGCCTGCTTTATGGACGGTCTGGCCACCCAGGGCTTCCCCGCCATGGGCTACTCCCTGCGGTATGAGTACGGCCTGTTCCGCCAAAAGCTGGTGGATGGCTGGCAGACCGAGCTGCCGGACACCTGGCTGCCCGGCGGCGGTATCTGGCTGCAGCGGGTGCCGGAAAGCTCGGTGGAGGTCCACTTTGGCGGCCACATCGAGGAGCAGTGGCACGACCAGTACCACTCGGTGCGCCACAAGGACTACACCTCCATCACCGCCATCCCCTATGACATGTACATTGCCGGCATGGACGGCAAGGGCGTCAGCCTTCTTCGGGTGTGGAAGGCGGAAAACGACAAGTTTGACATGAAGCTCTTCAACGGCGGCAACTATATGCGAGCCATGGAGCAGCAGGCCATGAGCGAGATTATCACCAAGGTGCTTTACCCCGAGGACAACCACACCGACGGCAAGCTGCTGCGGCTGTCTCAGCAGTACTTCCTGGTTTCCGCCTCCATTCAGGACATTATCCGGCGGCACCTGTACGCCCACGGCAACCTGGACCAGCTCCCCGAGCTGGCCGCCATCCATTTGAACGACACCCATCCCGTGCTGGCCATCCCCGAGATGATGCGGGTGATGCTGGACGAGTGCGGCTACGGCTGGGACGCCGCCTGGGACATTGTCAAGCGCACGGTGGCCTACACCAACCACACCGTGATGAGCGAGGCTCTGGAAACCTGGAACCGGGATCTGTTCAAGCTGCGCCTGCCCCGAATCTATCAGATTGTGGAGGAGATTGACCGGCGCTTCTGGCAGGAGATGCGGGCAAAGGGCGTGGATGAGGCCAAGATCTACCGCATGGCCCCCTTAAACGACGGCTATGTGAAGATGGCCAACCTGGCGGTGATTGGCTCTCACAGCGTCAACGGCGTGTCCGCCCTTCACAGCGAGATTCTGAAGGACGATGTGTTCCACGACTTCTACGAGGAGGAGCCCCAGAAATTTACCAACGTGACAAACGGCATCGCCCACCGGCGGTGGCTGAACCAGTCCAACCCCAAGCTGGCCGGGCTGATTACCGACCTGATCGGCAAGGACTACATCTACGACGCCGACAAGCTTCAGGGGCTGCTGAAATATAAGGATGACAAGACCGTGCTTCAGCAGCTGCAGGCGATCAAGCATCAAAACAAGGAGCGTCTGGCGGCTTATCTGAAAAAGACCCAGAGCGACCTGGTGGACCCTGACACCATCTTTGACGTGCAGGTGAAGCGCCTTCACGAGTACAAGCGCCAGCACATGAACGCTCTGAATATTCTGGCCACCTATCAGTGGCTGCGGGAGAACCCCAATGCGGACTTCACTCCCCACACCTATTTCTTTGGAGCCAAGGCCGCGCCGGGCTACTACTTCGCCAAGCAGATTATCCAGTTTATCGCGGCACTGGCGAAAATGATCAACTCCGACGAGCGGGTGAACAAGAAGCTGAAGGTCGTCTTTGTGGAAAACTACTGCGTCACCTGGGCGGAGCTGCTGACCCCCGCCGCCGAGATCAGCGAGCAGATCTCCCTGGCAGGCACCGAGGCCTCCGGCACCAGCAACATGAAGTTTATGATTAACGGCGCCATCACCCTTGGCACTCTGGACGGGGCCAACGTGGAGATCCACCAGGCTGTGGGCGACGAGAACATCATCCTCTTCGGCATGACCGCCTCTCAGGTGGAGGAGCTGAAGCGCACCGGATACCATCCCAACAACCACTATCAAAACGACGGGCTGATCCGCCGGGCCGTGGATGAGATGGGTTCCATGAACGGAGGCCAGTTTAAGGACATCTTCAACGCCCTGCTCCGGGAGGACCGCTATATGGCCTTGGCGGACCTGCGCTCCTACCACGACGCCCAGCAGCGGGCGATGGAGCTGTATCGGAACCAGCAGAACTGGAACCGCATGTCCCTGGTGAACATTGCCGGGGCGGGCCGCTTTGCCGCGGACAGGGCCATTCGGGACTATGCCGGAAACATCTGGCACGCCTCCCCCGTGCCCCCGGTCAAGAACCTGAACGCCAAAAAATTGGAGAAATAACCCTCTCGCAAGTCTACAACAAAAAGCGCAGCGTGAGCCGGAGCCCTTGAGAAGCCAGGCCTTGCGCCGCGCTTTTTCTTGGGGCGCTCTCTGTAAAGCCCCGTTAAAATCTCAGTGAAATTTTGGAAAGAAGGCGCAAAGCAGCATGTTTAATTCCCGCAGCCGGAAATACCGGGACCCTCTTGGGGCCGTTGCGGACGGCACCTCCATCCATTTCCGCATCACACTCCCCCGAGAGCTGAGCTGTTCGGCCGCCCATCTCATCATCCAGCGGGAGGGCGGCCAAACCCAAGTGCTGGACCTGTTTTGGTGCGGCATGAACGGCAACAGCCAGGAGTGGTGGGAATGTCATTTTACCCCGGAAACGCCGGGACTATACTTCTATCACTTTGAGGTCCGCACCCAGCGAGGCTCTCAGCGGATCTCCAAGGGTTTTGCCGGAGACGGCATCTTTGGCGGCAACAACCAGTGGCAGCTGACTGTCTATGACAAAGCCTTTCACACCCCCGACTGGCTGGAGGGCGGCGTGATGTACCAGATCTTCCCCGACCGGTTTCGCAAGTCCGGCGCGCCGAAAGGGGAAATCCCCGCGGGCCGCAGCTTCCACCAGAACTGGGAAGACCAGCCGGACTGGGCGCCAAACGCCCAGGGAAAAATTACCAACACTGACTTTTTCGGCGGCGACCTGAAGGGCATTGAGGAAAAGCTGCCCTATCTCAAGAGCCTGGGAGTCACCTGCCTATACATGAACCCCATCTTCGAATCCCACTCCAACCACCGGTACGACACGGCGGACTACTCCAAAATCGACCCTCTTCTTGGCACGGAGGAGGACTTCCGGTCCCTGTGCCGGACCGCCGGAGAGCTGGGCATCCGGGTCATCATCGACGGGGTGTTCAGCCACACCGGCAGCGACAGCGTCTACTTCAACCGGGAGGGGCGCTACCCCACCCCCGGAGCCTACAACTCTCAACAGTCCCCCTATTATCCCTGGTACTCCTTCCGCCAGTGGCCCCACTCCTACGACTGCTGGTGGAACTTTGACACCCTACCCAACGTGAAGGAGACCGAGCCAAGCTACAACCAATACATCAACGGAGAGGGGGGCATTGTGCAAAAATGGCTGGAGGCAGGAGCCTCCGGCTGGCGGCTGGACGTGGCCGACGAGCTGCCAGACCCCTTTTTGGACAACCTGACCGCCGCCGCCAAGGGCAAGGACCCTGACGCTCTGGTGCTGGGCGAGGTGTGGGAGGACGCCTCCAACAAGACCGCCTACGGCATACGCCGCCGCTACCTGCTGGGCAAGCAGCTGGACACGGTCATGAACTATCCTTTCCGGGATGCGATTTTGGGCTTTCTTTTGGGAAACGACCCCAAACAGTTTGCCGAAACCGTGGAGAGCATCTGCGAAAACTACCCGCCTCCCTGCCTGCGGCTCCTGATGAACCACATCGGCACCCACGACACCGAGCGGGCCTTGACCGTGCTGGGCGGGGAGCCTGCCGGAAACCGGGGCCGGGAGTGGCAGGCGGCCCAAAGGCTCTCTCCCGAGCAGCGGGCAACGGGACTGAAGCGGCTGCGGCTGGCCTCTCTGCTGCAATACGTCCTCCCCGGCGTACCCTGCATCTATTACGGGGATGAGGCGGGCATGGAGGGCTATCGGGACCCCTTCAACCGGGCCTGCTATCCCTGGGGCCGGGAGGACAGAGAGCTGCTGTCCTGGTATCGGGGACTGGGCCGGCTTCGCGCTCAGGAAAAGGCCATTCTGGGGACAGGGGCCTACCGCACCCTGTATGCCGATGGCAATCTGCTGGCCTTTGAGCGCTTCGTTTTTACTGAAACCGCCCGAGAAAGCCTGACGGTGGTGGTCAACCGCAGCAGCCGTCCCCAAAGCGTGCTGAAGGCTTCTCTGGACATGGAAGGCGGCGTGCTGCTGCTGGGCGAGCCCTTGGGTGCGGTCAACGTGCTGGCGCCCTTTGGTTTTTCCGTGACAAAGTTTCAAAAACCTTTAAAAAAGGCTTGACATTTCAAAAATTCCCGACTATAATTATAAGGCTGTTAGAGAACAGCCCATGCGCCAGTAGCTCAGCTGGATAGAGTGTTTGGCTACGAACCAAAAGGTCGGGGGTTCGAGTCCCTCCTGGCGCGCCAAG
>CAJMOH010000004.1 GCA_905215055.1 uncultured bacterium
TGGCTGCTTAAATTATAAAATTTCACTAAACCAAAATAAAAAAAAAAAAGCCGGAGCCCTTTTATATTCTAGGAGCCGATGTGGATCTTAGTGATACCCAGAACATTGCTGCGGCTCAGAGAGATGTTCCTGCATCACTTCAAGCACTTGGTTTCAGATGCCATTTTATTCGTTCTTCTATTCGCTATTTTTTCGATGGGGTAAAAATTACAAATTACTTTGAAAAACAATTAAAAGACTCTTGGTGGCATGGCGCACAACATTCCATCGGTATGCTTTCGCTCATGGCACCCTATGCATATTTGAATAGAATTGATACCTGTATCATCGCTGCGTCCTTTACCGCAGCCTATGAGGGAAAGATTAATTGTGTCAGCTTTCCGTTTATCGATGATGCGCTCTGCTTTGGTAGCACTGGTTGTTATCATGACGGCTATGATATGACAAGGCAAGACAAAATCAATTTAATTACTTCTTTTTGCGCCAAACACAATGTGAAATTGAATCTTCGTGTCTGTTTTTCTCCTATAAATGGACAAAATTGCAACCATTGTGAAAAATGCATGCGTACTATTATGGCAATCAGGGCAACGGGATATGATCCGAATAACTACGGTTTTTCAGTTAAATCCTCGAATTATGCTGAAATCCACGAATATCTCTCTAATAATTTGCTCTATCATACAGCGCACTGGGAAGCGATTCGTGCTGAATTCCGAAAACACAAAAAAAAATGGGAAAAAGACCCGGATGTTAGCTGGATATTGAATATTAAATTTAATTCTTTTAAGATTTATGCGTGTTTAGGGGTTAAAAAGATACGGCGAATCTTGAAAAAAATATTGAGAATAGGGCGGTAATGAAGTTGAAAATCGGGATCTTGACGTTTCATTATGCGATTAATTATGGTGCAGTACTTCAAACATATGCACTGAAAACAACGCTTTGCAAACTTGGACATGAGGTGCATGTGATTCACTATGTCAATTCCAAAATGTTCGCAGAAGCTTCGCCGTTTTTTGTCCCCCATGGTGTGGGCGTAGTCGCTCGCGTGATTCATGCGGTAAGATTGCCAATGCATATCAAAACAAGCATAAAATTCAAAAAGTATGTTGTGGAAAACCTGGATCTTTCGGGGGATATCATCAGCACATCGGAAGATCTCCGAAAACTGTCTAAATATTACGATAAAATCATCACCGGAAGTGATCAGGTCTTTAATTATATTGGTACGGGTGAGGATTTCAATTTCTATCTCGAATTTATCGATGACAACCGTAAAAAGATTGCCTATGCACCAAGCTTTGGGCTCTCATTAATCGATGAAACTCATAAAATGCGTGTTAAAAAATGTCTTGACGAGATACAATTTTTGACCGTGAGGGAACAAGTGGGTCAGGATATTATAAGGTCGTTGACAGGCAGAAAAGTTCCTACGGTTTGTGATCCAACCTTTTTGCTTGAAACAAGTGAATGGAAAGCCGCTAAAAAAAATTTTGCTGTAAAGAAACCATACGTGCTAGTATATTCAATCGGAAGTATATGGCTTGAAAACGCTGCATGGAAACTGGCAAATGAGATTGGTGCTGAGGTTATTAATGTTAACAGAGCCTTACCTTCTGGTGTTAAAGGTAAAGCCAAGACAGCGTATGCACCAGATCCAGCTGAATTTTTGAGCCTTATCGATAATGCTATGTGCGTTGTGACCAATTCTTTCCATGGTACAGCACTTTCGGTATTGTTGCAGAAGGATGTCTATGTGGCATTAAATAATTATTCTAATTCTGCTGCCACCAACAATCGTTTTTCAACCTTGCTCGGCAATCTTGGTCTGAGCGATCGTATTTTTAACCCCGATATGCCGCCCAGATATTCACCAATTGATTTTGCGGTGGTAAACAAAACTATTATGGTTTGGAGAGAAGAAAGCCTTACTATCTTGAAGCAGGCACTTTGTTGAAGAAAATATGCCTTAGTTCCGAGAGAAAGAATAGGAGGTTATATGACAAAAAACATCCAACTTGATAAAATCACATGCACAGCGTGCTATGCGTGTGTGGCTTCTTGCTCGCAACAATGTATCCATATGCAAGAAGATAAGCTTGGCTTTTTACGTCCTGTAATTGATAATGCTGCGTGCATCTCTTGCGGCAAGTGTATATCGGTATGTGAGCATGTAAAACAGCTTCCTGAAATCGATGAAGAAAAGCAACAAATTTATGCAGCAAAGCATCGTTCATCTGATGTAAAGAATGCCAGCTCAAGTGGAGGTGTCTTTACTGCACTGTCTGATGCTGTTTTGGAGATGGGGGGGGTAATATGTGGTTCAGTTTATTCTGAGCATATGAAGCCAATCCACACATTTGCCGAAAACAAAGTCGAACGTGATGCCATGCGTGGTTCCAAGTATACCTATAGTCTTTGCAATGATCTTACATATCGTAGGGTCAAGTCGTTTTTGAACAATGGGAGAAAGGTATTGTTTACTGGAACACCCTGTCAGGTCTCGGCACTGAAATGCTATGTAGGTGAACACGAAAATTTGTTCACGGTGGATATTCTTTGTCATGGAATCGTAGCACCAGTTTTGTACCGTGATTTTGTCAGAAACGCTGAGAAAAAGGGCAAGGTGGTTTTTATCGATTTTCGGAGGGGGAATATCAATTGGCATGATCCGGTGACATGCATTACCTATAGAAACGGAAAAATAGTGATAGATAATAGCTATTTTAAGATGTTCACACAGAATTATCTTCTTCGCGAAAGTTGTTATAAATGCAATTTTGCCAGTTTTAATCGTATTTCAGAAATCACTATTGGTGATTTTTGGGGAATCGAAAACTGTCATTCTGAATTTGATGAAGCCGATGGTGTTTCGGTAATGATTGTTAACAATGAGAAAGGGAGAACTTTGTTGGCACAATGCCATGCGAATTTGGAACTGTTACGATGTACGAGAAGTGATTGCAGTCACGAGCAACTTAATGGATTGCCTGCTCGTACGCAGCACCAGGAATTTAAGAAGTATTATCTTTCTCACGGGTATAATGCTGCCTATAAGAAATTTGTCCGGGAATCTTGGAGTATCCGCATCCGTGAGAGGTTATATCGTAATAAATTGATTTTAAATGCGAGAAATCAATTTGCTAAACTTTTGGGAAAATAACTGCGAAGGTGAAAGACCAATGAAGGTATTGTTTATTTCCACCACTTGTGCTAGATCTGATTACGAGGAAATTTGCAAAAGGCGAAAAATACCGATGCTGGACTCATCTCAAAAGTTTTTTGAGATGTTTTTGGGAGGCTTGGCTCAAATGGAAGATATTTTGGTGGAATGTATCACTGTACCACCAATTTCTAGAGGCACTTATCCCGGAAATTATATTAGGGCGCATGTCACAAGAGTTGGAAATTTGACGTACCACTATACACCAATATGGAATTTCCCTGTTCTGAAATCTTTGTTTGCTACACGCTCAGTGAAAAAAATCATGAGGCGTTTGATTAAAGAAGCAAAAGATGATTCGATCAAGATTATATGCGATCCGTTGCTGCTTGAGGGTCTTAAACCGTCCGTTACACTCGGCAAAAAATATGGGATCTTAACAGTTGGTTTTCTAACCGATATGCCTATATTTGCCGATGAATGCGATGGTCACAGGGGGATTAAAGCGATTATGTATCGAACATATAACCGATCTATTGAGCGGTATATGGGAAAACTTGATCGATACATTGTTTTAACCAAGGCAATGCAGTGCGTTGCTGATGGAAAACCGTGGATGTTGTTGGATTGTATTGTAGACGAAACGATGTTGAGTGGACTTGAGCCGCTCATACATGATGATTGTCTACCTCATATCGTTTATGCCGGCAAATTGCACCGTGAATTTGGTCTTGATCTTTTGGGTGAGGCAATGACATTGGTAAAGTGTAAATGCATATTTGATCTATACGGTGATGGAAATTACATCCAGGAGCTAAAGAAACTTGCCACACTGCAGAAAAATATTCGGCTTCACGGTGTTGTGCCATTGAAGGAGGTGCTTCGTGCTGAACTTTCTTCAACGGTATTGGTGAACCCCCGAACATCAAAGGGGGAATTCACTAAGTATTCTTTTCCGTCAAAAACCGCCGAATATATGTTGGCGGGAAAACCGGTGGTTATGTTTAAGCTGCCGGGCATTTCAAATGAGTATGCATCGTATGTTCACTTTGCAAAAGAAGAAACTGCTTTGGCACTTGCAGATGAGATTGACAAAATTCTTGCGATGACTGAGTGTGAGCGAAAAGCCATCGGCGATCGAGCCAAGGAATATGTGATTCGAAAAAAGAACAATATCAGTCGAGCTGAGAGTGTAATTAGGTTTATCACCGCAAAAGTCAAGCTTTGAATCACGGAGAGGAAATATAAATATGACTATTTTTACAAATAAAACATTGATGATCACCGGCGGTACCGGCTCCTTCGGCCACACCGTCCTAAAACACTTTCTGGAAACCGACATCGGCGAGATTCGCATCTTCTCCCGCGATGAGAAGAAACAGGACGATATGCGCCACGAGCTCCAGGCCCGGCACCCGGAGGCGGCCAAGAAGGTCAAGTTTTACATAGGCGATGTGCGCAACCCCCAGTCGGTGCGGGACGCCATGCCCGGCGTGGACTACATCTTCCACGCCGCTGCCTTGAAGCAGGTGCCTTCCTGCGAATTCTTCCCCATGGAGGCCGTGCGCACCAACGTCATGGGCACGGACAACGTGCTCCACGCTGCCATTGACGCCGGCGTCAAGCGGGTGGTGTGCCTGTCCACGGACAAGGCCGCCTACCCCATCAACGCCATGGGAGTGTCCAAGGCCATGATGGAGCGGGTCATCTATGCCAACGCCCGGGTTGCCGCGGAGCGGGGCGGCACCGTCATCTGCTGTACCCGGTACGGCAACGTCATGTGCAGCCGTGGCTCGGTGATTCCTCTGTTCGTCGACCAAATCAAGGCTGGCCAGCCCATCACCATCACCGACCCCAACATGACCCGGTTCCTCATGAACCTGGACGAGGCTGTGGACCTGGTGCGGTTCGCCTTCGAGCATGCCAACCCCGGCGACCTGTTCATCCAGAAGGCGGACGCCTCCACCATTGGTGACCTGGCCAAGGCGGTGCAGCAGCTCTTTGGGGACACCGGCACCCAAATCATCGGTACCCGCCACGGGGAGAAGCTCTACGAAACCCTCATGACCCGGGAAGAGCGCCTGCGCAGCGAGGATATGGGCAACTACTTCCGGGTGGCCGCAGACAACCGGGACTTGAACTATGACAAATACGTGGTGCAGGGACAAGTCCAAACCATGGCGGACGAGTCCTACACCAGCCACAACACCACCCGCCTGGATGTGGAGGGCACGGTGAAGAAGCTCCTTACCACAGACTATGTGAAGGAGCAGCTGGCTGTTCTGGCCAGTGAAAAGGCATGAAGGACAAGCTCTTGCTGGTAGGCGCCGGCGGCCTGGGGCGTGTCACCCTGGAGCACGCAAGCCTTACCTTTGACTGTGCCTTTGTGGACGATGGCTACTCGATAGGGACGGAGATCTGCGGTGCTTCCGTGGTAGGGGCCATCGCTGATCTGCCCCGACTTCGTGAGGAATATACCAATTTGTTGGTGACCATCGGAGACAACCACCTGCGGGAGCAGATCTACCGGCAGGCAGAGGGATTTGGCTTTGCGTTTCCCAATGTGGTAGCCCGCTCCGCCTATGTGAGCCCTTTCGCCCGGCTGGGCTGGGGCTGCATCCTGCTGAACAACGCGGTGGTGCAGAATGGCGCGCAGATCGGCAACGGCGTGGTGCTCACCACAGGAGTGGAAGCCCATCACGACTGCACCATCTTCGACTTTGCCTTGGTCTACACCAATTCCGTGGTGCGAACCGGGGCGAAAGTAGGGGAGAGGGCCAAAATCGGCAGTACCGTTACCGTGGGCAACTTCGTGCAAGTCCCAGAGGACGCAGTCATCCCGGACGGCGCAGCCATCCAGCTTTCCAGTGAGGAGGTCAACCTATGAACATCCTAGTCACCGGCGCCAAGGGCTTTGTGGGAAAGAACCTGGTTGCCAACCTGCGGAACATCGCAGAGGGCAAGAACCGCACCCGGCCCGGCCTGCACATTGAGGAAATCTTCGAATATGACCTGGATACAGACCCCGCCCTGCTGGGGGACTATTGCGCCCGAGCCGATTTCGTGTACCATCTGGCTGGGGTCAACCGCCCCCAGAACAACGAGGAGTTCATGGCCGGGAACTACGGCTTTTCTTCCACCCTCCTGGAAACCTTGAAGCAAACAGGGAATAGGTGCCCCGTGGTGCTCTCCAGCTCCATCCAAGCTACGCTCATCGGCCGGTACGGCAAGTCCGATTACGGCCGGTCCAAGCTGGCGGGGGAGGAGCTGTTTTTCGCTTACGGGGAGGAGACCGGCGCCCCCGTGCTGGTGTACCGGTTCCCCAACCTGTTCGGCAAGTGGTGCCGCCCCAACTACAACAGCGTGGTGGCCACCTTCTGCCACAACCTCGCCCACGACCTGCCCATCCAGGTCAACGACCCCAGCACCCAGTTGGAGCTGCTCTACATCGATGACTTGATGGAAGAGCTTCTGGACGCCCTGGAGGGCCATCCCCATCGCTGTGACTACGACGGATTGAAGCCTGTTCCAAGCAAAGTGGGAAAATATTGCTACGTTCCCACCACCCACCAGGTGACCCTGGGAGAAATCGTGGAGCTGCTGAAATCTTTCCAAGCCCAGCCCCAGACGCTGGTGCTGCCGGAGATTCCCCCGGACAGCTTCGCCAAAAAGCTCTATTCCACCTACCTGTCCTACCTGCCCAGGGAGAAAGGGGCCTTCCCTTTGAAGATGAACATAGACGAACGGGGCAGCTTCACCGAGCTTCTGAAAACCGCTAACTGCGGACAAGTTTCTGTGAACATCTCCAAACCGGGCATCACAAAGGGCCAGCATTGGCACAACTCCAAGTGGGAGTTCTTTATGGTGGTCAGTGGCCACGGCCTGATCCAGGAGCGGAAAATCGGTTCCGAGGAAATCCTGGAATTTGAGGTGGACGGCGGCCACATCCAAGCGGTACAGATGCTGCCGGGCTACACCCACAACATCATCAACTTGAGCGAAACGGAAAACCTGGTGACCGTCATGTGGGCTAACGAGCAGTTCGACCCCAGCCACCCGGACACCTTTGGCGAGAACGTTTAACGGGTTCTTTATTGGCGTACTATTCCTTATTATGCGTTGTTTATCGATTGAATGGTCGAAGCCCATTGCGGCGAATGTCGCTCTAAAATGTCAATTTGGCTGGAAGGAGATCTTCATGATGGTAATCATCTCTAATGTGGCGGTCCAGGCGGGATTAACTACCGGTGTTTGTGGAGTCTGTAGCCGTTGTGGGGCAAAGCATTGCAAAACAGGAAAAGTGCGTCGTTCAAATAAAGGAAACTGCACCGAGAGGTCGTCCCTCTGGGCTCCACCACGTCAAATCTTTCCGAAAGGAAATTGTGATATGAAATGTACATCATTCCAGAACAACGGCAAACTGAAACTTCTCATCATCGTGGGCACCCGGCCGGAGATCATCCGCCTGTCCGCAGTGATTACCAAGTGCCGGCAGTATTTCGACACCCTCCTGGCCCACACCGGTCAGAACTACGACTACAACCTCAACGGCGTGTTCTTCAAGGACCTGGGCCTGGCCGACCCCGACGTCTACCTGGATGCGGTGGGGGAGACCCTGGGCCAGACCATGGGGAACATCATCGCCAAAAGCTACGATTTGATGATGGACTTGAAGCCCGACGCCGTGCTGGTGCTGGGGGACACCAACTCCTGCCTCAGCGTCATCGGCGCAAAGCGTCTGCACATCCCCATCTTCCACATGGAGGCAGGCAACCGCTGCAAGGACGAGTGCCTGCCGGAGGAGACCAACCGCCGCATCGTGGACATCATCTCTGATGTGAACTTAGCTTACAGCGAGCACGCCCGGAAGTACCTCCATGAGTGCGGACTGCCCAAGGAGCGGGTGTATGTCACCGGCAGCCCCATGGCGGAGGTGCTCCACAAGAATCTGGAGAAAATCCAGGCCAGCGACATCCACGCCCGCCTGGGGTTGGAAAAAGGCAAGTACATTTTGCTTTCCGCCCACCGGGAGGAGAATATTGACACGGAAAAGAATTTCGTGAGCCTCTTCACGGCTATCAACAGGATGGCGGAAAAGTACGATATGCCCGTGCTGTACAGCTGCCATCCCCGCAGTAAAAAGCGGCTGGAACAAAGCGGTTTCCAGCTGGACCGCCGGGTGATTCAGCACGAGCCCCTGGGCTTCCACGATTACAACTGCCTGCAGATGAACGCTTTCGCCGTGGTCTCTGATTCCGGCACCCTGCCGGAGGAGAGCAGCTTCTTTACCAGTGTGGACCACCCCTTCCCGGCGATTTGCATCCGCACCTCCACCGAGCGCCCGGAGGCATTGGATAAGGGCTGCTTCATCCTGGCTGGCATCGATGAGCGCAGCCTCCTCCAAGCCGTTGACACCGCCGTGGAGATGAACCGCAACGGCGACTACGGCATCCCCGTGCCAGATTACATCGAGGAAAACGTCTCCACCAAGGTGGTCAAAATCATCCAGAGCTACACCGGCGTGGTGGATAAGATGGTGTGGAGGAAGTTTTAAGAGGCTTTTCTCCCGGAAAGGTGGATAAACTAACGATGGACAATCAAGCACAGATTTCCAATATGCAAAAGTATTTCAACTATCAGGAGCAGATGGTCCGTCTGAAGAAAGCCATGGCCGCCCAGTTCTATCTGGAAGCCATCTTCATTGAGTACGCAGTGATGGAGGACCGGCTGGAATCCATTTTGCGGCACAGCGGTGTGTTCAATCCAGAGAGGCACAACACCATCCAGGCGAAGCTGCGGCGGGTTTCCGAGCTGCGCAGGGCAAAGAAGAGCCTGCTCCATCGCAGTGTTTCCGAGGAGTTGTTGCAGGAAATCTACCAGTGGAAAGATGAGCGCAACCGCCTGATTCATGCTCTGATGAAGCAAAATCTCCATACAGAGGACTTGCAGAAAATCGCCCTGGAGGGTCAGCAGATTGTGAAGCAGTTGAACTCCAAAGCTACAAACTACAGGAAAGCACTGGAACGCCAGGCCGCAAAGGCACAGAAACAGGAGGTATAAGTATGGGACGCTATTTCGGCACCGACGGCTTCCGGGGGGAAGCCAACCGTAATCTGACAGCAGACCACGCCTACCAGGTGGGCCGTTTCCTGGGCTGGTATTATAATGAAAAACGGGCCCACGCCGCCGAGGAGGGCCGCCCTGTGAAAGAGGGCCCCGCCCGCATCGTCATCGGCAAGGACACCCGCCGCAGCTCTTATATGTTTGAATACTCTCTGGTGGCAGGCCTGGTGGCTTCCGGCGCGGATGCCTACATGCTCCACGTCACCACCACGCCCTCCGTGGCCTACATCGCCCGGGTGGACGATTTCGACTGCGGCATTATGATCTCCGCCAGCCACAACCCTTACTACGACAACGGCATCAAGCTCATCAACGATCAGGGCGAGAAGATGGACGAGGAGACCATCGAGCTGGTGGAGGACTACCTGGATGGCAAGCTGGAAGTTTTCGGTCAAAAGTGGCCGGAGCTGCCCTTCGCCCAGAAGGACAAAATCGGCTGCACTGTGGACTATGTCTCGGGTCGGAACCGGTACATCGGCTATCTCATCTCCTTGGGCATGTACTCCTTCCGGGGCGTGAAGGTGGGCCTGGACTGCGCCAACGGCTCCAGCTGGAACATCGCCAAGGCCGTGTTTGACGCCCTGGGCGCCGACACCACTGTCATCAACGCGGAGCCCAACGGCTTGAATATCAACCTCAACGCCGGTTCCACCCACATCGAAGGGTTGCAAAAGCTGGTGGTGGAGAAGGGCCTGGACGTAGGTTTCGCCTTTGACGGCGACGCCGACCGCTGCCTGTGTGTGGACGAAAAGGGCAACGTCATCACCGGGGACCACATCCTGTATATCTACGGCCGCTATATGAAGGAGCGGGGCAAGCTGGTGACCAACACCGTGGTGACCACCATCATGTCCAACTTTGGCCTGTACAAGGCCCTGGACGAGCTGGGTATCGGCTACGCCAAGACCAAGGTAGGGGATAAGTACGTCTACGAGAATATGCAGCAAAGCGGCGCCAGAATCGGCGGGGAGCAGAGCGGGCACATCATCTTCAGCAAGTACGCCTCTACCGGCGACGGCATCCTCACCAGCCTCAAGATGATGGAAGTGATGATGGCCCGGAAGAAGCCTCTCAGCGAGCTGGCCGCGCCCCTGCACATCTATCCCCAGGTGCTGGAGAACGTCCGCGTCACCGACAAGGCCACCGCCCAGGCGGACCCGGATGTCCAGGCCAAAGTAAAGGAAGTGGCGGAAAAGCTGGGGGACACTGGCCGCATCCTGGTCCGGGAATCCGGCACCGAGCCCGTCCTCCGGGTCATGGTGGAAGCCCCGGAGCAGGACACCTGCCAGAAGTTCGTGGACGAGGTGGTGAAGGTCATCAAAGCCAAGGGGTATGTGGCGGGTTGACATAACTCTTTGCCCCAAGGAACTGGCGGACGTCCGAGGCGCCAGTTACAGCTTCAGCCTGCTGTGGCGCTTTGGCGTAATCTGCGTGCCGGACGAAGTGGAGGCGAAGCTGTGGGGTAGGTGAGGCGGGGGAGAGTGCTGGTAGGATGGAAGTGGGCTTTTTCTTCCAGTACTTACTTAAGTTTTTCTGAACTACAGTGACGTACAACTATGTTTCATATGTACGTCGATAAATATACTTCAGTAAACAGGTTTCCCCTTGAAAATAGTATTTCTCCCCATTATAATGAACATATGAAATGCTTGGTAAGGAGGAGTACTATCATGCCACGCGGTGTAAAAGGTTCTGGAAAGAAGCCTACAAATTCCAAAAAACCTGCCACAGAGAAGAAAGAGCGCAAGCCCTACCCCACTTATCAGGAACGGATCGAGGCGGCAGACAAGAAAATTGAGCAGCTGCAAAAGCTCAATGCCTCCCGTGAAGAATTGATTGCCCAGACAGAAGCCAAACTGGCGGAGCGGAAAGAAGCCCTGGCCAAGAGCCAGGCGATGCTGGAAAAAGTGCTGGCAAAACGGGAGCGCCTGGTGGCCCTCATGAATAAGCCAGAGAAGCAGCCTAAAGCGAAGCTGTCCCCGGAAGAACGTGCCGCTCACCGGCGGGAAGCTCTGGCAAAAGCCAGGGAGGCCAAAAAGGCCCAGAAAGCGCAAATGGAAGCTCTCATGGAGAAACTGGCCCAAAGCGGCAAGACCATCGAGGAGTTGATGGCGGAGCTGGACAAATAAGACACAGAAAACAGGCTCACTGCTACGGGCCTGTTTTTCCATATGAATGCGAACGTAGCTCCTGCCGCAAGTTATGCAGAACGAGCGAGAGTGCATATACTGTATAATACAACAAAGGCCCTCCTAAGTGGGAGGGCCTTTGCCGTCTGAATGTTGAGCAACAAATCAGGTGGGTGGTAACAAATCACCACCCGTAGCTGCATTTTACCATGTCACGAAGATCGGCGCAAGAAATAAACAGCGGTACCCGTTCTCGTTGCGGGGGGATAGCAGCAAAGCTAGGAATTAAGACGGGGCCTTGGCCGCCAGTTGATGGACAAATTCCCAAACAACCTTTTGGTGCTGTTTGCCGCACAGGCGGTATAACGCGATGAGGGACTTTTCCTCTGGCCAAAGCTGTCCCAGTGAGTCTGGCTCCTTGGCGGCTTTTTTCGGTGGGCGCTGGGGGAGCCGCCAATCGGCTGACTGTTCCGGGTGTTCCAGGTAAGCGGAAAGGGTCTCTCGTGTGACGCCAAAGATCTTGGCGAGATGGCCCAGCTGGATAAAATCGGGCTGGGTTTTTCCCAGTTCGTAGTAGCTGTATGTGGCGCGGTTGACGTGGAGGGCGTCTGCCACAGCCTGCTGAGTGAGGCCGCATTTCAGCCTCATGCGGCGCAAGGCCGCTCCAAAATCCGTGCGTATCACATCGTTCTTCATCGCAGAATCCCCTTCCCATCGCAGAAAATTTAGAACGAATATCTAATTTAGATATTCAGTATCTACCCTATTGTGAATATACTGCGATTTTCTCCTAAAATCAAGAATTGAGACATAAAATATCTCAATCAGATTTTCTGGAGGGGCTCAATATGGCAAAAGGGATGTTTATCATACAGGGGAATCTCTGTTCTGAGCGGGTCAGGATCGGCAGGGCGCTGCAGTCTCCGCCCATGACCCAGGAGGATCTGGCCAGGAAGATCCAGCTCATGGGGGAGGAGGACATGACGAAGCTCATCATCTCCCGCATCGAGAAGAACCAGCGCCACGTCTGCGACGCGGAGCTGCGGATCCTGGCAAAGGCGCTTGGTGTGTCCATGGAGTGGCTGGTGGGGGATAGCGATGACGTGACGATCCCCCCAACGAAAAAGTGAGAGGCAAGGAGCAGGCCGCAAAAGGCCTGCTCCATTTTTACGCCTTCATCTCCACAAACCACCGTCCGGAGGCCTCGTACAGGCAGGTTTCCTTGCCCTTGATTTTCACCAGGTACCTGCGGGCCACCTCCCCGGTGGTGGGGGCCTTGCCCCGGGAGGCCTCCCGGCTGTCCTCCACGTCGTACACCTGGCCTGTGGCCAGCACGATTTTCTGGGGCCGCACGCCCCCGTCGATATAATGGGTAGCCACGACCTCCACATATTGCTTCCGGCGGCATGTGCTTATCATGTGGACACAACTCCTCTCAAATGCGAATGTACGTTCGAGATTCTGAAACTATTATAGAACATCCATTCGATTTTCGCAAGCCCCAATTTTTGGGCCAAAGCACCATTGTATCCCCAGGGCGTCTGTGGTAAGATGAAAGAAACGAGAGGAGGCGCTCCATGGAACCGAAACGCTATCTTGCCATCGACTTGAAATCCTTCTACGCTTCCGTGGAGTGCATGGAGCGGGGCCTGAACCCCATGACCACCAACTTGGTGGTGGCGGATTTGTCCCGCACAGAAAAGACCATCTGCCTGGCGGTGACGCCCTCCCTCAAAGCCTATGGCATTTCCGGCCGGGCCCGGCTGTTTGAGGTAATTCAGCGGGTGAAGCAGGTCAATGAGGAGCGCCGCCGGAAGGCCCCCGGCCGCAAGCTCGCCAACTGTTCTTGGGATGACACTCAGGTTCGAGCCGACCCCGCCATGGGCCTGGACTACATCGTGGCCCCGCCCCGGATGGCCCTGTACATGGAGTACAGCGCGAAGATCTACCAGGTCTATCTTAAATATGTGGCCCCGGAGGACATCCATGTCTACTCCATCGACGAGGTGCTCATGGACGTGACCGGTTACCTGAACACCTATGGCCTCACCGCCAAGGAGCTGGCCTCCCGGATGATTTTGGACATCCAGCGCACCGTGGGCATCACCGCCGCCGGGGGAGTGGGCACCAACCTCTACCTGGCGAAGGTGGCCATGGACATCGGCGCCAAGCACGCCCAGCCCGACGAGCACGGGGTGCGCATCGCAGAGCTGGACGAGATGAGCTACCGCCGCACCCTGTGGGACCACCGGCCCCTCACCGATTTCTGGCGGGTGGGGGCAGGCACCGCCAGAAAGCTGGAGCAGTACGGCATGGTCACCATGGGGGACGTGGCCCGGTGCTCCGTGGGAAAGCCGGGGCAGCTGCTCAATGAGGAATTGCTCTATAAGCTCTTCGGGGTCAACGCGGAGTTGCTCATCGACCACGCCTGGGGGTGGGAGCCCTGCACTATCGCTGCCATCAAGGCCTATAAGCCGGAGTCCAGCAGCGTGGGCTCCGGCCAGGTGCTGCAGGAGCCCTACCCCTTCCAGAAAGCCCGCACTGTCCTGCGGGAGATGACGGGCCAGCTGGCCCTGGATTTGGTGGACAAGGGCCTGGTGACCAACCAGCTGGTGCTCACCGTGGGCTATGACCGGGAGAGCCTGGAAAACCCAAAAATCGGTTACCGGGGGGAGGTCACCACCGACGCCTACGGCCGGAAGGTCCCCAAGCACGCCCACGGCACGGAGAACCTGGAGAGCTACACCTCCTCTTCCAAGGAGCTGGTAGAGGCGGCCACCGCCCTGTTCGACCGGATTGTCAACCCAAAGCTGCTTGTGCGCCGGTTCTACATGGCCGCCACCCACGTGGTGGAGGAGGGGATCGTCCCTGCCCAGTTCCAGCAGCTGGACTTGTTCAGCGACCCGGAGGAGGTAACGCGCCAAGAGGCGGCGGCCAAGGCGGAACGGGAGCGGGAGCGCAAGCGCCAGGAGGCCATGCTTTCCATCAAGAAAAAGTTCGGGAAGAACGCCATCCTGGAGGGCATCAGCTTTACCGAGGGCGCCACCGGCCGGGAGCGCAACGAGACCATCGGAGGGCATAAGGCGTGACACAGAGCAATAAAGGAGGCGCTATGGATACGAATTTCCCCTACGACGATATTGTGAATCTGCCCCATCCCACCTCGAAAAAGCATCCCCGGATGTCCATGGAGGAGCGGGCGGCCCAGTTTTCCCCCTTCGCCGCCCTGACGGGCTTTGGCGGGGTGATCCGGGAGACGGGACGGCTCACCGGCAGCCGGCGGGGCCTTACGGACAGCGACATCCGCCGGCTGGAGGAGCAGCTCACTTGGCTTGCAGAGCACGAGGGGGAACACCCGGAGATTACCGTCACCTACTTTCTCCCCGATGAGCGGAAGGAGGGGGGCGATTACGCCACCCTCACCGGCCGGGTGAAGCGCCTGGACCCGGTGGAGCGGGTGCTGCTATTTGAAACGGGGGAGAGGGTGCCCATTGGGGATATCCTTCTTCTGCGAACGGAAGAATGAGGTTTGCATAGAGGAACCCCTTGCAATCTCCCCGCCGGCATGGTATAGTTATCTCAGATAGTTTCTTCATTGCCCAGAGCAATGACAGTTTCCGGTTACAAAGCGTCAGAGAGTTTTGCTTTCTGGCGCTTTTTTGCGTCTTCTGCCTCGAAAGAGAGGCACAAAAGTAAAAAGGAGGGTGACGCCCTCTCCCGTTCCTGGCTCAGCCACAAAGCGTTCAGAGTTTTTCTCTGGGCGCTTTTTTTTATATAGATTGGAGCTTTACGGCTCCCCCAACTTTCTTTCCGGGGAGCCTTCGGCTGCCCCGTGTTCATAATCCTAACCACCGGTGGATCAACCTGTCCGTGAAGGCCTTTGGCCCCCTGTGCCAGCGCCTGGAGAAGATGAAGCTGAAAGAAGGTTCGTTTATCAATCTCTCCGGCCGTCTGGACGAGGACACCTGGGAGGACAAGCGGACCGGCGAGAAGCACAGTGCCATGGTCATCGTCTTGGACGAGATCGAGTACAGCGGCGGCAGCCGGAAGAAAGACCCGGAGGCCGCCCAGGCAGAACCGGCGGAAGAACCGCCCCAACCCAAGGAGTCCAGTTTTACGGGCTACCAGGGATTTGGCGGCGCCAACAGGAATTCCATGATGTTACACCTGCGCTTTCTTTATTGTTGTTGCGAGAGAGATGGGTACTTCATAGGTTCTGGGACTTGCGCTCTGCTTCCTCTTGCTGCCGGTCGAGGATGCGCTGCGTTGCCTCCATGGATTCCTGGAGGGCTTTCCGATTCCCCTCTTGCAGCCTTTGCAAATGGCCCGCCAGATCTTCCTGCATGGAGAGCAGAGCCCTGGCGGTCATCTGAAACTGCCCGGCGTCCTCCCCATGGGAGAGCCGCCAGTCGAACCACCGGCGGTAGCGTTTCCGCTCCTTGGGCAGCAGGTAGACCAAAAGGCCGTCTTTCCCTTTACCTTGGGGGTAATAGACAGGCCCGTCCACCTGCATATCCCACTTTCCCGGCGCGGCGTTGTACAGGGCCATGACCTGCTCAAAGGTCAAGAGCAAAATCTCCCCGCGCTTAGAGCGTTCCCGTAGATACTGGGGCTCCCGCCGCAGGATGTGCAGCGAGAGGAACGCCAGCACCCCGGCAAGCGCAGCGCACCCGGCGACGAGGCCCGTCACGGCAAGGCCTTCGCCGGCCTGCTGAAGCGCTACTTCGGCAAGTAAGCGCAATCACTTGCACAGACAGATAAACCCACGTAGAGACCGCTGAATATCTAGGAATTTTGCGGTTTTGCAAGTGGAAAAAATGGTTCATGAAACAGGGATAACGAGAAATCGTTATCCCTGTTTGTGTTTCCGATAGCATCGCCATGTGTGCGGTGGGAAATTGGTGGGAAAACCCGCATCAATGCTGGATTTTTCCGGTAGAATGTGGGACGATGCGTGGGAAAACATTGTGGTATTTCTTCCCTCGCAAGGCGGGTGTTGGGTTTACGGTTACGAGCGAATGAATTGGTAGGTGGGGGGTCCCCGCCAAAAACCGCTGCGTCCTTTCGTGGGATGCAGCGGTTTTTTATTGGGTGTGGTTATGGATGTTGCTGAAAAGTTCGATACTCATAGGGCGTCATGCCAGTTTCTTGCTTGAACATTTTTGAGAAATGCGCCATGTGGCTGTAACCGCAAGACATTGCAATCTTACTGATAGAAAGGCTCGTACTTGTCAACAACTCCCTCGCTAAAGACATCCGGGCCCTGATGATATAGCTTTTCAAAGAGATGTTCGTCTGCGCTTTAAAAAGCCTTGACAGGTAATCTTGATTTAGATGGACCTGCTGGGCGATTGATTTGCAATCCAGTGATTCGTAGCTTAAGTTTTCAAAGACATAAGATTTCACACTGTCGACTACTTTCTTTGCGGCTGTCTCATCATTTTCTTTTGATGAGGCCTGTTGGGCCAAGTCGGCGAACATTTCCTTTGTGCGATTGTCAGCCAGCAGTTCCTTCCGGCGGGCTAAGGCTTTTTTTAAAATGCCCGACAATTCTCGATAGTCAATAGGTTTAAGCAGATAGTTGAAAACATCTAAAGCGACAGCGCGCTGGGCATAAGCAAAATCAGAATGGCATGTTAGAAAGATGCACACTGTACAAGGATGTTCCGTGTTAATCCACTGGATTAAGTCCAAACCGTTCTCGCCAGCCATTTCTATGTCGCACAGGACTACATCTGCTTCATGGCTTTCCAGTATTTTTTTGGCCTCATCGACACCATTTGCCGATGGTACTTGCGCGACTTGAAGTTCATCCCAGTTGATGCCGCTTTTTATGGCTTCGATGGCAATGGGCTCATCGTCAACAATCATCACGGTGTAGTCAGATGTGCTCATAGGTGTCTCCTTCCTCGCGATTCCTATAGGAAAGCGGTAATAAGATTTCGGTTACGCTTCCTTGATTATTATAGAATCGAATGGAGGCATTTTCCCCGAATAAAAGCGCGAGACGTTCCCGCACATTGTTGATTCCAATGCGCTGAGTTTCATCGATGCTCAGCCGTTTTCCGGCGTTTAAAGCAACAAGTACGTCAAAAGGGAAGCCTTTCCCGTTGTCACGCACAGTTACCAACATATGGCTCTCTTTCGGCTCCACAAGGACGGAAATCTCTGTGCAAGTCTGTCCGTTTCTTCCATATTTTACAGAGTTTTCTACAAATGTCATGATGGAAAGCGGCGGGATAAGGGCTCCTTTTAAGCAAGGAGCCACTTGAATGCGACAGTCAATCGTATTTGTGGAAAACCGGAAATGGTGGATAGCAATGTAGTTTTTTACATGTTCCAGTTCTTCTTCTACCGTTACCAACGACGATGAGCGGTGAAACAAAAATCGCAGGTGCTTGACCAGCCCCAATGAAAGGGACTTAATTTCTTGATATCGCTTCAACTCGGCAAGGCTGTATACGGTGTTTAGACAATTTAGGAAAAAGTGAGGATGAATTTGGATTTGCAAATAGTCTAGATAGGTTTGGCGCTCCTTCAGCTTTTGCTCGTAGACGGAAATTTTCAGTGTGTCTATTTCGTCCATCATTTCGTTAAAAGACTGGTTTAACATCGTCATTTCAGAAATGTGGGTAGGTGTCTTCGCACGAGCTTGGGTATTGCCAGCTTTGATTTCTTCAATTGTGCCGAGAAGCTTTGAAAAAGTGCTGTTCAAAACAGACCAGAATAAAAAGAAAAAGCAGGGAAGTAGCACCGTTATTATAAGGAAAATGGCAATTAACGTTAAAAACAATGGAGCGAAACTGGCGAACACTGTCCGATTGGAGATGAAGGCTACCAAACGGATGTCCACTAGGGAAGAAGGTGTTTCGATAACGATATATTCTTGACCTTCTATTTTTTCCATGCGGTATGTCTGACCATTTTTCATTTGGGAAACGGTTTTTACAGGCAACAGGGGATTTGTCAGTACCGTACAATCGCTATTGGCAAACAGAGAATGTCCCCGTTGGGCCTCAATCTCGTCCAAAGGCTTGATGAGGGAATCTACATTGATGTAGCAGCCAATGTAGGCGCTGCTGATATAGGTGAAACAAAATAGATAATAGTGGTCTCCCAACAAAGCAACAAACCATTTTCCCAAAGAAAAATCGGGGGAATCGAGCCGTTCTGTTAACAGGCGGAGAAAAGCAGTGCGAGAGATGCTGTCCACTTGGGCCTGTGATCCATTGATGATATAGGTAAAAAAGTCGTTTTGAAAGGCATCAGACTCAATATAGAGACAATAACCTGTCACGTCGGCCTGGGTGGTACTCAAAGAAAGTAGGTCTTGACGCAGGGCGCTTCGGTGCAGGGAGTTTTCTGAAACGCTGGTAGAATCTATTTGCAATGCGACCAAATCCTCGTTGGACTGGCCGAACTGCAGCAAAGAGTAGTAAGCGTTGCGAAGGACAGTGTCCGTTTGTTCCATATAAAAGTTTAGGATTTCCTGACGGTTCTGGGCACTTTCCATCCGTAGGTTTCGCAGAGTGTGCAGGCTGACAAATATAGTCAAGGCGCCGCTCATGCAGGTATAGAAGGCGAGGAAGAGCAAAAACCAAAACCGCACGGAATGGGATTTTTTCACAAAGGACCTCCTTCTTGGATTTGAAACAATTTCTTGAAATGTTCGTACTCATTATAGCATTATCTTCTTAAAAAGCAAGGAAATAGCGGGAAAACTATATATATTACACGGAAAAGTGGTAGTGATATGAGGGGGTATTCTCCATAATAACACATAGAGGGGGAAAACCCCATAATTTGGAGGAGGTGGAACATTTCTATGACAAAAGATTTGACAAAAGGGTCGCCTTGGAAGGCCATCGTTTTTTTCGCTGTGCCGGTCCTGATGGGGAACATTTTCCAACAGCTCTACAATATGGCGGACACGATTATTGTGGGAAACACACTTGGGTTTCATGCCCTTGGGGCTGTTGGTTCCACAGGGGCACTGAGCTTCTTGGTTCTGGGATTTTGCAATGGGATGACAGCTGGGTTTGCTGTACCCATCGCCCAAGCGTTTGGTGCAAAGGAATATGAGAAAATGCGACGGTATGTCGGGCTCTCCGCTCTATGGTGCATGGTCATTTCGATTGTGCTCACGGTTGTAGCGGTTTGTGGTGTCAAGTGGCTTTTGTACGCTATGGAAACCCCGGAAACCCTTTACCAGGATGCATACCAGTACATTGTAGTTATTTTTGCGGGCATCTCTTGCACGGTGCTTTATAACATGTCCGCCGGTGTCTTACGGGCGGTAGGAGACAGCAAAACCCCTCTGTATTACCTGATTTTCGCCAGTATAGTCAATGTGGTGGCGGACTACTTGTTTATCACTGCTTTCCATATGGGTGTGGCCGGGGCGGCAGTGGCAACCATCATGTCTCAAGCGATGGCAGGAGCCTTGTGTGTTCTGACTATAGCGAAAAGGTTTCCAATCCTGCGAATTTCTCGAAAAGATTTTATTCTGGACTGGGGCATGAGCCGTCAGATGTTTGCAATAGGATTCCCCATGGCATTTCAGTTTTCTGTAACAGCGATTGGCTCAGTAATCCTCCAACGCACAGTAAATGATTTTGGTGCAGATACTGTTAGTGCGTATGCGGCGGCAAATAAGGTTGAAAATCTTGTGGTGCAGACTTTCCAGACGCTGGGAACGGCGATGGCAACCTACTGTGCACAGAATTTGGGTGCTAAGCAGTTTTTGCGTATCCGAGCGGGCGTCCGTTCCGCGTTTGGAATGACGCTGTTGTGTTCGGCGTTCTCAGCAATGCTGAATTTATGCCTGGGTCCATGGATGATTCGTTTGTTTGCACCGGAGATAACAGCGGAAGCAATGCAAGCTGCTAGGGTTTATTTGCTGTTTATGGCTGCGGGGTACCCCTGGTTTGCGTTGCTGTTCCTGTACCGAAATGCCCTGCAAGGGCTCGGAAAATCCCTATTCCCTTTTTTGGGCGGTGTATTGGAATTTGCACTGCGTCTGGTTTTATGTACGGTGGCTTTGCAAGTTCCCTGGGAAGAATGGAAACGCTATTTGCTGGTTTGCTTTGCTTCTCCAAGCGCATGGGTGCTAGCAGCGGTGTTTTTATTCGTCCGATATCGGATATACGATTGGAGAGTATTGCGAAGGACTTTAAAGTCATCTGGTGCAATATAGCTAAAAATTTTCAAAAGTCGGAAAAGTGATTAGAAGATGTCGAAAAAAAGGTAGAGACTATCCCGTAATAACGATATAGTTAAGACACAAAATACAAGCCCCTACCAAAAAGAAAAATGGGGCGCAAAGGAGGAAAATCATGAAAAGACACACCGCGAAAAAGTGGCTTGCTCTGTTGCTGGTTATGCTTTTAGCATTGACAGTGTTCGTTGGCTGTGACAGCACAGAGCCGTCCCAGACCGAGGGGGATTCTTCCGTGAGCGATTCCAGCGAAGGTGAACCTCAATCCAGTGATGCGGGGGATGAGGGAGAGAAGGAAGTTACCACCCTTAGCATCTATCTGATGACTAGCAATGTTACGGATGACATCGACACTGTGGAAGCGGCCATCAACGAGATTGTAGAGCCTGAGATTGGGGTGAACGTGGACGTAACTTTCATCAATTCTGGCTCTTATAATGAAACGGTGGCCACGATGGTTCGTTCTGGCGACCCGCTGGACATTTGCTTCCTTACAGAGGCAAATCTTCGCTCCTTGGTTTCCCAGGATGCGGTGACCCCCCTCTCCAGCTTACTAGAGGAATATGGAGACGGCATTGCTGAGGCTGTGGGTGATGAATTTATGGACGCGGCCTATATTGCAGGGGAGATTTATGCCATTCCCTCCATGAAAGACATGGCTATGAGTCGTATGCTGGTCTATAACAAGGAAATGGCGGAAGAGGTAGGCGTTGTGGAAGAGTTGGACAACGTAAAGACCATTGCCGACTTGACACCCATTTACGAAAAGGTGGCGGCGGCCTATCCCGACATTGATATGTTTGGAGGAGCCCCTAATGCCCAGACTTTTGAAAGCTGGGGGCGCGACAACCTTTCCGACTCCTTGGGAGTGCTGATGAACCCTGCGGAGGACACCACGGTTGTCAACTTGTTTGAGACGGACGAATATATGGAAGATTGCAAGGTTATGCGTACCTGGTACAACAATGGTTGGATTGACAGGGACATTGCAACGGGGACGGATTTCTGGAATGCCCGCCTAAAAGCCAAGACAGCGTTTTCTGGGATTACCTCTTATAAACCTGGCAACGTGGAAACTTGTTCCATCCAGGTAGGTTATGAGCTTGGGTATGTCATCCTTACGGAGGGTTTGCGCACAACCTCCACGGTGATGAATGCTACTCTGTCCATTCCGGCTTCCTCTGAAAACCCTGAAAAGGCAATGCAGTTCCTGCAAAAATGGTATACCGACTCTGAAGTGGCTACGCTTCTGATTGATGGTGTGGAGGGTGTCCACTATCAGGTGGAAGAGGACGGCACGATTGGCTATATCGGGTCTGCGGACGACTGCACCTACTATAATTACAGTATGGGATGGATTATGGGCAACCAGTTCATTACCCCTGTTTGGACGGGAAGTTCCCCCGATGTGTGGGATCAGACTCGTGAGTGGAATGAAAGCTCTGTGGTTTCTAAAGCCTTTAGTTTTGCTTTTGATAATTCCAGTGTTCTCAATGAGATTACGGCTTGCACCAATGTGTTGACCAAGTATCGCGGCGATTTGGAAACTGGAACGATTGACCCAGAAGAAAATATCCCGAAGTTTATCGAGGAATTGAAAGCGAACGGTATCGACACGATTATTGCTGAGAAGCAGGCACAGTTGGATGCATTCCTGGCTGAAGGGTAAATCCTCAGATTTGTGTAGAATGACCGCGTAGGGCGGTCTGGTGGAAAAGTGGGCTGGGCATGATAGGGCGCGATGCCCAGCTCCATTTCACTTGATCTTTTGGGGAACATGGAAGCGGGATAAAGTTCGCTTTTTGGAAGAACGACAAAGGGGGCTTGACGGAAATGAGCGGAAAAAAGAAACGAAGTGTGCTATTGATAAAAAGATATTTTCCCATCTATTTGCTGATGTTTTTGCCAGTGGTGTATCTGCTAATCAACAACTATTTGCCTATGGTTGGTTTGCAGCTGGCCTTTAAGCAATACTCTCTAAAAAAAGGGGTGTTTGGCAGTGATTGGGTAGGGTTGAAAAACTTTGAGTTCCTGTTCGCTTCAGAAGACGCCTGGATTATCACCAGAAATACCGTGGGGTATAATCTGGTATTCATCGTATTGGGAACTGTTTTTTCTATCTTCATTGCCGTGCTCTTGGCAGAAGTGAAGGGTAAACATGCCATAAAGCTGTATCAGACTGTTGTGCTCTATCCCTACCTCATTTCCATCTTAGTGGTAGCATACTTACTGAATGCGTTCCTGGCAGGAGAGACAGGATTCATCAATAAGGTTATCCTGGAGCCCTTGGGCCACGAAGGGATTTCGTGGTACTCTACGCCAGAATATTGGCCCTTCATCATTGTATTTGTCCATTTGTGGAAGAGTAGCGGTTACAATATCATCCTGTATCTCAGCACTATCAATAGCATTGATAAAGGATATTACGAAGCCGCTGCACTGGACGGAGCAAGTAGGTGGAAACAATTTTGCCATATCACCCTTCCCTCCCTAAAACCGACAATCATCACATTGACATTACTGGCTGTGGGGCGGGTGTTCTATTCGGATTTTGGCCTGTTCTATCAGGTTCCGCTCAATTCTGGCGCCTTAATCGATGTTACGAACACGATTGATACCTATGTCTATCGAGGGCTGATGGAGCTTGGAAACATTGGAATGTCCTCCGCTGCTGGCTTTTTCCAGTCTATTGTAGGATTCGCCTTTGTTTTGGTGGCAAACTTCATTGTGAAAAAGATAAGCCCGGATGATGCCATGTTTTGAGAGGAGGGACATAGATGGTTGGAAAGAAAAGAGGGTTCTTTCTTATTTCAGTTCATGTCGTGATGCTCCTCATCGTGATAATCTGCCTCTATCCTTTTGCGGTGATGATGATGTCTTCTGTGACCTCTGAAAACTCCATCATCCGTCATGGGTACAATCTCATTCCTGGGGAGTTCGGCTTTGAGGCATACGATTACTTATTGAAGCGTCCTATGCTTATTATTCGCTCATATGGGGTCACGCTGATTACCACTGCGGCGGGAACAGTCGCTGGATTGTTTATGAGTATCTTTCTGGCTTATGGGCTTTCTTTGCGGGATTTGCCGGCCAGGTCGACGATAGCATTTTTAGTGTTTTTCACTATGTTGTTCAATGGCGGCTTGGTGCCTACTTACATCATGTGGTCTCAGTGGTTCCACATTAAAAACACCCTGTGGGCGCTGATTGTTCCTCGGTTGTTGCTCAACGCATTCCAGGTCATTGTGATGCGAAGCTATTTCCAGTCAAATATCCCAGAGGAAATTAAGGAGTCTGCGCGAATCGATGGGGCTAGCGAAGTTCGCATTCTCTTCCAGATTGTTTTGCCTGTTTCAAAACCCATTATCGCAACAATCGGACTTATGATTGCGCTAGGATATTGGAATGATTGGATGAATGGTCTGTACTACGTTACCGATTCCGAGTTGTTTAGCATCCAACAGCTTTTGAACCGAATTTTGGCAGATGCCCAATATTTGTCGCAGAATACAGATTCTGTAGAGGTGGTAACATCTACCAACATTCCCACAAATAGTCTAAAGATGGCGTTGGCAACGATTGGAGCTTTGCCATTGATGTTTTTGTTGCCGTTCTTCCAAAAGTATTATGTGAAGGGCATGACAATTGGCGCTGTTAAAGGGTAAAGGAGGAGTCAATATGAAAATCGCTTCGCAGTTATACAATTTGGCACGTTCACCACTATCCTTCCAAAGCAAGCTGGAGGTTATCAAAACCTTGGGCTACGATGGTGTGGAGCTGGCAGGCTTTAATGGACGGGATTACGAGGGAATAGGGCCTGCAGATTTCCGGAAGCTTTTAGACAAATTGGAATTGGAAGTGACAGGGGTACATTTGCAGTATGGACGTTTAGCGGATAGTATGGAGAGGGTGATTTCTTACCACAAAGAGTTGGGAGTGCATTGGCTTGGCATCTCCCGTCCCATGCCGTATTTTCCTGAAGGAACTTCACAGGAAATGATTCGGGAGCGGATGTCCCATTATCCGGAAACGAAAGAGGAATTGGATGATGTGATTGTCAAGGTAAATCAATACGCCGCAGAACTCCGCAAAGCAGGGTTAGAACTATATTACCACACGCATAATTTTGAGCATATGCCTATTGCAGGCCCTATGCTGAGAGACAGACTATTACGAGAGACAGATGTGATGCTTGAGATTGACATTGGGTGGGCTACGAAAACGGGTGCAATGACCCCGGAAGAACTGACTGCTTTTATCAGGCAAAACAGTGGCCGAATTAAGTGGCTCCACTTAAAGGGCAATGACCATAATGAATCTTGTCCTTTGGACCAGGGACAGCTGGATTGTGAAATGTATTACCATTTGGCGGAAGAGCTTGGGCACGATTACGTGGTGGTGGAAGATGATGCGCAGAAGCCCGACGCAATTACCAGCATCTGTCGTAGCCGGATGGCTCTAGCGCGTTTTGCCAAAAGTAAAAAACTGTGAAAAGGAGGATTTCTATGACAGTGCAGGAAAGAATGGAAAGAGTCCGTGCTATCTTGGAAGAACCGGTTTCTATGGGAAGATTTATTGAGCCCATCCGGGTAGGAAGCTTGAAAAACAGAGGGGCGTGCGGTGTTGTCACGGGTTTTTCTTTTGGGCTGAACAATCTAAGTTATCGCGGTATCTGGCTCTCTACTTTTGAAGACATCCGTGTTGTAGTAGATGGGGAAGTGGTTCCCACGGGGGAAATGGTCCTCTCCTTGAAAGGCATGAAGTTTCCCATCCGAGACCTTGGCGGGCACTCGGAGGTGTTTTGGGGAGCGGAAGATTCCTGTGAGGTGATAATATATCGGTTGGGCGGGTTGCCGGAAGGCAAGCATCGAATTTCCATTGATTTGATGCGGCGTAACGATTTTGGGCATACGGTTGGAAATGGGGAAGAAGGGTATGAGGAAGCGATGGAGTTCCTCAACCCGATGACAGTACATGGTGAAGCCGAGATGGAGGTGTCGAAGGCATGGGAGGTTTAAAACATAGTGTAACGTTGTATGGCTTTGGACCTGAGTATATGACGGGCCGGCAATCTTTGGAAGAAATCCTGCTTGCTGTAAAAGCCATTGGGGCAGACGGGTTTGAGATTGTTTCACCGCAGATGGTAGAGGGGCACCCGAATCCGGACGAAGAATGGATTAAACGTTTTACAGATATGGTTCAGCGGTTGGAGATGACCCCCGTTTGTTACAGTATCTATGTGGATAACGGAAAGCATAAAGGGCGGTTTCTAACGGAGGACGAACGCTTCACTTGGACGCTTAACGAAATGGAATATGCAAAGCGTCTTGGTTTTTCCATTGTCCGAAGCCAAGAGGGGCTGCTTGCAGGCACCATGGAAAAATTGCTCCCTTATGCCGAAGCCTTAGGGTTACATCTTGCCGCGGAGCTACATGGCCCTCACACACCAGATTCTCCTGTTTTTCGGGAGTTTGAAGACTTGTATGAACGTGTAAAGTCTCCCAATTTGGGGTTTGTGATGGATTTTTCTTCTTTCATTTCTGGTGCGCCCGCTACCGTGCTCAACACCATCCCAGATGAGCTTTGCCACAAGGATTTGTTGCATCGTCTCCGCAGACAGTATGAATTGACGGAAACCCCAGTGGAGCAGCTGGAAAAGAATCTTTTGGATGATGGCGGCGATGAGGTGGACCTTTATATCGCAAGGAAAAAGCTATATTCGGGTCGCATGGGAAAGATGGGTTCTGATTATTTCCGCACACATCCTGACTATAATGGCTTTCGCCGTTACTTGAAGCATTCAAGGTATATGCATGGTAAGTTTTTCCATGTGGATGAGAAATTGGTTTCTGAGGGGATTGATTATCCGGGATTTATCAAGATTATGAAAGAGGAAAATTATCAAGGATTTATTGCCTCGGAATACGAAGGCAGTCAATATCAGCCTGGCATATCTCAGGTGGAGGAAATTGAACGGCATATCCGCATGCTGGATAAGCTGTGGGACGAAGCGTAAAGGGAGGAAAGGATACATGGAAAGAAAAGTGAAAGTCGGCGTGGTAGGATGCGGTGGGATTTGCAAGGGCACCTACATGAATAATATGGTCAACAAGTTTGAAGTGATTGATGTAGTTGCGTGTGCAGACAAAATCCATTCCCGTGCTCAATGGATGGAAGAACACTTTCCGGGCGTCAAGGCGGTAACGGTGGAAGAACTGATGAACGATCCTGAAATTCAGGTTGTTGTCAATTTGACCTACCCTGAGTCTCATGTGGAGATTTCTAAAATGGCATTTGAGCATGGCAAGCATGTTTACTGTGAGAAAATGATGGCTCCTACTTTTGCTGACGGAAAAATGCTGTATGACCTTGCCAAGGGAAAAAATCTCCTTTATACCACTGCCCCGGACACGTTCCTGGGGGCTTGGGAGCAATCGGCACGGAAATATATTGACGACGGCGTAGTGGGCATTCCGTTAACGGTTCATGCGCAAGTGTCCCGCCACTATAATCCGGAATCCCCTCATTTTGATACGGCACCAAAATATTATTTCTTCCCCTTGCATTATGGTGGAGGCTTTCCCTTTGATTTGGGAGGCTACTATCTCCACGAAATGATTAATCTGTTTGGCTCCATCAAACGAGTGGCTGGTTTTGGAGGAAATTTGTTTCCTGAGCGTGTATTTGAAAATCCAAAACATCCCCGGTATGGGGAGACGTTCCAGGTGGATACCCCCACGACACTGCTTGCTGCCTTAGAGTTTGAAAATGGCATGTTGGGGACGCTGAACATCTCTTCGGATACATACACCAGCCATGCGTTTAATGTGGGAGGTACGCAGGGTTATCTGAAATTGGGTGACCCAAACCGGTTTACGGATACGCTGGTTCTTACTAGGCCTGGAGCGCGTCCGAGCGAATTCCCCACACCTGCTCCAGCACGTGGAGACCCTAACGATAAAGACCGTCAGCAGTTGGGCGAGTGGAACCCTGAGCAGTCGGTGGAGCTGCCATTACTTCATGGATTTTATGAGTCATCCCGTGGTGTGGGTCTAGCGGATATGTGCTACGCTATTTTAAATGGACGGCGTCCTCGCTGTCACGCCGATATTGGCCTTCACGCTTTGGAAGTTATCGATGGGATTCAGGAGTCTTGCAAGACAGGGAAAATTTATGAGATGACCACCCGCTGTGAACGGCCGGAGCCTTTGGCAACAACAGCATTTTCTGTTTCCTGCCAGGAACGGGTGCTGGATAATTAAGAACTGCAAAAAACACCCCGGAGCCACAATTCCGGGGTGATTTTATGTTTAAGAACCTTACGTTAGGGGTAAGCTTCCGAAAAAAGATAACTGGTCAAAGAAGGAAGAGTTTTCCAATCGAGGGAAGGAACCGTGAAATTTTCCCTGGGGTGTGGCCGAAAGGCAAACATTGTGCTATACTATTGTTAAATATTTCGGACGAACGGCGTGCTGGGTAGGATTGGAAAGCGAGGGAGAGCCATGCAGGCAAAATGGAAGACAAATATTTTCCTCAGGTTTATTTTGTCATATTTTGTCATTCTGATGATTTTGATGGCGGTGATGCTGGTCGTAAGCGTGCAAAGCCTGTCCCAGCGGCGGGAGGACTCCCTGCAGCTTTCTGAGCGGGGGATGGAGCAGAGCGTCAATAACATTGAGGACCGGTTCAGCGAATTTTCCAACATTGTGCAGAATATTTCCACCAGCGAGAACCTGCGAAGTGTTCAGCGCAGCGATGGAAGTTCCTACCATGCGGCGTATAAGCTGACGGCCGAGCTGCAGAATCAAGCATTTCTGAACAGCTTTGTGGACACCATTTATGTGCTGCTTCCCAGCCAGGATTTGATTATCGGCAGTGACGGCATTATCTCCAACACGGAATTCTTCCATCGAATCCGTTACAACAGCTCTACGGGGAGCTACGAGAGCTGGCTGGATAATGTTCGCTCCCTGGAGGAAAACTCTGGCCAGGTTATCCTGGAAAACGTCCGGATTGGCTCGGATGAGCAGAATGTGATTTTGTATTCCCAGCCTTTGGTAGCCAGTTCTTCTAACCTATCCGGCGAAGGGCAGGTTTTTCTTTATCTGTCGGAAAGCCAGCTGCAGTCTCTGGTGGTGAGCCATGGGGAAGTGATTAATTTCCAGATGGGCGGTTCCGCTAGCGGGAGAGCAATCCAGCTTGTCTCTGTTCCAGGGGAGGTTTCTGGGGATACGATTTCCCTTTCCGTTACCTCCAATTCCGGAAGGGAATATCAAAGCACCTATTCGGAAGACGTCCTGCTGCAAAGCTGGTACCAATATTCCTTTACCACCGCGGGGATGGTGGTGCTTGCATTTTTGATTGCGGTGGGATTGTGTGTCTTTTTTGCGCGGCGCAGCAGCCGCCCTTTGGCCAATATGGTGTCTATCTTGTCGGACACGGGGCAGGGGGAGCCATTGGCTGAAAAGAGCACAGGGGTCTATACCTTTATCCAAGAGCGGGTAAAAGAGCTGTTGGAGGATAGGAATCATTTGAATCAGGAGCTGGAACGCCGCATCCCTCTGATGCAGGTGGGCTTTATTGAGCGGCTTTTAAGCGGTACAGCCATGGACTATACCGATTTGGAAGGACAACTGGAAGATTTGAGAATCCAGCTGAAGGGGAACTGCTATTGTGTGGCGGTTTTGCAGATGACCGGGTTTGGAAAAATGGAAAATGACCGGGAAGGGCTTTCCGCGGTGCAGATGATTCTGGAGGGGCTCATCCAGCATTATGCAGGTGGGAACTCTCTGGTGTACTCCAACGATGAGCGCAGGGTCACCATCATTTTCGGCCTGGACTCCTTCGAGCAGGAGGAAAGGCTGGAAGAAATTTGCAAATGTGTTATCGGGCAGATGAAGGGCGAGGGTATCCCTATGCAGGCGGCTATCGGTGCGCCGTACACCTATCTGGCGGATACCTTTATCGCGTTTGCCCAAGCGAAGCACCTTTTGGACAACCTGAACGCCGATGAGGACGGGGTGGTCCTAAGGTACAATACCTATCATCGGGGTACCATTTTTTACATGTACACCACGGAGATTGAGGTAAAACTGGTTCGTGTGATGATGAGCGGGAACCTGGAAACCGTGCGGGCGGTCTTTGCAGATATCGAGAGGGAAAACTTGGAAATCCGCAAGCTTTCGCCCTTGATGCTGCGTGGGCTGGTGGATGAATTGGAGGGTACTTATTTTAAGGTGCTTTCTGCCCTGAGTGATGTCGGCATTTCGGCGGAGGAGCTGAGCCCCTTCTATTTGCAGAGGAGCTTTGAGCCGGAAGGGGATACCCAGGATTTTTACCAAATCTACCAGTATTTCCAGGAGCTGTGCCAGTTTGTATATAACCGCAGGAATTTCAGGAATGAGAAGCTGCGGGAACACATCTGCGATTATCTGGACGCACACTTTACCGATTCCAACCTGAACCTGGCTATGCTTTCTCAGGAATTTGGCGTTACAGAGGTGTATATGTCACGGCTGTTTAAGGAGCAGATGGCCACCACCTTCTCTCAGTATTTGGAAAAGCTCCGCATGAACCATGCGCTTCATCTTTTAAAGAGTGAAAACCAGCCGGTAAACCAAGTGGCGGAGCAGTGCGGGTATAACAGTCCCCATGCGTTCCGCAGGGCATTTAAACGATATTGGGGATGTTTGCCGAGCGAATGTTCTGAAAAATAATTCTTTTCAGGCAAAAAGTTAATTACTGTACGCGTTTTTTGGAAGAGTACCTCATCAAAAGTTGCGTGAGGTACTCTTCTTTTGTGTTTTGTCCCTTTTCCCAGGTGAAAAAACGGGATATAGTTTTTTTGTCCAAAAGACAGCGCCGGATACTAGCTGTTTTGGGAACTACGCCCGCTTTTGGCAGAAAATTCCGTTTTAAAAACCAAAACATATAGAAAACGAGGAGGGGTATCAAATGGAGCGATTAGCCAGGCTGCAGAAAGAAATGAGCTGCCAGGCCGCCATTGTGCTCTCAGGTGTAAATCGGTTTTACTTAACAGGTTTTGCATCTTCGGCTGGTACGTTGGTGGTTACAAAAGAACGCTCGTTTTTCCTTGTGGATTCCCGATATATCCAGGCGGCAAAGGAGCGCATGCAGGGCTGTGAAGTGCTTTTGGAAGAAGGCGCTGGGCAGCTTTCGGGACTGCTTCAAGCTTTGGGAGTGAAAACGGCGGCTTGTGAAGCCAATTACATCAGTGTAGCCCGCGCTGCCCAACTCCGCAGTGAAATTGCCCCGGCAGTCCTGGATGATACGCCGGATTTGGGGAAGCTTCTGTTACAAATGCGGCGGCGCAAGGATGCCTATGAGATGGATTGCCTTCGGAAAGCCCAGAGGATTACTGATGAGGCCTTCCAGGTGCTGTTGGGGAAAATCCGTCCCGGCGTTTCCGAGCTGGACCTGATGATGTGCCTGGGAGAGGAAATGGCCCGACGCGGCTGTGAAAAGCGGTCATTCAATATGATTTTCACATCGGGGGACAGGACATCCCTACCCCACGGGGACCCAGCCATTCGCAAAGTAGAGTATGGGGATTTTGTGATGATGGATGTGGGTGCCATGATAGGTGGTTACGCGGCGGATATGACACGCACGGTGGCAGTTGGTGCCGTGACAGAGGAACAGAAACGAGTTTATGAGATCGTTTTGGAAGCCCAGAAGCGTGCCATAGAGGCCATCCGGCCTGGGAAACCTTGTAGGGAAGTGGACGCGGTAGCCAGGGATTATATCGCTAGCCAGGGCTATGGGAGCTGCTTTGGCCATGGCCTGGGGCACAGCCTGGGGTTGGAAATCCACGAGGATCCCAGGTTCAACCAGACGTGCGGGGAACCTTTGGAAGAGGGGGTTGTTATCACTGTGGAGCCGGGAATCTACCTTCCGGGGAAATTCGGTGTCCGTATTGAAGATATGGTTGCCGTTACAAAAACGGGGTGTGAGGATTTAACCCACAGTCCCAAAGAGTTAATTGTTTTATAGGAGGAGAGGACGAAAGCCATGTATGACGCAAAAATGGAGGAATTGGCTCAGCAGGTAGTGCAATATTCTGTTGGGCTGCAGCCTGGAGAAAACTTGTTGATTGAGTCTTGGGATGGGGCGGACGATTTGACAGCCGCTCTCATCGAGGCCGCTTATCAGGCGGGAGGAAACCCTTTTGTCAGCCGGGAGGACGCGGCAATCCAGAGGAGGCTTCTGCTGGGCGGCACAGAGGAGAGCTTCCAATATCGTGCGGAGATAGAGTTGGCCCGGATGGAAAAAATGGATGCCTGCGTGATGGTCCGGAAGATGGAGAACAGCTCGGAGTACGCGGATGTCCCCGCCGGGAAGATGACTCAGTTCAACCTGGCGATGGCCCCTGTGAAAACCAGACGGATGAAACACACCAAATGGTGCGTACTGCGGTATCCCAATCCCAGCATGGCCCAGATGTGCCGAATGAGCACCGAGCAGTTCCGGGAATACTTTTTTCAGACTTGTGTGATGGACTATGAAAAAATGACCCAATGTGCCCAGCCTTTAAACGATTTGCTAGGCAGTACGGATCGTGTCAGGATTGTTGGCCCTGGGACTGATTTGTCGTTTTCCATCAAAGGGCAGAGGGGCGGACCCGCTTTTCCCAACGATACGGGGTGCGGCAGGCTAAATCTGCCCGATGGGGAATGTTCGTCCTGTCCTGTGAAGGACACAGTGGAAGGGGAGATTACTTATAACGTTCCCACCACCTACAACGGTGTAACGTTCCAACAGATTTATTTCCGCTTTAAAAAAGGGAAGATTATAGAGGCAAAGGGTGGTTCCCCGGTTTTGGATGAGGCTGTAAACCAGATTTTAGATACGGACGAAAACGCTAGGTACATTGGGGAATTTTCCTTAGGTATCAACCCCTTTGTAACCCACGCCATAGGGGATACGCTGTTTGACGAGAAAATGTGGGGTACGCTCCACTTTACACCGGGCCATTCACCCAGTGCAGTTCACTGGGATATCGTTCTCTCCCAGCGGCAGGAGGATGGAGGCGGTGAGCTGTGGTTTGACGATGTGCTCATTCGGAAGGATGGCCTGTATCTTCCCAAAGAGTTGCAGAATTTAAACCCGGACGAGATGGTGCGTTTGTTCCGGCGGAAGGAGGGATGATTGTGGCACAAGTGAAAATGCAGGCGCAACACAGGAAGCGGAAGGCGTTTTTCCGGCACTGGCAGCTGTATGTGTTTTTGCTGATTCCAATAATCTGGCTGCTGGTTTTTAAGTATTACCCCATGCTGGGAGCCCAGATTGCTTTCCGCAAGTTTAACCCCAATGGGGGCATCTGGGGCAGCCCTTGGGTGGGTTTCGACAATTTCATAAAGTTTTTCAGCTCCTATCAGTTCAGCCGCGTTATGGTGAACACGCTGGTGACATCCTTTTACAGTCTGGTAGCCGGGTTCCCGCTGCCCATCATCTTGGCACTGATGCTCAACTCTCTGCGGAGCAAAAGGTTTAAGAATACGCTGGAAACCATTGCCTATGTACCTCACTTTATCTCAATCGTCGTGCTTGTGGGCATGATGATGCAGATGTTAAACCCACACATTGGCATTTTGGGTGCGATTTTCCGCATGTTTGGCCAAACGGCTCCGGATTTGTTTGGAAGCGCCGAGGCATTCCCTCACCTGTATGTGTGGTCGGGTATCTGGCAGAACGTGGGCTGGAACACCATTATCTATACGGCAGCATTGTCCGGTGTGGACCCGGAGCTCCACGAGGCCGCCCAGATTGACGGCGCCAGTCGGTTCCGCCGTGTGCTGTATATCGACCTTCCCACAATTATGGCCACGGTGACCATCATGCTAATCCTTAACGCTGGCAACATCATGTCCATTGGGTTTGAAAAGGTCTATTTGATGCAGACCGACTTGAACCTGGCTGCTTCAGAAATTATCAGCACCTATGTGTACAAAGTCAGCTTTGTACAGGGCAGCGATTTCTCATATGCTTCGGCTATTGGCCTGTTTAATTCCGTTATCAACATGGCTTTGCTGGTTACGGTTAACGCCGTATCCCGCAAGGTGAGTGAGAGTAGCTTGTGGTAAGGAGGGCAAGACTATGAAAAGAAACAACAAAGTAAAGCTCTCCTTGGATGACAAAGTATATTACGCCATTACCTACACCATCCTGGCGGTTTTCCTCATCATTGTCATTTACCCGTTGATTTTTATTGTTTCGGCATCGTTTTCCTCTGCTCAAGCGGTGACTTCTGGCAAGGTCTTCTTATGGCCGGTGGATCCGGGCTTGGAGGGTTATAAAGCGGTGTTTCGACACCCCGACATCTGGAACAGTTATAAGAACGCCTTTGTTTACACGGTGGTGGGAACAGTAATCAACCTGGTGTTCACCATGGTGGCTGCCTATCCCCTTTCCCGCCGAGACCTGCCATATAAAGGGCTCTTTATGTTCCTCTTTACATTCACCATGATGTTTAACGGCGGCATGATTCCGGATTACATCCTGTTAAAGGATTTGAAAATGATTGACACCATGTGGGCTCTCATTATCCCTGGGGCCATCAACGTGTTCAATCTGATTATCGCCAGGACTTTCCTGATGGGCAGCATCCCCACGGCGCTTTTGGAGGCCTCTCAGATAGACGGATGCTCTGACGCCCGGTATTTTTTCAGTATTGTCCTTCCTCTGGCTAAGCCGGTGATGGCGGTGATAACGCTGTATTACGCGGTAGCTCACTGGAACAACTATTTTAACGCGTTCCTCTACCTGAACACCCCAGAGAAGTTCCCCCTGCAGCTCATTCTGCGGGAAATCCTGATCGCCAACAGCATGGATACCAGCATGGTGGTAGATTTGGCGCTTTCCGAACAGCAGCAAGGCCTGGCGGATTTGCTGAAATATTCGTTAATTATCGTTTCCAGCGCCCCAGTCCTCATCATGTACCCCTTTGTGAAGAAGTTCTTCGTCAAGGGCGTGATGATTGGCTCTATCAAGGGTTGAGCCCGCATAGCTTACATTACTTTTGGGGATTCGGTAAATGCCAGCATTTACTGATGCCATAGCGTCAGGCGACGCAAAACAAAAAAGAAAGGATGGAACAACATGAAAAAACACTTGAAATCCGCGATTGCGGCGGCACTGGCGGCGGCACTGCTGCTTGCCGGCTGTTCAGGCGGTGGGAGCTCTAGCACGTCTGGGGAAAGCTCCAACGCCTCTGAGCAGTCCACGGCGGAAACTTCCCAAACCAGTAGCGAGGGCGGTGTGGAAGTGAGCCCTGCCGGCGAGCTTCCCATTGTCAGTGAGCCTGTGGAAGTGACCTTGGCTATTGAGAAATCTGGCCAGGTGGAAGATTATGAGGACAACAGCTTTACGAAGTACATCGAAGAAAAAACTGGAATCAAGCTGAACCTGGAAATCTACGCCGGTGATGAAGCTAACCAGAAGATGGAAGTGCTAATCGCCTCTGGCGCTGAGCTTCCCGATGCTTTCAGCGGCGGCAATTTCTTTGGCACGACGAAAGAACTGACTGTTTACCGCCATGGACAGAACGGTTCCTTCATCCAGCTGGATGAGTTGATGGAAGAGTACGGTGTTAACATCAAAAGCATGGCCGAGCAGGCCCAGAACAAGGACCTTCTGGAGCTGATTAAATCCCCTGACGGGCACATCTACGCCCTGCCCCAGTACCACGAGCAGACCAGCAACGAGCACAGCCTGCGTTGCTACATCAACCAGACTTGGCTGGATGCCCTGAACTTGGAGAAGCCCACCACTACGGAAGAGCTGCGCGAAGTGCTGAAGGCCTTTGTAGAGGGCGACCCCAACGGCAACGGCCAGGCCGACGAAATCGGTATGATGGGCGGCGGCAACTGGCACCAGCTGGCGGCTGACTGGATTATGAACTCCTTTATCTATGATGACGGCGAGCTGCGCTGGCTGGTGGACGACGGCCAGCTGGACGTGCCCTACAACAAGGATGAGTGGAGGGAAGGCCTGCGTTATCTGAACTCTTTGGTTTCCGAAGGACTGTTTGACCCGTTGACCTTTACCCAGGATGGCCAGGCATTTAAGTCTGTTGCTACTGCCGGCGACCGCAATACCATCGGTGTGATTTGCACCGCCGGTATGGGCCAGCTGTTCACCACCTCGATGACCGACCGCAAGAGCGAGTATGTGCCGCTGGATCCCATGGTTGGCCCTGAGGGCGTGCAGTGGGCTGCTTACTATCCCACCCAGCCTTCTCCCATTTTTGCCATTACCAAGGATTGCGAGAACCCCGAAGTCGTATTCCGTCTGGCAGACTTCTTCTTCGACCAGGAAGCCACTCTGTTTAGCCGCTTTGGCGAGCCCGGTGTGGACTGGACGGAGCCCGATGCAAACGGTGAAGCCCTGGGCAAGGACTACGGTGCTGAGTGTACCATCAAAGCCATTCTGGTTTGGGGCGGTTCTTCCCATCATTCTCATTGGAACAATGTCACTCCCAACATCATGCTGCGCAAGTGGATGGATGGCCAGCAGTGGAACGGTGACCCCACCGACGCCGAATATATGATTGCCCAGTCCACTGCCACCATGATTGACATGCATCCCGAAGAGGTGTGCAACCTGCTGATTTACAATACGGAGGAAGCCGAGCAGATTGCCGACATCCAGACCACCCTGCAAACTTATGTAAAGGAGTCTATGGCCCGCTTCGCCACCGGCGACCTGAGCGTGGAGGATGATTGGGATTCCTATGTGCAGGAACTGGAGAACATTGGCCTGCAGACCTACATCGAAGTTTCCCAGCAGGCGTATGACCGCATGAATGGCAAGGAGTAATGCGCCCACTACTTTTTTGAGGAATGCGCATGGTTAAAAGAGTAAAGCGATAGGTAGATGGCGCCCCAAAGATTACAGCTATGGGCTATGGATTTTTGGGGCGCAGCCTATTGTTGGAGGAGTGAGCTTTGTGAATCGGAAAGAGAGAGTTTTGGCTGCGCTGCGCGGGGAGAAAACAGACCGCGTGCCCGTTAGCTTTTGGAGGCATTTCCGGGATGAAACAGGAAAACCCCCAATGGGCCGGAAAAGCGCCCAATATCACTTGGACTTTTTTCGGGAAACCGGTGTGGATTTTGTAAAAATAATGTACGACGGGTTTACTGCTCCCTTTGCCTTTGAAAAGGTGGAGACTGTGCCAGATCTGGTGCATGCGGTTGCATCGGGGGCAAAAGAGGACTATGTCCGGGACTTGTATGAAAGGGCGGCATGGACTTGTGAACTGCTGGGGAAGGAGGTGTGCCTCTACTTCAACATTTTCTCTTCTTTTATGCTGTTGCGGAAGATTGGAGATGGCAGGTTGGCCCAGCTTCTCAAAAAGGATAAGGGTTCTGTGCTGGGGGCTTTGGAGGAGATTACGGCAACTGTCTGCCGGGCTGAAGAGAAGATTCTACGGGACACAGACTGCCTGGGGATGTTTGTTTGCTTCCAGGGAGCAGAAGAAAATCGCTTCTCTAAGGAAGAGTATGAAGAGATAGTTCGTCCTGCTGATTTGGCGCTGTTGGAGACGGCCAACCGGCATTCTCAGTATAACATGGCCCATTTTTGCGCCTGGGATGGGAATAAGAACGATTTATCCCGTTGGAAGGATTACCCTGCCTGCGCTGTCAACTGGGCTATCTATGTGGATGGTTTGACTTTGCCGGAGGGGAAACGCTACTTTGGCGGGCGGCCCGTGCTAGGCGGGTTTGACAACCGTGTGGGCAGTTTGCTCTACACGGGGACAAAAGAAGAAATTCAAACAGAGACGCGGCGCATCCTGCAGGAATATCGGGACGCCTTTGGAAATACCAAGGGCCTAATCCTGGGTGCAGATTGCTCCATCCTGCCGCCCTTCGAGCTGGAGCGGTTCCGCTGGGTGCGGGAAGCCGTGTGGGAGGAGGAAGAACGTGGCTGAACAAGAACTGGTTGCAAAAATCGACAAGTGGATTGAAAACCATCGGGATGAGTTTGTAGAGGATGTTGTCCGCATGGTGCGAATCAAGAGCGTTGCACAGCAGGACAGCCCCGTAAAGCCCTATGGCCCCGGCTGCCGTGAGGCGCTGCATGCCATGCTGGATTTGGGAAAAAAACATGGGTTCCTTACAGAGAATTATGAGGAATACATGGGCAGCATCGACCTGGGAACCTCCGGGGAGACCATTGGCTTTTGGGGGCATCTGGACGTGGTACCCGAAGGGGACGGATGGGATTTCCCTCCCTATGAGGGAGTGGTGAAAAACGGGATGATTATTGGCCGAGGAGCCCAGGATAACAAGGGCCAGACCATGGCAGTTTTCTATGTGATGCGCTGCATCCAGGAACTGGGAATTCCCCTGCGGCACAATCTAAAGCTGTTTTTGGGAACAGATGAGGAGCGTGGGATGAGCGATATCCAATACTATCTGGCCCACTACCCTGCCCCGCCCTTCTCCATCATCGCAGATAGCAACTATCCTGTCTGCTATGGTGAAAAGGGGATTATCACCGCGGAGTTGATTTCGGAAGGGACAGTAAGCGGGGACATCCTCCGCTTGGAGGGCGGTACGGCGGACAACGTAGTTCCAGACGCAGCCTTGGCGGAGTTGAAAAGGACAGAGCGTGTGGAGAAAGCTCTGCCGGCCTTGCGGAAGCACTTTGCCGTAACGGAGGGGGAGAGTTCCATCCTCGTTCGGGCAAAGGGGAGCGCAGGCCACACTGCATTTCCGCAGCACAGTGTGAACGCAGTGGGCCTGCTTACGCGGGGGCTTTGCCAAAGCGGGGCCCTTGCTGAGGAAGATGAGGCCCTGCTGGCCATGGCCAACACAGTAAATGCCGATTGCTACGGAGAGGTCCTGGGGGCTGCTTGTCAGGATGAGGATTCCGGAAGAATGACCTGCGTGGGTTCCATTCTCCGGCTGGAAGAGGGCAAGGTGGCGGTTACCATTAACATCCGGTATCCCATTTCCTGCAATGGGGAGAAGATTGTGGAAAACGTGAAGAAAGCCTGCCAGCGGCTTCATTGCCATATGGCGCTGAAAAAACTGGATGCGGCCCACCGTTTTCCGCTAAATCACCCCGTTGTGAAGATTTTGACAGACACTTACAACCAGGTGATGGGAGACAACCGGGAGCCATTTGTTTTGCCTGGCGGTACCTATTCCCGAAAGCTCCCCAATTCCATTTCCTACGGTATGGGCTTCTCTGGGGACGTTTCCAAGTTTGTGAAGGTGGATAGGAGCATTTTCCGTGAGGGGCACGGTGGCGCCCATGGACCGGATGAGTCCACTATTATCGAGCTGTTGCTGCGCTCCATCAAGATTTATGTTTTGGGGCTGCTTGCCATTGACCACTTACAGTTTCAGGAGGCAGAACATTGAGACGAGAAAACAGAGAGGCAATGCTCCAAACCCTCCGGCGGGAAACGGCGCCGGCCTTGGGGTGCACGGAGCCGGTGGCGGCGGCGCTTTGCGCGGCGGGAGCCGCGGCCCAGCTGCCTGGCAGGGCGGAGGAAATGGCGCTGGAGGCCAGCGAGTACATCTTGAAAAACGCCATGAACGTGGGGATTCCCGGAGTCAGCAGTGTGGGGCTGGAAATGGCCTGTGCCCTGGGGGCGGCAGCCGCCGCTCCGGAAAAGGGGCTGCTGGTACTGGAGGGGCTTACGGAAGAGCAGAAAGCCTATGCCCAGGAGCTTTCCACGCGGGTGAAGGTCTCCAAGGCGGATACCACAGAGAAGGTGTACCTGCGTGCTGTGGCAAGCTGCCAGGGCCATCGGGGCGAGGCCGTCATCTCCGGCAGCCATGGGCATTTCTCCAGGCTGGCGCGGGATGGCCAGGTGATCTCCTCGGATGAGGCCAAGCCTGGGGAGGCCCCGCTGGAAGCCGCCTCCCGCCCCCGCTTGACCGTGGCGGGCATCTGGGAATTTATCCAGAGCGCCACAGAGGAGGAGCTGTCCTTTTTGGACGAGACCATCGCCCTCAACAAGGCGGTGGCCCAAGAGGGCTTGCAGGGGGAATATGGCCTGCAAGTGGGGCAGAGCATCCTGAAGGAGGGGCTGCTGGGGAAAAGCCTGGCAAACCGGGCGGCGGCAGTGGCCTCCGCGGCGGCGGACGCCCGGATGTCCGGGTGCGAGAAGCCTGTGATGAGCGTGGCCGGCAGCGGCAACCAAGGGCTGACCGCCACCCTGCCGGTGATTGTCCTGGCCGAGGAAGGGCCCGAAGCCTTCCGGGAGAAGGAGCGACGCGCCCTGGCCCTGAGCATCCTGGTGACCGTCCACGCAAAGGAGTTTTTGGGGAAACTGTCGGTGCTGTGCGGCTGCTCCATCGCGGCTGCCATTGGGGTAACAGCGGCGGTGGTGTACCTGTATGGGGGCACCAGGGAGCAGGCCGAGCTGGGCATCAAGACCATGACGGCCGATATCTCCGGGATGATTTGCGACGGCGCCAAGCCTGGCTGCGCCCTGAAGATTGCCACATCGGTGGAAGCGGCCATGCGGGCCGCAAATATGGCGCTTTCCGGCCACGGGGCGAACAGCCACGATGGGATTGTGGAGCAAGACGTGGAAAACACCTTGAAAAACCTGGGAGATTTGGGTACACTGGGAATGGACAGCGCCAACCTGCTGATTTTAGACATGCTTTTGAAAAAGCAAAGAACTTCAAAGGAGTGAGCTGTATGAACAAAGTAGAAAGAATGAAAGCCGTATTGCAAAACCGTGAGCCGGACCATGTGCCAGTAGGGTTCTGGTTCCACTATCCCAAGGAGCTGTCCTTGGACGAGCGCGCCCAGGCCCATGTGGATTTGTGCCGGGAAGTGGGCACGTCCATCATCAAGGTGATGGACGATAACTTTGGCCGGTTCGTCACCCAGGGCATCACCATCACCAAGCCCTCCGACTGGCGGACCATCCGACTGCCTGGGAAGGACTGCTCCCACTACCGCCACATGACCGAGCTAATCCAGCGCATCCTGGAGAAGTCCGGCGGGGAGGCCATGGTGTTCCCCACCATGTGGAGCCCCTTTAAAATTGCCTCCTTTACCTACCTGTGCGCCGGCAGCACCGACCAGCAGTTCATGGAGCACTGCAAGGAAGATCCGGAATCCATCAAAGAGGGCGTGAAAATCCTGGGGGAGACCCTGCGGGAGTGGACCCGTGATTACCTGGAGCTGGGCAGCAGCGGCATTTACTATTCCGGCCAGTTCAGCGAGCCCCAGCGGTTTGACGAGGAAACCTGGTCCCAGCTGGTAAAGCCCTCCGATTTGATGGTGCTGGAAGTGGCCAAGGGGATGACGGACAAGTACAACATTGTGCACATCTGCGGCGAGGTGGAGTTTGGGTTCCAGTCCTCCCCCCGGCGGTATGCGGGGTATCCCGGCGATTTGTTCAACTGGGACGTGCACCGCACCGACCTGCCCCTGGAAGAGGGCCGGGAGGTGTTTGGAACCCCCATCCTGGGCGGCCTGGACAACCACGGTGTGCTCATTGAGGGAAGCCTGGAGGAAATCCGGGAAGAGTCCAAGCGGATTATTGGCGCCATGGGCAAGAAGGGCTTTATGCTGGGCGCGGACTGCACCGTCCCCGCCACCATCGACTGGGCCCGCCTGAAGGCGGCGGTGGAAGCGGCCGCCGAGATGTAAGGAGGGCAGAGGATGAAACAGATTGCGTTAGGGGGCGTGCTGCAAGCGTCGGCCATTGCGCTGGGGTGCATGCGCATCAACTCCCTGGATAAGAAAGAGGCCAACGTCCTGCTGAACACCGCCCTGGAGAACGGCGTGAATTTCTTTGACCACGCAGACATCTACGGCGGGGGCAGGTCGGAGAGCTTCTTCGCGGAGGCCCTGCCCATGAGCCCGGCCATCCGGGAAAAGGTGCTCATCCAGTCCAAGTGCTCCATCCTGCCTGGGGTGGCCTATGACTGCTCGAAGGAGCACATCCTGGATTCGGTGGACGGCATTTTAAAGCGCCTGAACACCGACTATCTGGACGTGCTGCTGCTTCACCGTCCGGACGCCCTGATGGAGCCGGAGGAGGTGGCGGAAGCGTTTTCCATCTTGAAGGAATCCGGCAAGGTGCGGCACTTTGGCGTCAGCAACCAGAACCCCGGCCAGATGGCCCTGCTGGAGCAGGCCTGCGGGGAGAAGGTGCTCATCGACCAGCTGCAGCTGAGCATTGCCCACTGCCCCATGATTGACGAAGGGTTGAACGTGAACATCGAAAGCGAGCCCGCCGCCGTGCGCGACGGGGGAGTGCTGGACTACTGCCGGCTGAAGGGCATCACCATCCAGGCGTGGTCCCCGTTCCAGTATGGGATGTTTGCCGGGACGTTCCTGGGCAGCGACAAGTATCCGGAGCTCAACGCCAAAATTGACGAGCTTGCGGAGAAGTACGACGCCACGCCCAACGCCATTGCCATCGCGTGGATTTTGCGGCACCCGGCGAAAATCCAGGCCATTGTGGGCACCACCAACGCCCAGCGCCTGGCCGGCATCTGCAAGGCTTCCGACATCCAGCTCACCCGCCAGGAATGGTACGCCCTGTACCTGGCCGCGGGCAAGCAGCTGCCGTAAAATTGGGGAATACTATAGAGATGCCGCTTGTCCCGCGTTGCGCGGCAGGTGGAATCAAATTGAGGAAGGCCTCGCTGTTTCCGGCGGGGCTTTTCCCATGCCCAAAACCATTTGAAATTGCCCCCCAGATGTAGTACAATAGGAAGCAGGGTAAGCGTAAACCCAACACCCGCCTTGCGAGGGAAGAAGAATCCTGGCACACTATAAGAGTCCAAGGAAGTACATGGCAGTACACGGTAGTGCCGGAGACTCTGAGACAGGAAGGTGGAGGCAGGGAGCAAATGGAGAGTTTACAGCGAGTCAATCAAGAACAGCGGCTGGCGGAATGGGGCCGAAGGGTGGAGGCCTGTCGGAGCAGCGGGCTGCCGGTAGGTCAGTGGTGCGAGTAACATGGGATCGCGGTATCCACTTATTTTGCCTGGCAGAAGAGAGTGTTCCAGGCCTTGAAGGAAGTTCAGGAGATAACCTTCGCAGAGGTACCAGTCATGAAGGCTTCTCCGTTTCTCGGGCATGTTGTGGCATCCTTGGAAGTCAGTGGTGTACAAATCCGGATCTACGAGGGAGCGGATAAGAATACGCTGCAGGCGCTGCTCCAGGCGGCAAAGTCATGCTGAGTGACTTCACAGGAGCGGAGAAGGTGTACATAGCCTGCGGGTACACGGACTTGCGCAAGGGGATCGATGGGCTGGCGGCGTTGGTGCAAAGCCAGTTCCAGCTTGACCCGTTTACCAATACGCTGTTCCTGTTCTGCGGGAGGCGGTGTGACCGGATTAAGGCGCTGTACTGGGAAGGCAACGGCTTCGTACTGCTGTACAAACGGTTGGAGAACGGGAGCTTCCAATGGCCGCGGAACGGAGAAGAGGTGCGGAAGCTGACGGCGCAGCAATACCGCTGGCTGATGGAGGGCCTGCAAATCGACCAACCCAAGGCGCACAAAACAATGGCAGGAATGAGCATGGTTTAGAAAAAGGAAAAATGGCTGCTGGAACAGCTGCGGCTAAACCGGAAAAAGCAGTATGGATCGTCCAGCGAGCAGATGGACCAGCTGATGTTTGAGCAGTTTGGCCGGATATTCAACGAGGCGGAGGCCTGGAGTGCCGGCGTTGGAAAGAAGGAGACCCAGGTCAAAGCCCATACCCGGAAGCCCCGCTCCGGCAGTATGGAAGAGGTTGTCCCGGAAGGGACGCCTGTGGAAGTGGTGGAGCACCGGCCGGAAGACCGCTCTTGCCCCAAGTGCGGCTCTGAAATGGTGGAAATCGGCAGGGAAGTGCGGCAGACGCTGAAGATGGAACCAGCCCGGTTCTGGATCCAGGAGGATGTGTACTACACCTACGCCTGCAAAGTGTGCGAGAAAGAGACAGGCAATTCCGTGATTGTGAACACGCCCAAGGAACCGGCGGTGCTGCCTGGCAGCTTTGCTTCCCCGGAGGCTATTGCCCACCTCATGGTGCAGAAATTCGTGATGTACTCCCCGCTGTACCGGCAGGAGCAGGAGTGGGGACGGCAGGGGTTGAAATTGAGCCGGCAAGTGATGTCCCACTGGCTGGTGCGCGCGGCGGAGGATTGGCTTGCGCCCATCTACCAAGAGCTGCACAGGGAACTGCTGAAACGGGACGTCCTCCACGGGGACGAGACCACGCTGCAGGTGCTGAAGGAGCCAGGGAAATCCGCCCAAAGCAAAAGCTACATGTGGCTGTACCGAACCGGCGGGGACGCAGAACACCCCATTGTTCTGTACGACTACAAGCCAGACAGGAAAGCCAAGAACGCGGAGGAATTCCTGGATGGCTTCTCAGGATACCTGCATGCGGACGGGTACCAGGGGTACCACAAGCTGCGGCCGGACATCCGTGTGGTGGGATGCTGGACCCACGCCAGGCGGAAATTCGATGAGGCGGTGAATTCCCTGCCCCCAAAGGAGCAGGCAGGCTGCGCCGCCCTGGAGGGCCAGGCTTTCTGCACCAAATTGTTCTCCATGGAAAAAGACATCCAAGGCCTTCCCTTTGAAGAGAAGTGCAAACAGCGGCAGGACCGGGCAAAGCCGGTGCTGGACGCTTTGTTCTCATGGGCGGAAGAAAAACAGAAGGTGACGCCGCCAAAGTCAGCTCTGGGAAAAGCCCTGCATTATCTACTGGAGCAGTGGCCGTATCTTATCCGCTGCCTGGAGGACGGCAGGCTGGAGATATCCAATAACCGTGCGGAACGAAGCATAAAGCCCTTTGTGATGGGCAGGAAGAACTGGCTGTTTGCCAACACTCCAGCGGGAGCCCAGGCCAGCGCTGTGATTTACAGCCTGATGGAAACCGCAAAGGAAACCGGGCTGGACCCGTACAAATACCTTCTCTGGGTGCTGCGGGAGGCCCCCAGGCTCTTTGAGACAGACCGGGAGTGGGCAAAAAAGCTGACGCCGGAACATTGTACACAACATTGAGTTAAAACGTCTTTGGACAATTGTCCAGGGACGTTTTTATTTTCCCCCATGGATTTCCATATTTTGGAAATCCATTTCCTTAACTGGAACTCACTTTCCTTCTATGCTGAAAGCATGGAGAGGGGGTGATTCCAATGTCCTATGACAGAAGCCGCAAAATGACGCTCCTTTGTGCGGCCAAAGTCCGTTCCCGCATCTGCGTATGCGGCAAGGAACAGCTGGAAGTCGCGGAATGGTGCCTGGTGAGCCCCCGCCAAGTGCGGAACTGGATCCGCAAGGAGACCAACATCTCTGTGTCCAACCTGTTTAACTTAGCGGACTTTCTGAACTGCCATCCCGAAGACTTGGTGATCTCCCACCCAATGCCTGAAGGAAGGGAATGATACGCAATGTCCGATTTTGAGGTTCTACAAACCTACGCATCCTGGGCTGGTACCGCTGTGCCAGACAAATTACCGGGGATACCTTTTGCGGACTTAGATGTCTTTGAGGACGAAAGCAGCCTGAGAAACCACCTCTTTTACTTGGCGCCGTATACCTCCTCCGGAGAGCTGCGCTGCTTCTTCTACTTTGAGGACAACCTGTTTGCTAAGGAGCCCAATGGGGATTTGATTCTCTTGGAATCTTCTCTCCACCTTTTTACCTTCTAAGCCCGAGACTACATACGAAGGAACCAGCTATCCCTCTCTAGGATGGCTGGTTCCTTTTGTCTACTGCGGGGCTGGAGTTGACGGTTACCATTTTACCACGTCATGAAGATCAATACAAGAGACAAATTGGGGCGCCATTTCCCGTCGCAGGGGAGAGCAGCAAAGCTAGAGATTATGATTGGTACTTGGCCGCCAGATGATGGACAAATTCCCAAACAGTTTTTTGTTCCTGTTTACCGCACAGACGGTATAACGCGATGAGGGACTTTTCCTCTGGCCGAAGCTGGCCAAGGGAGCCTGGCTCTTTGGCAGCTTTTTTCGGCGCCCGTTGGGAGATCCTCCAATCGGATGACTGTTCCGGGTGTTCCAGGTAAGCGGAAAGGGTCTCCCGTGTGACCCCAAAGATCCTGGTGCAAAAATCGCCACCCCAGCCCCATCTGCACGCGATTTGAGCACCACTTTCACGCACTAAAGCCCCACCTGCATCGCCGGAGCTTTAGCGACACCCTTCCGGAGAACCAGCGACACCTCATCGCTCTAAAACGACACCCCCTGTGGCACATGCAAAAGCTCTGCCAGCTAAGCCAGCCAGCAGAGCTCAGGTCAACTTTCTTCAGGAACAGGAATACCGTTTCCTGTCAAGACGTTCTCCAACTGGCGAATCCGCTCGCGCTGTCGTTGGAGTTCTTTCTCAGCTGCGTAAAAGTATTCCATCGACTCACGCTCCATCTCGTAGTAGCAGGCCCGTTCCAGTTCTAAAACCATACATTTTTCCTCATCGCAAAGATATGGGCGGTCACACATCCTGGCCACCGCCTTCCCGAGCAGCTTTCAAGCCCTTGCGTTCCCGCATCGAGACTCGGCCATCCACCAGAACCTCGTAAGCGTTGTGGATAATGCGGTCCATAATGGCTTCTGAAACGGGGCTGTCAGATTCCGGGTTGGGATCAATCCTGGTGTACCAACCCTCAGATTCGTGCTGCGTGCAAAAGATCGTAGACTTGTGGCACCGCGCCTCCACAATCTCCAGCATATCATAGGATTCTTGCGGGGACAGCGGACGAATCAGCCACTCGTCCAGGATCAGCAAATCTTTCTTCTTGTAGGCTTCAAGCACCTTTTTCAGCGTACCGCCGCTGCGGGCAATACTCAGTTCATCCAGTAGTTCCGGCATACGGATGTATTGCACCTTCTTGAAGCGGCGGCAGGCCGCATTCCCCAGGGCACAGGCGATGTAAGTTTTGCCGTTGCCCGAGGCTCCCTTCAAGATAATGTGGTGGCCTTCGTCAATATACTGTCCCGTTGCAAACCGCAATATCTGTGCTTTGTCCAGTTTGCGGTCCTCGTAGTATTCAATGCCCTCCACAGTGGCAGACGGTACGGCGAAGCGCGCGTTGCGGATAAACCGGTTCAGTTTGTTGCTCTGGCGTCGGTTCCATTCCGCATTCACCAGCAAGCCCAGCCGCTCCTCGAAGCCCAGTTCATTGAACGTGGGATCTTTCAACTGGTTGGCAAACTCCGCTGCCATAGCGGTCATCTTCATCGCTGTGAGCATGTCCATTGTTGCCTGGTTCAGCATCAGCGGTCACCTCCCTTCCGGAAGTAGGCCGCGCCGCGGGTAATACCGTAGCTATTGGCTTTGGACTGTGTCGTTTGGCTTTCTACCTTGTTCGGCTTGTCCAGGTCATTTTTCAGAATGCTGGCAATGGTGCGCAGCGAGGGCGTGGTGCTGTACGCCAGAGTTTTGCCGCAGGCTGCCTCCAGCCGCTGTTTGCCGTACCGCTGTTCCAGTTTGGTCAGACCGGCGCAGGCCTTGTAGCCCTGCTCGACCGCCTTACCGGACTTCAGAAAGTGTTCGGCTACCTTCTCGGTCATGGGACCGACCGACATCGCCCAGCGGCTGAACTCATCGGCGTTGTAGGTGAGATATTTCTGGTGCTCCGGCGGCATGTGTTCGCGCTTCACCATCGGATCGCGCTGCCGAGTCTGCAGCCGGCGGTGGCTGGCTATGTCTGGAACAGTGTGCCATTGATTCAATGGTTCGCTGACTGTACTGAAGACTGCTTAACCGCAAGATCTCCCGATAATTTGTCATTACGAAACCTCCAATTGATTTAGTCACAGCTTGGCTGTGCTAAACCAATTATAAGGCTTTGGGGCTTCAGTGCGTGAAAGTGGGGCTAAAACTCCGGCAAGGTGGTGCTAAAACTGCGTGCAGATGGGGCTGGAATGGCGATTTTTGCACCTGGCGAGTTGGCCCAACTGGGTAAAATCTGGCTGGGTTTTTCCCAGTTCGTAGTAGCTGTAGGTGGCCCGGTTGATGTGTAGGGCGTCTGCCACAGCCTGCTGGGTGAGACCGCATTTCAGCCTCATGCGGCGCAGGACCGCTCCAAATTCCGTGCGTATCACTTCGTTCTTCATCGCTGAATCCCCTTCCCATCGCAGAAAATTTAGTTTGAATATCTTGTTTAGATATTCAATATCTAGCCTATTGTGAATATACTGCGATTTTCTCCTAAAATCAAGAATTGATACATAAAATATCTCAATTAGATTCTTGGGAGGGGCTCAATATGGCAAAAGGGATGTTTATCATACAGGGGAATCTCTGCTCTGAGCGGGTCAGGATCGGCAGGGCGCTGCAGTCCCCGCCCATGACCCAGGAGGATCTGGCCAGGAAGATCCAGCTCATGGGGGAGGAGGACATGACGAAGCTCATCATCTCCCGCATCGAGAAGAACCAGCGCCACGTCTGCGACGCGGAGCTGCGAGTCCTGGCAAAGGCGTTGGGGGTCTCCATGGAGTGGCTGGTGGGGGATAGCGATGAGGTCTCGATCCCCCCAACGAAAAAGTGAGAGGAAAGGAGCAGGCCGTAAAAGGCCTGCTCTATTTTTATGTCTTATGAAAAAGGGTTTTCCAGGAGCGGCAGTGTGCCCTGCTGCACCGTGGAATTCATCCATTGCAGGAGAGGGTGCAGCGTAGGCAGAAACACTTTGGAGAGACCCCCTTGCAATCTCCCCGCCGGCATGGTATAGTTATCCCAGATAGTTTCTTCATTGCCTAGAGCAATGACAGTTTCCGGTTACAAAGCGTCAGAGAGTTTTGCTTTCTGGCGCTTTTTTGCGTCTTCTGCCTCGAAAGAGAGGCACAAAAGTAAAAAGGAGGGTGACGCCCTCTCCCGTTCCTGGCTCAGCCACAAAGCGTTCAGAGTTTTTCTCTGGGCGCTTTTTTTTATATAGATTGGAGCTTTACGGCTCCCCCAACTTTCTTTCCGGGGAGCCGTTGGCTGCCCCGTTTTCATAATCCTATCAGAAAGGGGCTGCAACATGAGCTCGTACATCAAAAAGACAAACAGCGACTTCTTTGTCCCCACGGAACACACGGGGAAAGTCCTGGCCGTGAGCCAGCGTTTCCTGCCGGATGCCATGTTCTGCTTCCCCATGGACGGGGACGGCAACATCGTGGACGTGAAGGTGGAGGGGTGTATCCTCTCCGAAATGCGGGAGATGCTGGCCGCCATCGCCCCCTGGGTGCGGGAAGGTAGCTACCTCAGCCTGTTCAGCGACGACGGCAGCCGGTGGCGCTGGGTGTTCCAACAGGGAACGTGCCGGGAGATCCCGGCGGAGTTCCACTGGCCGGACGCTTCAGAACCCTCCACCCTTCCCAGGGAGCAAGACCAGGTGGTCATCCTGGTCGAAGAGGGGAAGGTGACGGACATCATCAGTTCCGACCCCCGCATCGCCGGGGAGGTGATCGACCTGGACACCGCCGAGGAATCCCAGCGGGAGCTTCTCCTTCAGGCGTGGGAGTCTTACCGCAAAACGTATCATCCAATCTACGAACAAAGCAAAGGAGGTCTGCACCATGGGTGCGAATGAACCTAAGAAAAAGAAACGGCGGGTGGGAAAGCATTTCCGCCCCCGGTTCCCCAGACAGAAACCCCGTCCTGCGAAGCTGCGGCCTTTGACCCCCTGGGAGCGGGACATGGCAGAGGAGCACCACTCCCTGGTGCTGCGGTTTCTCCAGATCCACGGGCTTTCCATGGAGGACTACTACGATGTGGTGATTTTCCGTTACCTGCTGGCGGTGGAGAACTGGTCCCGGCGGAAGCCACCTACCCCAGGTGGCTTCCAAGACATCGCATGGGCTGCTATGAGCATAGCCCTAACAAAGGAACAGGAGCGGCAGCGCCGCATCCCCCAGACCGTCAGCCTGGAGGAAATTCTTCCAAGCCGGGAGGCGAGCCTATGCTGAAAAAAGAAGTGGTCATTACCGGTATGCCCCTAGAGCCCCTTCGCCGGGGCTACCCCGCCGTGATCCAGGAGGCGGAGGGGTACCGTCACACTACGCCGGTGCTGTGGATGGATCAGCTGTCCCCCACAGAGGCGACCTTCGAGACCCAGAGCACCATCTACCACCTGCGGGTTGTGGCGGTGCTTAAAGGGAGGGAGGCGCGCCGGGCATGAAGCGGAACACCCCGCCCCACATGAAACTCACCCTGCCGGACGGCAGCCGCTTAACGGCGGTAGCCTTTTCCCAGGAAGACTATCCCGGCATCAGCCTGTATCTGCAAAAGCAAGGCGGCCCTGTGGAGCTGATCTGTTTCGCCGAGTACAACCCAGAGCGGGACGGACAGGTCTGCATCGGCGCCTATCGCAGTGATGAGGCGGATACCGCCTACTATCAGCCCTACCGGGCAGAATCCTCAAGGGAGGGATCAGGATGGACCCAAGATTAAAACATATCGTAGACCATTACGACACCTTCAAAATAGGACCGGACGAGCCTTTTCCATTCCACTGTGTCCAGTGCGGGAAATGCTGCGTCCACCGGGAGGATATTCTCCTCAACCCCCAGGACCTGTTCCGCATGGCGAAACACCTGGGGCAGACGCCCAAGGATGTGGTCATCCACTACTGTGAGGTGTACACCGGCCCGGATTCCTTTGGTGCGCCTGCTGCCGGAGGGGGAGAACCATCACTGCCCCTTTTTGGTGCGAAGCAAGTGCCGCATCCACGAGGCCAAACCAACAGTGTGCGCCATGTATCCCATCGGCAGGGCACTGCGGGTGGATCGGGGAACCGGCAGCGGAGAGCCGCCCGGCATCGACTACCTGTTCGACCCGCCCGGATGCGGTGACCAGTCGGAGACCCACACCGTGCGGGAATGGCTGGGGAGCTTCCACTTCCCCGTGGACGACCCGTTCTTCCTGGAATGGCAGCAGGGGCCAAGTTTCTCTGTGAGAGCTTCCGGGAGCTGGAACAGGCCCGTGAGATCGCAACCGCCGTCTTGGTGAGGCCCATGGTCTACCAGCGGCTCTATCTGGACTACTCTCTCAATGGGGAGTTCCTGCCCCAGTTCCGGAAGAACATGGAAGCGGTCCGGCACTTCGTTGCCGGGCTTCGGGAGAAATTGGAGGCAGAACCATGAGCAAGGACCGGAACCTCAACCAGATCATCCGGAAAGATGCCCGCGACTGTTTTGTGGAGAGCTTAAACGATGTGTTCTCCATCGGCAAGGCGCACCTGGCCTTTGTGGCCTATGACCTGCACAGCCCCGCCGGCCAGCGGCAGACGGACAACATCCACATCTACCTGGATATTGCCGAGCTGCTGGAGCTCTGCCGGAAGGCGGAGTCCGGGGAGCTGCGCCAGGCGCTGCGGGCCAAAAAGCGGGACGGGGACAAAGGCCCTCTGTACCAGTGCATGGGCGGCACCTCGGCGGAACGGCTGCGGCAGCTGGGAAAGCCCAGGCCTGACGGCATGAGCCTTTCCAGAGTCTTTCAGCTGCTGCCCGGCAGCCGGTCCGATTTTCTCCTGGTGGCCGACAGTGGCCCAGGAGAGCGGGACGCAAAGGGGCTTATCGTGCCCCGATTCGGGAAGAAGCCGGAAAACCACGTGGCCCTCAGCATGACCATGGAGTCCTTCTGCGAGCTCCTGCTGCTCACCAAGGCCCATTACCAGGCCTGGCTTTCCGCCGGCTACGCCAGGGGTGACGTTTCTCCCCAGGAGGGTGAAATTCCCAGCGTGGGAGAGGCGGCAGAAAAAACTCTCTCCTAACAGTTTCCAGCAAAAAGGGCTGCCTCCCGGTGGGGGGCAGTCCTTTCAGTTGTTCGGAGCAGTTGATGCTCTGATTTCATTCGAGCTGACAGAATCGTCTCTCGGGTTCTTGCAAATCGTTATCATATATGTTAACATTGAAGCAGTGAGGTGAGAGTATGGATGAACTGCGCAAACGGCAGAAAATCATATCCCAGCTTGTGGAGGCCCGTCTGGAGCAGGGCATTTCCCAGGCAGAACTGGCAAGGCGGCTGGGAATCCAGCGTTCCGGCATTAACCGCCTGGAAAGTGGGACACAGAACCCCACGCTTGATATGATCTTAAAAATCGCCTCGGCGCTGGGAAAGGATGTTTCACTGGAACTGAACGACAAGGAGGAGCCTATGAGTAATGTTTACAGTCTCCGCATTTATGATACGGAGCTAATGCGCTTTTCCATGGAAAAGCAGGGCTTGTCCGGCCTTGTGGCTGAAATCTTATACACCAACGAGGAGCAGGCCCATTTGCTACCTTTGGATATGGAGCGCACCGGTGAGGGCGTCATTCATTGGCTGGAGCGGCGGGTTATCCCCAAAAACCGCGCCTTTGTGGACGAGATTTTGAAAACCCTTGGCCTCAGCCATAACGACACCAAGGGAATCATCGACGTGTGCAAGGGGCTGTCGCTCAACGACAGCTATTGGGTGGTGCCGGAAGGATTTGAGGGGGGATTCTCCCAATACAATCTTTACGAAAATCGCTTTTCCGAGATACTGGCGCTGGTGGCCTATACCGGCGCAGGCGGGAGCAGGCAGGCGTTTACCACATCCCCGGAGCTGACCACAGGCGGTATGCTGCCCAAGGCGTGGCGCTATGTGGAGCACGATGGGATTTATCTCTACAAGGGCGGCACGACCGGCGCGTCCAATGCGGGCCGGGAGCCGTATTGCGAGTATTATGCTTCGCAGATTGCGGAAACCATGCGTCTGAACGCCGTGCATTATGACCTGGAGAATTGGAAAGGCATTACCGCCTCTAAGTGCGCCCTGTTTACCAACATCGACACGGCCTATATCCCCATCGGGCGCATTGTCCGAACCGGGGGCATTGCCGCCTGCCTTGCCTACTACGACAAGCTGGGGCCGGAGTTTTCCGAGCAAATCCGCAGTATGCTGGTGTTTGACGCCCTGATCTACAATGAGGACCGCCACTTTGGAAACTTTGGCGTCCTGCGGGATAACCACAGCGGCAACATTATTGCGCCCGCCCCCATTTTTGACAATGGGCTGTCCCTGTTCTGCTATGCCGGTAAGGAAGATTATGCGAATCTGGACGAGTATGCAAAAACCCGTTCTAACCCCTACAACATCTCCTATGAGGAAGTGTGTGCAGAGGTCATGGGGCCAAAGCAGAAAGAGCAGCTTCGCCGCATGATCGGGTTCCGGTTCAAGCGCCACGAAAGCCTGGGCCTGCCGGAAGAACATTTGCAGGCCATTGAGAAGCATTTGGAGGGCCGGGTGCGCAAGCTGCTGGCAATCCCCACCCGCCGATAGGAGAGAAATATAGACTGTAAGATAGGTTGGCCTGTGTGTATCAAGCGAGGTATGTGATTGGCAGATGCTTGCAGGCCCACAAAATGGCAACAATCTGCCCACGCCCCGCCGATGACAGGGGAAGGGAAACATGGTATCCTGGTAGTGTGAAAACTTGGGCCCAGGCCCCAAAGGAGGATACCAGATATGAAATACTGCCCGTTCTGCGGCGCCGAGCTTCTGCCCGGCGCCCTTTCTTTTTGCCCGGAGTGTGGGGAAGCCCTGCCTGCATCCCAGGCCAATGACCAAGAGCCGGCTGCCCCCACCCAAGAGAAGCGCCGGAAGCGAAGCCAGAAATCCCAGACCGCTCCCGAAGTAGATCCCAACTACGACGGCTATTACGACGATGTGGAGCCTCTGGACGCCGACCGGGAGCGGGAGGGGATGGATACCCGCCTCATGGGGAAAGTGGCTCTGGTCTGCCTGGGGGTGGCCCTGGTAATTGGCGGCTGTGTGGCGATACTTTTTCTGCTGTGAGTGTTGCTAAAATCGGACCTCCGCCGTGTAATAGGAATAGAAATCAAATCAGAGGAGGCAGGAAAGATGAAATACATCGCAAAAGGCCTGGTGGAACAGGGCTCCACTGAGCATATCCTGAAGATCCAGCGGGGCGGCCACACCTTCCAACTGACGGGGATCCAGGCGGGGCTGTGGCTCAGCGGCCGGTTCGGCTTCGCCAAAGTAGAGGAGAATAACCCCTGGTATCGGAAGGAGCTGCGGCACCTCCAGCGCCTGGGTCTGGCAGAAGTGACGGAAGACAGTGTCGTCGGGGAGTACCGGGCCCTGACCCAGTGCGTTCTGGTGCCCGCAAAACCTGGCAAGCTGCGGCTCCCTCTGAACAAGCAGGAAGCCCAGACGCTCCAATGGCTGCGGGAAGCAGGGCTACGCCTCACCATGGCGGAGCTGGTCTCCCTGGAGGAACACGGGGTAAAACCTGTGCCGGAGCTCCTGGGGGAGGAAACCAGCCAGGCACTGACGGAGACCATCTACACTCAGGAGAACATCCAGGATAATGTCCTGGAGGCCCAGATGGAGCATGCCTTCTGCCGGGATCGTGTGGTAAATGCGGTACTGGGGCTGCTGAAGAAAAGGAGGGTGTTGGTGCTGTGAGGAATCGGCTGTGGCCGTTGATCCACGAACTCCCTCCACCCCTGCGAAAACAGGCCCTCCTCCGGCTTGCCGGAGCGGGGGCCTGTTTTGTTTTGCTAATCGTGACGGCGCTGATCTACCGTGACCCTGCGCTTTGCTGGCCATTTCTGCTGTGCGGCGCTGTCTGCGCTGGCCTGGGGGTTTTCCTGGTCCGGCGCATCGCACAGGGGAGGTATGTGGTGTTGGAGGGCGCCGTCCAAAAAGTGGAGAAGACCCTATTCCGCAGCCGACCAAAGGCCGTCATCGCAGCGTGTGACGGCCGGTTGGTGAAAGTTTATCTCCGGGGCCGGCGCTGGGAATTAGCGGAAGGGGACAGGCTTTGCCTCTATGTGGCGGACAACACCCCAGTCTACGAGCAGGACGGCGTCTTGGTGCTGGGCGGGTATTTGGCGGGGGAGCAAGTTGGACAGGAATAGAGAGGAAGCGTCATGGAGGAGCAGGATTCTTGTGTGGATCAACGCTTCCTGACACGATAATCCAAAATAACATAAGAGATACTGGCTGATAAGTGAAATCTACATACAGAATTTATGTTATTTCTTATGTTAATGCGAAATAAGTGAAATCCTGTTTGGAAAGATAAAACCCACTTCTGCTATTCCCTTGCGCCGTTTGGGAAGTAATTCTATCTGAAAACAGTTTTGTCCTTGCTGTTGCAGATTTTGCCATTTACCGCTACAATGGAGGGAAGATGGGATCTGCCAAGGCAGGCCGTGCAATCGTGAGGAGATGGTAGGATGTGTTATCTGATTGCCAAAGACCCGCAAAAAAGTGGATGCTATGCGCTGAAAACCGTTCACGGGAAACATCTTGTGGAATTAAAGCGCCAGCTCAATGCGGCGGTAGGCAAGAAAGGAATCCAGCTTGTGACCATCAGCCGTCCCACTGCCTACGGGGAGTACGCCCCCTATACTTTTGCCAAGGATGAGGAGGAATTCGGCAAACTGGTGAGAAGCATGTAAAAGCAAGCCTCCGAGCAACTACTCGGAGGCTTCATGTTCGCGATTTGATTCTGGGACGTTTACGCCACGCTGTCCTGATAGTTGACGATGGCCACCTCGGAAACCGCTTTCCGCACTGCTTTTACAATCCGTTCCAGCTTGGCGGCTACTTCATCCGAGTAGGACACTTCCCCGCACTGGCCGCACACCTGGGAGGGCACGTTCTTCACGATGATAAAGCAGTTGTCCACGTCAATCATGAAATTGGTAAGCTGTTCCCGCAGTTCTCCCCTGCACAAAAAGCACTTCATGACTTTGTCTCCTTTCTGGTTGCGAAATCTTCTTCCCACTGGCTTGTGTCTGGCCGGTATACAGTGATCACCCACAGTTGCTCGTCCCCGGCACCGCACACAACGTGCAAAGGTTTCTCCAGGACGTGGAGAAGCAAACAGCTGGGGTAAGGGTAGTCCTGGGGATATTCTTCAATGACCCGGCCCCGCATCACCGCCGCTTTCACTTCCTCCCGGGTGATGTCCCGCTGGAGCATCCGGGTGAGGGCGTGGCGCGTCCAAGTGATCTTTCCGGCAGCGCACAGGGCTCGTAAATTTATGAGATGGTTTTTTTCATCTGGTTCTTTGTGCGTCATGCGATCTTCACTCCCTCATGGAAGATAGAGCGGTAGAAAGGAGAGCCCTCGTTGACCTCTCGCAGCTCGTAAACGTCCACCCGCTTGCCAGTGGCCCGGTTCAGCTCATCAGCGATGCAGAATACATCGGTGGGTTCAAAACTGGGCCCGCCAATGACAAGTAAGTCAATATCAGACTCTTCATCCGCTTCGCCGCGAGCGTAAGAGCCAAACAGCAGTGCCTCCTGCGCGCCGTATTTCCGCAGCAAAGGGAGAATCACAGAAACCAGTTCCTCGTGGGACAGAACGCCGTTCATGCCAGGCCACCCCCATTTCTAGCATTATTATACCCTGTTCTAAAGGAAAACTCAAGAGAAACCGGCCCGCACCGTTTGACACGGCCCTTTTCGGATGCTATAATAAACCCGTAAAGTATCTCGGACGGCGTGCCGTTCACAGTGTCTTGTTTACAAAGTGTCAAGGAGTTTGTGCTCTTTGGCACTTTTTTTGTTTCCGGTTTCTCTCCCGAAAGGGTGGAAATAAACATCTCATGCAGGCCCCGCCTGCGGAAAGGAGCACATCATGTTAAAAACCATCATCACAGACGCCATCGTTTCTCCGGGGTATGAGGGCGCACCTGCCCTGAAGTTCTCCGAGAAAGGGGACGCCGCCCGGTTCCGTATCGGGAAGAAGGTTTACGACCCCAAGGAGGAGGATAACCACCGGTGGATCAACCTGTCCGTGAAAGCCTTTGGCCCTCTGTGCCAGCGGCTGGAGAAGATGAAGCTTAAAGAAGGCTCGTTTATCAACCTCTCCGGCCGTCTGGACGAGGACACCTGGGAGGACAAGCGGACCGGCGAGAAACACAGCGCCATGGTCATCGTGCTAGACGAGATCGAGTACAGCGGCGGCGGTAGGAAGAAAGACCCGGAAGCCGCCCAGGCAGAACCGGCGGACGAACTGCCCCAACCCAAAGAGTCCAGTTTTACAGGCTACCAGGGATTTGGCGGTGCCAACAGCTTTTTTGACGACGAGGACTGACAAATGAATCACAGGCGAGAAGTGCGCACAGGAGGAAAACCGTTTCTCCTGTGCGTTTCTTTTTGCCCCAAGGAGGTACCGCCATGACAAAGAAAGACTGGCAGCGGCACTTGGCCTACGAAGCCCTGGTGATCCTGGGGGTGCTGGCCCTGCTGCTGTTTGTGTGCCGGCTGTGGCCCATCCTGCTTCTGGCGATGCTGGGAATCATCGCCGCCACGCTGCGGCTGCTGTTTCTCAGCAGTCCCCAGGTGCGGCCCTTGGAGCCCATGCCGCCAGGGGCGCATAAGCCTTCAGCCAGAACGACGGAGGAAACACAGGTTTCCCAGGCTTTTGGAAACTTGCAAGTCCAGATTACCCGGCAGGTGCGGGAGCAGTATCCCAACGCCCGGTGGGTGTGGAAGACACCCCAGGCTAGAGAGAGGCTCCGCTGTGGAGAAGAGGCCGCCATCCTGCTCAACCGTGCGGGAGGCTACCGGGAAGCAGCAGTCCGCCCTTTGGAAGGGGGACAGGTGGAGATTCGCTATCTCCTGCCCCCGGAAGTGCCCGTCGCACAGGAGGCTGTTCCCCAGGAGGAAGAACCTGCGGCCCAGACGCCCGTTCCGGAGGACCACAGCCTTTCCGCCTTTGAATGGGTGGAGGCCCACATGGAGGAACTTGGCGCCCTCTACAACGAGTGCATCGCCCAGAAGCAGGATTTCCTGCTCCTCACCGGCGGGGACCTGCCGGAACCGGCGGCCTGGCCTGCCCTGTGCCAGGAGCTTACCCGGAACGGCCTTATAAGCTCTATGGCTGAGGACGGCATCCAGATTCAAATCAAGCGGGAGGACCGCAGAAAGGAATGATTTCACATGGCCACATCCATGACAAACCTCTTTAACTTCGGCCGCCCCTTGCCGGAGCCCTTTGAGAAACTTCCCAACAAAAAAGTAAAAGGCGCCACCTCTAAGTACGGGAGCCTGGAAGCCACCCTCTGCGCCTCTGTCCTGAAAGGGGTGAACGCCTTCTGCGCCTGTGTCAACGGCACGGGGCAGGGTGCCGTGGGGAATATCGAAGGCCAGCGGTATGTGGCGGAGTACAAATCCTCCATGGGGGCGGATACCTACCACCTGGTGGTGTACGACGCCTCCACGGGGAATTTCCTTGCCAGCGTCTACGACCGTGATACGGAGCTTATCGAGCAGTACACAGCCCATCCCAGCGCACGGGATGGAGCTGCCCTATTCTTCGCCATGATGCCAAAGCTCTTGGAGGACCAGGAGTTCAAAGAGAACTTCCAAGCCTATCGGGAGCAGCGAAAGGACGGCTTCCCGGATCTGTCAAAAGCGGTAAACGCCGCGGCGATTCTCTGCGACAACGCCTACCGGCGGGTAAAAGACGAAAGCTGCCCGGCCCACGTGAAAGTCCGGGTGGATAAGTCGGGGAACCTGATGCGGGTGTCCCGCGCCCAGCTGGACTCCGGGCTCTACAAGCCCGGCACGGTCCTGGCCGGGGAGTTCACCGTTTTTTCCAACACCTCCGGGAATCGTACCCACCGGCCCGCTCCAGTCATCGAGCACAAGGATTTTGTGGGGAAGTATCCCCTGACCCCAGGCAGAAAGCTGTCCGCCGGGGAGCAGGCCTTGGTGCCTGCCCTCCCCGAGTGGTACGTTATTCCCCCGGAGGTGGTGGACATCTGCAAGCACGCGAAGCTTACCACGGGCAAGCCCGCCCAGATGCGGAATTTCCTGCTCCGGGGCCCTGCCGGCACCGGCAAGACCATGGGGGCCAAGGCCATCGCCGCGGGGCTGGGGCTGCCTTACATGAAGTACACCTGCTCCGCCGGGACGGAGATTTACGATTTCGTGGGCATGGTGTTTCCTAACACGGAACACTCCACCGGGGACGCCCAGCTGGACCAGGAACGGGAACAGCTGCGCTCCCTGGGTGGCATGACCTACGAAAACGTCAGCAGGCTGTTACACCTTCCCGACCTGGAGGACATGGACTACGACCCAGCAGGAGTGTACCAGACCCTTACCGGGGTGGAAAACCAAGCCGCCACCGCCCAGGACTGCATGGCCCTGGTGCTGGAAAAGGTCACCGAGAAAGTGCGGAAGCTCAGTTCCAAGAAAGAGGAGGCCTCTGGCCAAACTTACACCTATGTGGAGACGGACTTTATCAAGGCATTGAAGAATGGATATGTCGCGGAAATTCAGGAGCCTTCCACCATCCTGCAGCCCGGCGTGCTGGTGGGCCTCAACTCCCTGCTGGAGCAGGAGGGAACCATCACCCTGCCCACCGGGGAGGTGATCCGCCGCCATCCGGACGCTGTCGTGGTGGTCACCACCAATGTGAGCTACGAAGGCTGCCGGGCCTTAAACCAAAGCGTGGTGGACCGGATGAGCCTGGTAAAGGACATCGAGCTCCCCAGCCCGGAGGTCATGGCCCAGCGGGTCATGGCTGCCAGCGGGGCGGAGGACGAGTACCAGGTGGCTCAGATGGTGCAGGTGGTCTGCGACATGGCGGACTTCTGCCGGAAGAACGGCATCGCCGACGGAACAGTTGGAATGCGAAGCCTCCTGGACTGGGTGCTCAGTGCCCAGATCTCCGGAGACCCCTATACCTCGGCTCTGGACACAGTGGTCAGCAAAGCCACCGCCGACCCGGAGGACCGGGAAGCCCTGATTACCTCGGTGCTGGACCCGGTGTTCGCCCCCAGACGGCGGAAAACGGCGTAAGGGGGACGGAGCCATGGCACGAGTCAACCACAAGAAAGTAAAACAACTGATCCAAGAGAGGCGGGGGAAAATCAGCGACCGGGAGTTTTTCACTTCCCGTCTGTTGGCCCTCCACTTTGAGGACATCGCTGCAGCCCAGACAAAACGGTACGGTTCCCGCCGCCCGGTGCGGGTCCACTTGACTTGGGAGCCCGACGCCTCCCACGCGGCCTGTACCAACAATCTGATCATCCATATCAACGCCGGAAACCCCATCATCACCCAATTCCCCACCAGGGAGGAGCGGTATCAGATGGTGTGCGGGCTCTTCGCCCACGAGCTGGGCCACTGCCTGTACACGGATTTCCTCGCCAGCCAGACCTATGGCCAAGAGATCTCCGCCTGCCGGTGGTATCCGGAGCCCCCTACGCTCTCCACGGTCAAAGACCGGGTGAACGAGCGGGCCTTATGGGATTACGCCCAGGCAGAACCGGAGAACCTGCCGCTGCTTGCGCGGGTGGCCCACGAGGTGGGGAACGTCCTGGAGGACGCCTCTATCGAGAATCGTATCCTGGAGGCGTTCCCCGGCACCTTGGGCCAGAGCCTAGACTTCCTGCGGGAGTGCCAGTGGAACGATATGCCCACCGTCACCCAGCTCAAAGAGCGGGAGGCCCAGGGCCAGCCGGTGTTCTTCAGCCTGTTGCAGCTCTTTTTGTCCTATGGCAAGTTCGGCGAGCTGAAGTATGGGGAAGAGCCCTTTACCGAGGAGCACATCCGGACGGTGTTTGAGCTTCTGCCGGAATTGGACGAGGACCTGCAGTCCCGGTCTGGCAAAGAGCGGTGGAAGACGGTGAATATCATCCTCATCCGCTGCTGGGAGCAGGTCCGGGAGTATGTGGAGGCCATCAAGCGCCAGCACCAGGAGGATAAGGCCGCCGGAAATGGCGGGTCGGTGTTCTCCAAGCTGGAGCAGGAGCTTTCCAGCCTCACCGGGGGTTCCGCCCGCGGCAAGGGGGACACCGCCCCAATTTCTGGGGGCCCTGGGCCGGGAAGCCCATCTCCCCGGCGGGAGAAAACCCGGGCCCTGGCCAAACAGGCCGGGGGAGGGGGAAAACCTCCCCCAAAGGGCGCCGCCCTCCCCATGGGAGAAGCCGGACCGTCTGAGGAAACCGGCAAAGAGGATTCCTTCAAGCAGGAGGTGACTGCCCAGGAAAAGGGCAGGATGCCCCTGGTGGAGACGGACGCCATCTCCCAGCCCATGGGAGGCCGTGTGGAGCGCAATAACAGCTACGCCCCGGAGCTCTCCAAAACCGTAGAGGCGGAGATGGAACGGCTGCTCACCCACATGGCGAAGCAGGAGGTCTGCCAGGAGCTGGAAGAAAACCGGCTCTCGGAACTCAACGAGTTTGCCAAGGGCATTTCCTACGGGAACGCCCACAAGGGGGTAGAGGTGGAAATCAACCGCATGGCTGCGGTAGATCCGGAGATGATCGCCCAGTACAACGCCGTGGCGGGGCCTCTGCTGGCCATTTCCCGGCAGCTGCAAAAGAGCATCCTGCAGCAGCTCAAGGACCGGCAGCGGAGCGGCAAACAGACGGGCTTGCTCTTTGGCCGCCGACTGGATGCCCACGCCCTGTACAGGGATGACGGCAAGGTGTTCTACAAGAACGCCCTGCCAAACGACGCCCCCCAGATAGCGGTGGGGCTCCTGCTGGATGAGTCCGGCTCCATGAGCTCCGGCGACCGGGCGGCCTATGCCCGCGCCTCCGCCATCATCCTCTACGATTTCTGCCAGGCGCTGCGAATCCCGGTGATGGTCTACGGCCATTCTACCAAGGGAAGCAAAGTGGAGCTCTACTCCTACGGGGAGTTTGACGCCATCGACCAGAACGACAAATACCGGCTGGTGGACATCTCCGCCAGGGGGAGCAACCGGGACGGCGCCGCCCTGCGCTATGTGGCGGAGCGGCTGTCCAGGCGCCCGGAGGAATTGCGGCTCCTGATGCTGGTCTCCGACGGCCAGCCGGCCGCCCCCGGTTATTACGGCACCGCCGCCGAGGAGGACCTGCGGGGCATCCAGCAGGAGTACCGGCGCAAGGGAGTCCTCTTTCTGGCCGCCGCCATCGGCGACGACAAGGAAAACATCCAGCGTATCTACGGGGACGCCTTTCTGGACATCTCCGATTTGCACCAGCTGCCCGTAAAGCTGGCTCAGGCGGTCAAACGCTTCTTGCGGGTATAACATACACGCTGTCCATCTTGGGCAACAATTCTTTGACAGGGTGGGCAGCGCAGGTGCGCCGCCCATTCTGTCTCCATTTTTGGAAAGGATGGTTTACCATGCACGCGCTTCATAAAATTCTGGTGTATATCCCCGATACCCTTTGTGATACGAAAACCATGAGCCGGGAACAACAGGCGGACGCCATTCGCTCCTACGCGGAGGTGGAAACGGAGAAATTCCTGGGTCCCGTGTTCGACTATCGAACGACCGAGATTGCTGAGGGATGGATGGAAACCTATCCCGAAAACGTGCTTTTCGCAGTAGACGATGTGGAACGATTCACAGAGGAGCTCCAACAGGTCATGGACACCCAGAAGGTATTGGTAGAGCACCATGTATCGAAAGTAAGGGAATCCCTAGGGACGGATATTGAAAAGATCGCCTCGGAAGTATTTTCAATGCAGGGGCCATACCAATCAGGATCGTCCCAGGAGATGGCTCTGTTTTATTTGCGGAACCTGGCGAACTTCCTGTACGGGGAGTATCAGTTTGATTCACAATTTTATAACCTGGCTGAGCACACCGCCCGCATCTACCCTGAGACGATTCAGATTGTGAAAGACGAGCCTGAAAACTGGGCGATGGCGCTGTTCGACTACCACTATTGACCAGGTCACCCACAATGAACCTGTGTTGCACAGTATCTTGAAATGGGGGGAGCGGCGCTTTGCCGTTTCCCCTTTTTTCGCAGAAAAATTCTTTTCTCTTATTTACGGGAAACACTCGACAAGGAGGGCCAAACTGGCTATACTTTAAGTGGAACAGATAGACTGCGTGCTCTTGGGTGCTGTTTGTTTTAGTATACTGTGGACTTTTATAGACCCTGTGAGAGGGTTGTCACTCGCGTGAGTTTGGTTTGTACTATATTTTCCCTGGAAGAGTAGAAAAAGGAGGTCATCCCAATGACACGGAGGCGCTACACCTTCGCGGATTGCCTCGCCTGGGACGAGAGCGACCGGGCAGAGGTGATTAACGGAGAGATCGTCATGATGGCCCCGCCATCCAGAGTGCACCAGAAAATCAGCGGGGAGCTATTCCGGCAGCTTGCCAACTTCCTAGAGGGGAAAAAGTGTGAAGCGTATGCTGCCCCCTTCGCTGTGCGCCTGTTTGAGAAAGCTGGGGACGCCCCAGAGGACGTGGACACAATGGTGGAACCGGATATTTCCGTTGTGTGCGACCACGACAAGTTGGACAGCCACGGCTGCAAGGGAGCGCCGGACATGGTGGTGGAAGTCCTCTCTCCCTCCACCCAGCGCCACGACCGCCTGGTAAAGCTGGACTTGTACCAGCGGGCCGGGGTACAGGAATACTGGATCATCAGCCCAGAGGAAAAGACAGCCCAGGTGTTCCTGCTGCAAAATGGCCTGCTTCTCCCCTGGGAGGTGTACGGACCACAGGACGTGGGCAAGGTCAATGTCCTGGATGGCTGCTTTGTGGAATTGAGCAAGGTGTTTGCTGAGTAAGGATATGTCTCATTCTTGACTCCGCCCCACCCCTCTGGTATAATACTCTTGTCAGTATCGAAGTTTGGCGGGAGCTAAACATAGTTTCTTGTTTGCAAAGTGTCATTTGCCTTTTTGGCGGATGGCACTTTTTTGTTTCCTGCCAGCATCCAAGGCACAAGCCGGTTTCCCTCGGGAGGCCGGCTTTTTCTGTTGCGGGGGGACCCGCGGAAAGGAGTCAACATGAAAATCGATCTTCACACGTTTTTGACCGTGCCGAAAGGGGGCGTCTCCTGATGGCGAAGCCAAACATTCTCTGCGACTGTGCCGGCCTGTCCAACGACCGCTGGCTGGAGTACCGCGCCCACGGGCCCAAGGGGGACATCCCCTATACCGTGGGGGGCAGCGATGTGGCAGCCATCTTCGGGGTGTCTCCCTGGCAAACGCCGCTGGAGCTGTGGCTCGTAAAAAAGGGGCGAATGAAAGCCCCACCAAAGGGAAACGCCGACCAGCTGGAGATGGGGCACCTGTTAGAGCCCATCGCCGCACACTGGTTCGGGAAAAAAACCGGCAGCCTGGTGGAGGACGACACTTTCCTCTACCAGCACGCAGATCACCCCTACGCTCTGGCCAACATTGACCGGCGGTACACCCGCCGGGAGGATGGGGAGCCAGGCGTTCTGGAGTGCAAAAGCTGCACCTATCACAAGGCGGGGGACTGGGCGGAGGACGCCATCCCCCTGCACTATGAGCTGCAGCTTCGCTTTTACCTGGCGGTGCTGGATGTGGAGTACGGGGCGTTTTCGTGCATCTGGGGGAATAACCCGGAAACGGACTTAGCCATGCCGGAAATCATCCGGGACAAGGCGAAAGAGGACATGATCTTCGAGCGGCTGGACCAGTGGATCTGGAGCCTGGAGCATGACAAGCCTCCCACCATGGAGGACGTAAAGCCCAAGCTCGCCCTGGAATCTCTGGCCCGGATCTACGGCGCCAGCAAACCGGGGTTGCCCACGGTGGAGTTCCCCGGCAAGTACGAGCACTCCCTGCGGCAGATCGCCCAGCTCCAGGAGAACATCGCCGCCTGCAACCAGGAGATCAAGGCTTTCGAGAAAGAGGTGGAAGCCCACAGCGTGCGCATCGCCGAGCTGATGAAAGAGCATGAGCACGGGGTGCTTGCCACCACCAAGGACAAGCTCCTCATCGACTTTGTCACCAGGACCACAAAGCGGCCGGATTCCAAGGCCCTCAAGGAAAAGTACCCCGCCGTGTATACGGACGTGCTGAAGACCTCGGAGAGCCGGAAACTGAAAGTACACATCGAGCCGGCCTGAGCCGGAGAAAGGAGAACGCTTTGCTCTGCGAATTTAAGCGGCTGATCTATCCCAAGTCTGCCCTGGCTGATGACACCAGCTACCGTATCGCCCTCTACCGGCCCTGCGAGGCGGTGAAGGACGCCGCCGGGAAACCGGTCTCCGAGGTGAAAGCCGTGGGATACTGCCTCCCCACAGGGGAGCGCCAGCGGTTTGACCTGCGGGGCCACTGGAGCCGGGACAGCAAGTACGGCGTCCAGTTCGAGGTAGAGGACTACCAGCAGGTTATCGTCCCCACCAAAGAGGGGATTTTGGCCTACCTGTCCTCCGGGCAGATCAAGGGCATCGGCCCTAAGACCGCCGAGAAGATCTACCACGCCTTCGGCAACGACACCCTTAAAATCCTGGACGAGGAGCCCCACCGCCTTTTGGAGGTCAAGGGCATCAGCCAGACAAAGCTCCAGCGGATCCGGGATTCCTACCTGGCCAGCCGGGGAGCCCGGGATGTGGTGGCTTTCCTAGCGCCCCACGGGGTCAGCCCCAACCGGGCGGTGAAGCTCTACCGGGAGTTCGGCAAGGATACCTTGGACATCCTGAAAAACCATCCCTACCGGCTCTGTGAGCTGGCTGGCATAGGCTTCCGCACGGCGGACAAGATCGCCCAGAGCCTGGGCTTGGACCCCCGTTCCCCAGAGCGGGTGGACGCCGCCTTGCTCTACACCTTGCAAGAGGCGGAGCAGCGGGGCCACCTGTGCCTGGACAAGCGGGAATTCCTGAAGCTTACGCTCAAGCTGCTGGACACGCCCGGCCTTACGGAGCTGATGGCGGCTGCCCGCGCCTCCTGCTTGGTGGAGGAGAGGAAACTGGTTTCCTACCACAAGTGGGTGTACCGCTGGCCCACCGCCCAGGCCGAGGAGAAATTGGCCCGGCAGGTGGCTTCCATGCTCTCTTTCAAGCAGAAGGAACAGGGGGATGGCCTTGCCCAAAAGCTTACCCAAATCGTGGGGAAGCTGGGACTGTCCCTCAACGGGGAACAGCGCCAGGCGGTGCTCACCGCCCTCACGAGCCCCATTGCCATCCTCACCGGCGGGCCGGGCACCGGAAAGACCATGACCCAAAAGGCCCTGCTCGCCCTCTACCGGGAGATACACCCCGAAGGGAAGATCGTCTGCTGTGCTCCCACAGGCCGGGCCGCCCGGCGGATGGAGGAATCCACCGGTGTGGAGGCCTCCACCATCCACAAGGCCCTAAAGCTCATGGCCGGAGAGGACGGGGCCTACGCCCCGCCGGAACCCCTGGATGCGGACCTGGTCTTGGTGGATGAAGTCTCCATGATGGACATTTACCTGGCGGGACATCTGTTTCACTCCCTGCCTGCCGGCTGCCAGCTGGTCTTGGTGGGGGACGCCGACCAGCTTCCCAGCGTAGGGCCTGGGGCGGTGCTCAGCGAGCTTATCGCCTGCGGCCGCATCCCCGTGGTGCGGCTTAGTAAGATTTACCGGCAGAGCTCCGGCAGCCGCATCGCCGCCAACGCCATGCTCATCCGAAACGGCAACCTCCATCTGGAGTACGGCAGCGACTTCCAGTTTTATGAGTGCGCCGACCTGCGCCACTCCGCGGACATGGTGGAGACGTTATATCTCCAGGAGGCCGCCCACCTGGGTGTGGACAACGTGGCGCTGTTGTCGCCTTTCCGCAAACGGACGGAGACCGGGGTGGACGCCCTGAATCTGCGGCTGCAGGAAAAGGTGAACCCGCCGGACCCTGCAAGGCCGGAATTAACCCTCGGCAAACGGATGTTCCGCCTGGGAGACAAGGTGATGCAGGTAAAAAACTTTGAGGATGTGTCCAACGGGGACATCGGGAAAGTCACTGAGGTAGACCCGGCGGGGGAGGAGCCCTTCCTCACCGTGGACTTTGGGGACGGCCGGGTGAAGGAATACGCCAAGCCCGACTTGGACCGGCTGGACCTGGCCTACGCCGCCACCATCCACAAAAGCCAGGGCAGTGAGTACCACACGGTGATCGTCAACCTTCAGTGCGCCCACGCCGTCATGCTCACCCGGCCCCTGCTCTACACCGCCATCACCCGCGCCAAGATGCGGGTGATCCTGGTGGGGGAGAGGAAGGCCCTGTGCATGGCCATCCGCCGCACGGACACCGAACGCCGGGGCACCCAGTTGGCTGCCCGCATCCAAGAAGAACTTCAGAAAAGAGAGGGGAATTGACATGGCCACATGGCTCAATGACTACAAAAACCGCAAGCTCAGCCTGGAACCCCTGCTGCAAAGGGGAAAGATGTCCGTGCAGGAGCTCCTTGTCTACCAGGAGCTTTTGTACCGCATCCAGATCTTGGAGACCTGCCAGTCCCTTTGCAAGACGGCGCCGGCCTCCGTAGACATGAAGGAGCTGTTGGGCCACTACCAGCTGGTGGATGCCGTGCTCCACTGCGCCGCCAAGGAGCGGAAGTTTGGCGCCCCGGCGGACGAGAAGGGCAAAGCCCAGCGGAAGACAGCCGGGGAGAACTTGGAGAAGATCACCATGGATTGCCGGAAACGGTTTTCCAGTTTCCGTGCCAGCACCCCGGACCAGTACCGGCAGAGCGTCTCCGCCCTGTTTGGCACGGTGCTCCCCGCCTGGCTCCAGTGGCGCAACACCTACGTCCCCATCGGGAAGGAGGAGAGCGCACAATGAGCGGGAAACCCACCATGGAGGAAATGCTCCAGAAGATCGGCTCCATCAACCGGGTGGAGGGCTTTGACCCCACGCCCTTTGCGGTGGAGTACACGGACATGAACACCGGGGAGAGCCGGAAGCGGCTGCCGGTGATGATCCAAATGGCATGGTTCCGGCTGAAGTACCCGGAGGGCCGCATCGCCGTGGAGGTGAGCTCCTCCAGGGACTGCTTCGTGGCCACGGCCAGGGTCTATCCCAGCTACAGGGACGGTCCGGAGTGCTTTCTGGCGGAAGCCACCGCCTCCCGTGGTCCCGACCCGGCGCATCCCTCGGTTTCTCCCAGGGAGTGGGCCCAGACCGCCGCTGTGGGCATCGCCCTGCGAAACGCCGGCTTCGGCCTGCAATTTCACGCCGCTGGGGACGCTTTCTTGGCGGAAGCCCCTGACGAGCTGGGGGAGAGACCCCAGGGGGAACCGGAGCCAGAACCCACTTATGAAGTCCGGGAGCCCACCCCGGAGGAAAAGCTGCGCCAGGCCCAGAGTACCCCGTGCCCTATCGCCAAGTACAGCGGCAAGACACTGGGGGAAGTGCTCACCCTGGACCCTAAGGCCATCCTGTGGGTGGCCAACCGGTTTACAGGGAACCAGGACATCTCGGCGGCAGCCAAATACCTGTGCGACTATGCCCTGGAGCAGGCTGCCGGATAAACACAACAGTCCCGGAAAGGAGAGGCTATGGAACCGTTCCACATGAGCGACGTGATCCCCCTGCTTGGGCTGCCCACCCCTCCCGCCGGGAAAATCAGCTACTACATCCCCTGCCCCTGCTGCGACGACAAGCCCAAAAGCCGGCACCTGAACATCAACCTGCGCAAGGATGTGTTCCGGTGTCCCCGCTGCGGGTTTTCCGGCGGTGTGTTCGACCTTTACGCCTACTACGCCAGGATTCCGAGGGAACAGGTGTTTTCCGCTTTGCGGGACAGGCTTTCTGTCCCGGCAGTCCGGCAAACCTTCCATCAGTCTCCTCTTGTGGAGGAGAACCCCTTGACAGACGCGGACGCCCGGCACGCCACCTATACGGCGTTGCTTTCCCGCCTCACCTTGGCCTCCGACCACCGGGAGAACCTTCATCATCGTGGCCTGAGCCAGGAGGACATTTCCCGCCTGGGGTACAAGACCACCCCGCTGGTGGGATGCGGCAGCCTGGCAAAGCGCCTTCTGGAGGACGGTCTTTATCTGGCCGGCGTCCCAGGGTTTTACAAAGAGGACGGCCACTGGTCGGTGAAATTCCCCGGTCGGGGCATCCTCATCCCTGTGCGGGATGTGAAAGGCCGCATCCAGGGCTTGCAAGTGCGATTGGACAGCGCAAAGAAGCGGAAGTTCCGCTGGGTGTCCAGCGCCGGGCTCCCGGAGGGCTGCGGCGCCAAGACCTGGATCCACCTGGCCGGGGAGACCAGGCCTCTGGTGCTTCTCACCGAAGGACCTATGAAAGCCGATATCATCCACGCCCTGACAGGGCAGACGGTGCTGGCGGTACCGGGGGTGAACTCCCTGGCCCAGCTGGGGCCTGTGCTGGAACTACTGCAAGCCCAGGGGTTGGAGCGCATGATGACGGCTTTTGACATGGACTACCTGACAAATCCCCATGTGGGGGAGGGCCAGAGAAACCTGGTGGCTCTCCTGGAACAGCGGGGAATCCCCTACGGCACCTACCTGTGGGACCCCCGTTACAAGGGGTTGGACGACTACATCTGGGGCTGCCTGTGCGGCCCAAAGTGACTGGGGAAGAGGCGGAGCGATCCGCCTTTTCCCTTTTTACGTGAGAAAGGGAAGAACACCAGTTTTTTAGCAACGAAGACGCGTATTATACATGGGGATAATAAACTTGAATTTCCAACTTGCAGCATTGACGTATACACAAATGGTGTGTATCATATAAACGAGGAGGAGAGCCATGACGAAAAAGATTTGATTGCCTTGCTCCGCCGGAACGGCTGGTATCTCAAACGAAACGGCGGCAGTCATGACATTTATACCAACGGCCAAAAAAGCGAAACTATCCCTCGCCATAGCGAGATCAAAGAAGCCCTCGCAAAAGCGATCATCAAACGAAACAATTTGAAATAATGGAGGTGCCTTATGAAAAATTCTTATCCTATCATTCTTACCCCAGACAGTACGGGCTATGTGGTTGACATCCCGGATTTTCAAATCGGCACCCAGGGTGACTCCATCCCGGAAGCCATGGAAATGGCACGGGACGCCATTGGGCTAATGGGCATTGATATGGAAGACGACGGCAAAACATTGCCCCAGCCCTCTGCATTGGAAAGTGTCTCTAAATGTCCTGGGGACATTGTCACACTGGTGGATGTGGACTTCACCGAGTATCGCCGGCAAAACGATATGCGGACGGTGCGGCGGAATGTGTCCCTTCCCTCCTGGCTCAACGCAGCAGCGGAAAAAGCGGGTTTGAATGTCTCAGCCGTGCTTCAATCCGCTCTCAAACAGCAGCTCCACTTAGATGTGTAGCAGTCGATGCTCGAAGGTACCGCAACTTGGTAGTTCATCGATATGGCATCATAGATACCCAGATGCTACCCGAGACGGTGTGGATGGATCATCCGATGTTATGGCAATACAATACTTTAATTTCAGAGGGTGATAGCCCCATTTGCGTGGAAGAGGCGGAGCGATCCGCCTTTCTTTCTTTGCACTGTTTTCGTAAGAAGAAAGAATAATCGAAAATTTCTTGACACAGAATATATATCGTGGTATATATCTGGTAGGAGGTGGTCTGTATGGATACTGCGAAGATTTTTGAGAACGGCAGAAGCCAGGCGGTGCGCCTGCCCCAGAAGTACCGGTTCCAGGCCGATGAGGTGGTCATTCAAAAGCTGGGGGACGCCGTCCTGCTGGTGCCCAAGGAATCCTTGTGGAACACGTTTCTGGACGGCGTAAACAGCTTTACCGAGGACATCTTTGAAAATGGCCGCGACCAAGGGGCCCAGGAGGACCGGGAAAGCCTATGACCTATATGCTTGACACCAACATCTGTATCTATGTGATGAAGAACAAGCCGGAAAAGGTGCTGGAGCGGTTCCGGGCGGAGCTGGACGGCAGGCTGTGCATTTCCTCCATCACCCTGGCGGAGCTGGAGTACGGCATGAAGCACAGCTTCAACCCCGCAAAGAATGAGCAGGCCCTGCTGCGGTTTTTGGCCCCGTTGAGCATCCTTCCCTTTGGGGCGGCAGCTGCGTCGGAGTACGGTGCATTGCGAACCTATCTGCAAAACAAGGGAACGCCCATCGGGCCCTTGGATATGCTCATCGCCGGGCATGCCTTAGCGGAGGGCCTTGCCCTTGTGACAAACAACGTCCGGGAGTTCGAACGGGTGCCGGATTTGCGGCTGGAAAACTGGGCGGAATGAGGAGGCTGCGCACTTTGCTGTGCGGCCCAAAATGACTGGGGAAGAGGCGGAGCGGTCCGCCATTCCCGATATGCTTCCTGGGACAGAAGAAAAGGGACACAGGCAAGCCGCCTGTGTCCCTTTCGCTGTCTTTGCTTATTCTACTTTCTCAGTCTCCGGTTCCGCTTGGGGTGTTTCCCCGGTGTTTTCTACGGGTGCCGCCTCCACAGATTCGGGCGCAGGAGCTTCCTGGCTGCCGGCGGCCACTTTCCCGCCGATCATGCCGGAGAGCAGGGCTTTCACGTCGATACCCATGCCCTGGGAGATGGCCTCGGTGATCTGGGTGGTGCCGTTGATGATGTCCTCCAGCAGCTTGGCGCTGTTGCCCTCGCCGTACATGGTGATCTTATCCACTTTGGAGAGGGGCTCCGCCACGTTCTTGGCGATGGCGGGCAGGGCGTTCATCACCATCTCGATGACGGCGGCCTGGCCGTACTTCTTCATGGCCTCGGCCTTCTTGTCGATGCCTTCGGCTTCCGCCAGGGCCTTGGCCTGGATGGCCGCGGCCTCCGCCTTACCCACAGCGGAGATGCCGGCGGCCTCCTGCTCCTTGGCGAAGCGGGCGGCTTCCGCCTGCTTTTTCACGGCCTCCGCCTCCTGCTCCTGCTCGTACCGCTTGGCTTCGGCGTCCTTCTGCCGCTGGAACAGGGCGGCCTGGGCCTCCTGCTCCTTCCGGTACCGGTCGGCGTCCGCCTTGGCCCGGATCTCCGCGTCCAGGGCCTGCTTGGCCACCTCTACCTCCTGCTTTTTCAGTTCGGCTTCCCGGGCAGTCTTGGCGATCTCCGCGTCCACCGTGGCAGTACCGATGACTTTCTGCTGGGCCTGGTTCTGAATCTCGTAGGCGGCTTCCGCCTCGGCCCGCTTGGTGTCGGCGGTGATTTTCAGCTCCGCCTTCCGAATCTCCAGCTGATTTTGTTTCTGGGCGATCTGGGTCTCCGACTCCACTTTGGCGTCGTTGGCGGCCTTGTCGGCGTCTGCCTGGGCGATGGCCACGTCCCGGTCCGCCTGGGCCTTGGCGATGGCGGCGTTCTTCTTGATGAGGGAGGTGTTCTCCGCCCCCAAATCTTGAATTAAGCCGTTTTCGTCCTGGACATTCTGGATGTTGCAGGAGAGGATCTCGATTCCCAGCTTCTCCATGTCCCGGGAGGCTTTCTGCATCACCTGGTCGGAGAAGGAGTCACGGTCGGTGTTGATCTTCTCCAGCGTTAAGGTACCGATGATCTCCCGCATATTGCCCTGGAGGGAGTCCTTCAGGTCCAAGGCGATGTCCGGGCCTTTCTTGTTCAAAAAGTTCTTGGCCGCCAGCCGGATGCCCTTCTCCTCCGGGGAGATGCGCACCTTGGCCACGGCGTCCACCGCCACGTTGATAAAGTCGTTGGTGGGGACGGACTGCTCGGTCTTGATGTCCACGGTCATCTGGCCCAGGTACAGCTTATCCAGCCGCTCCAAAAACGGGATACGGATACCAGCCTGCCCGATGAGGATGCGGCTGTTTTTCCGCAGGCCGGAGATGATGTACGCCTGGTCCGGTGGGGCTTTCACATAGCCCAGAAGCAGGATGACGATAATGACCAGGATCGGGATGAGAAACGGAAGGTAGGGCAATAGGAATTCCATAATGATACACCTGCGCTTTCTTTATTATGTTGTTGCGAGAGAGATGGACACTTCAAAGGTTTTGGGACTTGCGCTCTGTTTCCTCTTGCTGCCGGTCGAGGATGCGCTGCGTTGCCTCCATGGATTCCTGGAGGGCTTTCCGATTCCCCTCTTGCAGCCTTTGCAAATGGCCCGCCAGATCTTCCTGCATGGAGAGCAGAGCCCTGGCGGTCATCTGAAACTGCCCGGCGTCCTCCCCATGGGAGAGCCGCCAGTCGAACCACCGGCGGTAGCGTTTCCGCTCCTTGGGCAGCAGGTAGACCAAAAGGCCGTCTTTCCCTTTACCTTGGGGGTAATAGACAGGCCCGTCCACCTGCATATCCCACTTTCCCGGCGCGGCGTTGTACAGGGCCATGACCTGCTCAAAGGTCAAGAGCAAAATCTCCCCGCGCTTAGAGCGTTCCCGTAGATACTGGGGCTCCCGCCGCAGGATGTGCAGCGAGAGGAACGCCAGCACCCCGGCAAGCGCAGCGCATCCGGCGATGAGTCCCAGCACGACCTGTGGTTCCATAGCGTTCCTCCCTTCTCCAGCGTTGTCTCCAGTATAGCGGAAATAGGGCAGGATTTCAACACGGAACATGGCCGTTTCTGTTAATTTCGGACAAAGGATTTGTGAGAGAGGAAAGTGGAGTTCTTGTCGCCCAGTTGAGAATGAGTCTGGGGGGCATTATCTGGTAAAAAACTTACATTTCTGACAATAATATCTTTTTTATTCAGGATTAAGAGGGAAATAATGCTATAATTTGAATATGTAACAATATCGTGTGGCTGTTCTGCCCTGTGTTTTTCTACCATGCCAACGAAGTACAGAAAAAACGCAAAAAAGAGGACGTGTGTCGTTGCGGCGATGCACGCCCTTTTTTCTGTCCCCTGGAGAGGGGGTGGTACCCATGGGCGACTAATGGGCACTACCCATGCAGCACCACCCACCAATATTCCATGCCATCTTGGCATGCCGTCTTCCAGTTTGCTGGGATGGCATGGCCAGGAGGCATGAGACATGGAACATCCCGGAAGAGATCCTCTGCGTGGAAAATTTACGCGGTTCCTTCAAGAGAGCATCAAGCATTTCAAGATCGACTATTTCAGAAAGTCCGAACACAGGCTGGTCTCTTTGGAAGCCCTATGGCAGGTCCAAGTGGACCATCAACGCGAAAGGCCCAGCGCCCAGGGGTTTGACTTTCAATGGGAAGCCTTGGGCGAGGCCTACCGCTCCCTGCCGCGAAGCTACCAGGAAGTCCTCTTCCTGCTGCTGGTAAAGGAGCTTACCCCACAGGAAGCGGCGAATCTGCTTCACTGCCCGGTGGAGCAAGTGTACGTTCGGAAATCCAGAGCCGTAAAGCTGCTGCGGAAAAAGTTGGGAGGTACCAGATGAACAATACGGAGTTTCAAGCTGTGTTGCAAAAGGCGGTAAAGGGGAATCGGGTTGCCCTGGAGCAGCTGCTGATTCTCTACAAGCCGCTGATCGGCCACGCCAGCATGGTGAACGGAAAACTGGATGAGGACTTACGCCAGGAGATCATGCTTCACCTGGTGAAGGCCATCCCCCAATTTGGACAGCTGATGGAATGAATCATCCAACTTGTGGGAAATAGGAAAGGGGGTGGAGGCGATATGTCGTAACCCCTCGGGATAAGAGGGGCAGGCCGAAAATGGGATGCGCCAGAGAGTTCGGCTCTCTGGCGCTTCCTATTTGCCAAGGGGAAAACAGTGTAAAGGTTGTTTTCTGTCCAATCCTAAATAACGGCAAAAAAAGTGTCGGGTTTATAAGAAAATTGGCCGGAAGAAGGATTAGCAGGGCAAGGGCGGGTAACGATGTCCTTAGTTCCACTCGTCCATCAAAAGGAAATCGCGGATATTCCGATGCTTGATTCCGTCCCGGCTCATGTCAAACTCGTCGAGGGAAACGACATACTTTGGGAAGTTGTCCCGGATGGAATCATAAGCCCCAAACTCCCGGGCAATGGTTTCCTCCGACGCAAGGAGGTACGCCACCTGAACATACAGCTTCTCTCCGCGCTTGTCGCACACAAAGTCGATCTCCTTGTCCCCGGCTCTGCCAACGGTCACATCAAAGCCTCTTCGCAGCAGTTCCAGATAGACGATGTTCTCCAGGATGAGGTTGATGTCCTTTGTATTGCCCCCGAACACCGCCTCGCGGATGCCGTGGTCGGCAATGTAATACTTCTCGTTGGACGCGAGAATCTGCTTGCCTTGCAGATCTTCGCGCTTCACCTGATAGAACAGATAAGCGTCGCAGCAGTATTTGATGTAGTTCAGGATTGTCTCCGGCGCAACGGTGCGCTGCTCGTTTTTGAGGAACTTTGCCAGCGATGTGGCTGAAAAGGTCGTGCCCACATTCGCCATGACATAGGCGATGATGCGCTCCAACAGGTCCACATCACGGATCTTGTTCCTCTTCACAATATCCTTGAGCTGTACTGAGTTGAACAGGTCGTGAAGATACTGCCTGGACGGCTCATCGGCAAAGCGGAGGTTGGCAAGGTACGGCATACCACCGGACAGAAGGTATTTTTGGAAGGCTCTCTGCACCGGCTCATCCGGCGCAATGGGACGGTACAGCTCCAAAAACTCTGCGAAGGAGAACGGATAGATCACAAACTCCACATAGCGTCCTCCCAAGTAGGTTGCAAGCTCACCGGAGAGCAGCTTCGCATTGGAGCCGGTAATGTAGATGTCGCAGTCAAGGGAAACGCGCAGGGAGTTGACGCATTTCTCCCAATCCTTCACTTCCTGAATCTCATCAAAGAAGAGATACACCTTGCCCTCCATTTCGGCGGCTCTCGCCGTAATCTCATCGTGCAAAGCCTTTGCGGTTTGCAGATGGGAATAGCGCATATCTTCAAAATTGATGGAGATAAACTGAGACGGACTCACACCGGACTCACAAAGCTCCTGTTTGACAAGCTCCAACATGACCGACTTTCCGCAGCGGCGAATACCAGTCATGACTTTAATGAGGTCCGATCCGATAAAGGGACGGATGCGGCTCATATATAATTCGCGTTTGATCATGGGTTTTGTAGCCCCCTTTCTCGTGGCTGATCTTAGTATAACCCATTTACACCTGAAGCTCAATAGAGAAAATGTTAATTTATAAGATACAACTGATAAAATCTTAAATTTGTCGCTGATTACAAGATACAGATTGAAGTGGAGCAAAAAAAGAAAGCCAGAAGTGATAGAAATCGCCGGTTGGATACGTTCTTATAAAATGAAGGCATCCCACTTCACAGGACCTTGACAAGTGCATACCAAGCCCAACACGTTCCCGGCCGGGGAGCGGCGCTCTGAGAGGGGCGCGCAAATCGTAGGCGGCGCCTGCGGGACGCGACGATCCGGCTGGTATCATGATACTTCCGCCTTGGACGCTTCACAGCATCGGGCGGCCCGGCATCAGAATGCGGGGGAGAGAACCACTCCATGGCCTGGTAGCCGCAGGCGTTGGGATTGGCCCGGCAGGGTATAGGCTGCCATTTTATGGCAATACTGTATAGCGAGGTGAACTGATTTATGACAGACCAAGAATTTGTAAAAATGCCTTTGAATGACTTGGTGGACATCCGCGACGTAAAAATCGACCGATCCCTACCTATGGAGGAACGGGTCCGCTCCTATGTGGAACAGGTGAAAGACCCCTACCACTTTCGGGTGGGGAATATCAAGGTAAAGGTATCTTACGCAGGAAAGGATAAGACCCTCACAGACCTTTTCTGCGACGCACTCCCGTTTATGACGTAATACAGGAAAACATTGCCAGTAAGAACTTCTTTGTAACGGCTGGAAATGCCGATTCTCCTATGCTATACTTGGGGTGGATGAAATCAGCGTTTACTCCGGTCGTCTTGCGGCACGGCTGCAAAACCAGAAAGGAGTGGCGCAACTATGCTGAACACCGTGATGGAGTATCATGTCGCCATGTATCTTCGGCTCTCGAAGGATGATGGCGACATTTCTCATTCTGAGAAAAAATCGGAGAGCGACAGCATCCAAAACCAGCGGGAGCTGTTGCGGGCGTTTTTGAAGAAGCATCCGGAACTTATCCTGTTTGAAGAGTATAAGGACGACGGCTGGACAGGCACCAATTTCGACCGGCCGGACTTCCAGCGCATGATGGGGGACATTCAAGCGGGAAAGGTTAACTGTATCCTGGTAAAGGATCTTTCCCGGTTTGGCAGGGATTATATCCAGTGCGGGAAATATATTGAAAAAGTGTTTCCCCAGCAGGGGGTGCGGTTCATTGCCGTCAACGATGGATTCGATACCCTCTCTGCCACCAGCTCCGACAGTCTGGTCGTCCCGTTCAAGAACTTGATCAACGATTCCTACAGCCGGGACATTTCCGTCAAAGTCCGTACCAATCTGGAGGTCAAGCGCCGCCAGGGGGATTGTATCGCCAATTTTGCAGTCTATGGCTATGCGAAAGACCCGGAGAACAAAAACCATCTTGTGCCGGACCCCTACGCTGCCTCTGTGGTGAAGGACATCTTTGCCAAGGCGGTGGAGGGGTTGAGCCCCGGCAGTATTGCCGCCCGTCTCAACGAGGCGGGGGTCCTCTCCCCGATGGAATACAAGAAATCCCAGGGGAGCCGCTACCAGACCCACTTTAAAACAGCGGGGAAGGCCCAGTGGAGCCATGTGGCTGTCCGACGAATCCTGCAAAATGAAGTGTATACCGGTGTGTTGGTCCAGGGAAAACGAACCACCCCTAACCACAAGACGAAAAAAGTCCTGTACAAGGCGGAGGAACAGTGGGCCCGCGTGGAAAATACTCACGAGGCCATTGTCACCAAAGGTCAATTTGACATGGTGCAACAACTGCTGAAAGAGGATACCAGGGCGGGGAAGCTCACCCAGGCGGTGTCCCCCTTCTGCGGAAAGATCTTCTGCGGAAGCTGCGGCGCCCCCATGGTCCGAAAGACCGTTTCGTGGAAGGGAAAACGCTATGTCTACTACGTCTGCGGCGCAAACAAGGCAGATGCCTCGGTGTGCAGTAAGAACAGTTTCCGGGAGGACGTTCTGGAACAGGCGGTGCTGGCCACGATTCAGCGCCACATAGAGTCTGTCCTCGATATGGATAAGGCTCTCAGTAAACTGGAGGCCCAGTCTTGGGAGCGGGCGGAGATCCAAAGCATCGAGGCCACTATGGAAAGGCAGCGTGCGGAGATGGAGAAAAACCAGCAGCTCAGCCTCAGCCTTTACGAGGATCTGCAAGAGGGCATCCTGACACGGGAGGAATTCTCTTCCTTGAAGCAGGAGTTTCTTCAGCGGGTAGAAGAGGCAAAAGAGACTATCCGCCGGCTGGAGAACAACAGGGCGGAAATCCAGCAAGAGCTCAGTAGCCACCAGAGCTGGCTCTCCCAGTTTCGCCAGTTTGCGGGAGTTACAACCATCTCCCGGCCGCTGGTGGTCAACTTGGTGGAGCGAGTCCGTCTGTTCCCCAGTGGCGATATGGAGGTCGTATTCCGGCAGCAGGACCAATTTGTCCATATTTTGGAGTTTCTCAAATCTCAAAAGGGGAAGAGACAAAAACAGCCCCTTCCCTTTCCCAGCCGGGAGGTGGGGTAAATGGCACGTGTATCCAGAAAAAGCGGGGAGGCTCTTTTTTCTCCGCCCAAAAGCTCAACTCTGTGGAGTACAGCCATTTACCTTCGCCTATCGGTGGAGGATAACGGGAGAAGGGAGTCCGACTCCATTGAGAACCAAAGGCAGCTGCTTCTTGAGTATGTGGCCCAAGCCCCGGAGTTGGAACTTGCGGAAATCTATGAGGACAACGGTTTTACAGGAACCGACTTTGAGCGTCCGGCTTTCCAAAGGATGATTTCGGATATCCGGAGCGGGAAAGTTTCCTGCGTAGTCGTTAAGGACCTGTCCCGTCTGGGGCGAAACTACGTGGAGGCAGGCAACTATTTGGAAAAGGTGTTCCCGTTCTTGGGAGTGCGTTTCATCGCCGTCAACGATCACTTTGACAGCCTGACTTACCGCTCTGGTGACCAGTTGACAGCGGCGCTGAAGAACCTGATTAACGACATCTACGCCAAGGACATCTCCCGGAAGGCCGGGGTCGTGTTGAAAGAAAAGAGAAGGAAGGGGGAGTACATTGGAAATTACGCCCCATACGGATACCTCAAAGACTCTCAGGATAAGAACCGGTTGGTGGTCGATGAGGAGATAGCGCCTGTTGTGCAGGAGATCTTTCAAATGCGGGCGGCGGGTATGGGGTTCGGGGCCATTTTGCGAGAGCTAAACCGGCGGGATATCCCCTCTCCTGGCCGGCTCCGTTATGAAAGGGGCGTCCACACCAACAACAACCAAAAAGGGGTGCAGCTGCTGTGGGGCCGCCATGTCCTGCGGGACCTTTTGTCCAATGTGGCGTATATCGGCCATTTGGCCCAAGGGAAGAACGTCAGCGCCCTGTACAAAGGGATACCCCTGCACACCGCACGTCCGGAGGAGTGGGACTGCGCAGTCTTTACCCATGAGCCCATCATCACCATGGAACTTTGGAACCAGGTGCAAGAAATAAACCAGTGCCAGGCCCAAAAGGCTAAGGGCAGCCACGGAAAATACCAAGACATCCCCAAAAGGGAAAATCCCTACGGGGATCTTCTGCGGTGCAGCCACTGTGGGCGGGTGATGAAGCAGCTTTGCTCTTACGACACGGGTCGGACAAGACGGTACTATACCTATAAATGTTCTCTCCGGGAAGAGGTTGGGGAACGAGCTTGCGCTTGTCCGCCCATCCGGGCAGCGGAGCTGGACCAAGCAGTTCTGGGGGTTATCCGTAAGCAGATGGACACCTTTTTGGACGTCCACCAGGTCCTGCAACAGCTTACCGCCGCAGCTCTGAGCCCTGCCAGAAAGAGGGAGACTGTCTCCCGGCTGGCCCGTCTGCGCCGGGAGATTGCCCGCATCCAGAAAAAGAACGCGGCTCTTTACCAGGACTATAAGGAGGGCCTTCTCACCAAGGAGGAATTCCTTTTTGGGAAAGATACCTACCAAGAGGAGGTGACCCAACTGGAACAGGAAATAGGGAAGATGGAAAACCGGCAGAATGAAATCAGCGAGACCGAAGCCCTGGAACGGAAATGGCTGGGCCTATTGGATCGGCACCAGAACCGGGAAATTGTCACGGAAGAGATGGTACGGGATTTTGTGGAGGCGATTTCCGTCCAGGAGGATGGAAGCCTATCCATTACATTCAAGTACCGGAACGAATTTGGGGAAGTGCTCCGCCGCTGTGACGTATTGCGAAAGGAGGTTGCATAAGCCGTGGAGAAAACCGTTGCGATATACCTGCGGCTGTCCCTGGAGGACGCGGAGGACCACTTGGAGAGCGACAGCATCTCTTCCCAGCGCCTTCTAATTCGGGACTACTTGTTGGACCAGCCGGATTTGAGAAGATGTCCCACGGCAGAGTTTGTGGACGACGGTTTTACAGGGACTAACTTTGACCGGCCCCAGTTCCAGGCAATGCTGGAGCAGATCCGCAGGGGAAGAATTTCCTGTGTGGTGGTGAAAGATTTTTCCCGGTTCGGCCGGGACTATCTGGGGGTGGGCGACTATCTGGAGCACATCTTCCCAGCCCTGGGGGTCCGGTTTATCTCCGTCAACGACCGTTTTGACAGTGCGGACTACCTGGGGAAAACCAGCGGCATAGCGGTGGCTTTCCAGAACCTGGTGGCCCAGCAGTACAGCCGGGACCTCTCCCAAAAGGTCAAGTCAGCCATGCATTTGAAAATGGAAAAAGGCCAGTATGTGACCCATTGCCCTTACGGGTACACCAAGCCCGCTGGCGTCAAGCACCAAATGATACCGGACCCGGAGACAGCCCCCATTGTCCGGGAGATTTTCCTGGCGGCCATCGATGGGAAGAGGAGCACCGAGATTGCCGCTATGCTCAACCAACGGGGCATCCTCACTCCCCAAGAGACCAAAAAGACACGCTACACGAACCGCCACTCGCTGCCCATGTGGAGCCATCAGGCGGTTCTGCGCATCTTGCGGGACTACAAGTACACCGGCGCCATGGTGAACTTCAAGCAGGAAAACGCTACCATCCGTGCCAAGACCCAAAAGAAAAATCAGCCAGAGGACTGGGTGGTGGTGGAGGGCCGTCACCAGGCCATTGTGACCCATGAGGAATACCGGCAGGCAAATGCCATGATTCGCAAGGTGAGGCCGTCGGTGAAACATTATACCAATAAGAAGGATAGGGTGTACTACTGCGGCCACTGCGGCAGGCGGTTACAAAAGACCTTTGGCGTGGATCAGTACTACTCCTGCGCCACAGCCCTCTACCAAAAGGACGCTGTCTGCGCATCCATCCATTGGAGCAAGACGGATTTGGAGCAGATCGTGTTTGCGGCCTTCCTTGCCCAGATTCAGCTGATGGAGACCGCGTGGAAAGAGCTCGCCAAACAGACGGCGGCAGCAGAAGACCCCGGCGCCAAACGGAAGGCTGTCCAACGGGAAATCGCCAGGCTTTCAGCGGCGAACCTGCGATTGTATGAAGACTTCAAGAGCGGAGACATAGACAAAGAGACGTTTCTCGCAAGAAAGACTGGGCTTTTGGAAAAGAAAAACCAGTTGGAAGGACGCTTGGAACAGTACAGGGAAGAGGAGGAAAGCGCCGGTATGGAAAAGGAAACGGCATCCCAACGGATGGAGATCCTAAACCAGGCAGCCGGTATCACCCAGAAATCGAAGGAGGAGCAAATCGGCCAAATGTACGATTGGGTGGACCGGGTCACCGTGTTTTCGGATGGGCATTTGGACATCCGCTGGAAGTTCGACGACCTATTTCAACGGGAAGAGGCAGGGGCCAAGACGATGGAAAAACCTGTGGAAAGCTGTGGAAAACTTGTGCCGGATTGTGGAAAACACCCTGTTTGTCCTAAAATTACACAAGGGGTACCCTGTTTTCCGCCAAATGGCGCAAAGGGGCCAGGGTCGAAAAACCCAGGAAATATGCGAAATTTCGAGGTTCAAAAAAAGTCTTTGTGAGGACTTGACACATGGGGACGACCTGGGCCGGGTAGTCATCCCCAAGGAGATCCGGCGGACTCTGAAAATCCGGGAGGGGATGCCGATGGAGATTTTCACCGACACGTCCGGCGAGGTGATTTTAAAGAAGTATTCCCCAGTGGGGGAGATGTCCGCCTTGGCCCAGGCCTATGCCGACACGCTGGTGGCTCTCACCGGCCTGGGCGCGGTGGTGTGCGACGCCGAGCAGGTGATTGCCCTGGCGGGGCCGGCCAAAAAGGAGCTGCTGCACAAGCCGGTTTCTCCCCAGGTGGAAGAGCTGATGCAGAGCCGCCGGCATTTTTCCACCGGCGGGGAGGACACGGTGCTGGTGTCTCAAGGAATTGCGGCGGCGGCGCTGGCGGTGTACCCGGTGGTGTCCGAGGGCGACCCAATGGGAGCGGTGATGCTGCTGAAGGGAGAGCGCTCTCCCGCCAGGATTGGCGCCGAGGCGCTGGAAAGCCTGCGGGCGGCGGCCATGTTTTTGGCGCGGCAGCTGGAAGTGTGAGAAAACCGAGAAAAACCCTTGATTTTCCTGGATTGAGATGCTATAATCTGTAAGGTATACGGTAGGATGATGAAAGAGTGGGGCGACCCGCTCTTTTGTTTGCTTATAATGGGTATTTGCCGGAGGGCAGTCCGGCGAAGAGAAAAAGGCCCCTCTGGGCCGGAAAGAGGTGGAGAGAATGAGCCAAGCGCCAAAGAAAAAAGGAAACGTTGCCCAGCGCGTCTGGGAGCTGGCGGCGCCCCTGGCCGGGGAGCTGGGCCTTTCCCTGTGGGATGTGCAGTTTGTCAAGGAAGGGGCCGACTGGTTTTTGCGGGTGTTCATTGACAAAGAGGGCGGCGTGTCTATTGACGACTGCGTGGACATGACCCACGCCCTTTCCCCGGTGCTGGACAAGGAGGACCCCATCCCCCAGGAGTATCTGCTGGAGGTGTCCTCCCCGGGACTGGAGCGCAGGCTCACCCGGCCGGAGCACTTCGCGGCCTTTGTGGGAAAGCCCGTGCGGGCCAGGCTGATCCGCCCCCTGGAAAACGGCCTGCGGGAGCTGACCGGCGTTTTGCTACGGGCAGAGGAAGACGGCACGCTGGAGCTGCAGCTGGACGAGGAAACCAGCGTCACCCTGGAGAAAAAAGAGTGTTCCTCCATCCATTCGGTGGACGAGAGCTTTGACGAGGAATAAACAAGAGAAAAGGAGCGAGGAAATCCCATGGCGAAGGCAAAGAAGAAGGAACCGGAAAAGCAGGGCAACGAGGAGTTGTTTCTGGCTTTAAACCTGCTGGAAAAGGAAAAGGGCATTCCGGTGGAGTTTATGCTGGACAAGATTAAAAAGGCCATCTCCACCGCCTGCAAGAACAACTACGGCAACGAGGACGTGGACATTGACGTGGACCCGGAAAAGGGCGTGTTCAACGTGTATCTCCGCAAGGAGATTGTGGAAGAGGTGGAGGACCCCAACCGCCAGTACCTGCTGGACAAGGCCAAGCAGGTAGACCCCACCGCCTGCGTGGGCCGGTTTGTCCGCATTAAGCTGGACACCAAGCAGTTTGGCCGGGTGGCGGCCCAAACGGCTCGGAACATCATCCGCCAGGGCATTCGGGATAGCGAGCGCGGCCAGATGATGCAGGAGTTTCAGTCCAAGCACCAGGAGCTGGTCAGCGGCCTGGTGGAGCGCATTGACCCCCGCACCGGAGCCATCTCCCTGAAGATCGGCAAGGCCGAGGCCGTGCTGCCCAAGAACGAGCAGATCGGCGGGGAGAATGTGAAGGAGGGCGACTACATAAAAGTGTATGTGGTCGACGTTCGGGAAACGGAGAAGGGTCCCAAGGCCATTATCTCCCGCACCCACCCCGATTTGGTCAAGCGGATGTTTGAAACCGAGGTTCCGGAGATCTACGACGGCACGGTGGAGATCAAGGCCGTGTCCCGGGAGGCCGGTTCCCGCACCAAGCTGGCCGTGATGAGCCACAACCCGGATGTGGACGCCGTGGGCGCCTGCATCGGCGCCCGGGGCAGCCGTGTGTCGGAGATTGTGGACGAGCTGGGCGGCGAGAAGATTGACATTGTGGAGTACAGCGAAGAGCCGGAAAAGTTTATCGCCGCGGCGCTGTCTCCCGCCACGGTGCTTTCTGTGGAGACCGCCGAGGACGGCTCCCGCTCCTGCAAGGTGACCGTGCCGGACAATCAGCTGTCCCTGGCCATTGGCAACAAGGGCCAGAACGCCCGGCTGGCCGCCAAGCTGACGGGCTGGAAGATTGACATCAAGCCGGAAAGCGGCTTTTACGGCGAGGAAGAGTAACGCCCCCGCGGAAAGGAGGAAGGTCCATGCGGCCTAAGAAAACACCCCTGCGCCAGTGCGCGGGCTGCGGCCAGATGAAGCCCAAGAAGGAGCTGGTCCGGGTGGTGCGCGCTCCGCTGAAGGAGGACGGGGAGGGAAATCCCCTGCCGCCGGAGATCTCTCTGGACCCCACCGGAAAGCGGCCGGGCCGGGGAGCCTATCTGTGCCTGGACGCCCAGTGCCTGAAGCGGGCGAGAAAGTCCCGAAGACTGGAGCGGGCCTTCTCCTGCAAAATCCCCGAGGAGATCTACGCCCGGCTGGAGGCGGACATCGCCCAGGCGGAAGCCGCCGCGAAGGAGGCGGAAGCCCCCGCCGGTCCTCTGGACGAACGGGGACAGCCCATCATCGTCATCGATTCGCCGGAGGAGGCCCTTCCTCCCCGGAAAGGGGGCGGTTTGGGTGGAAAATAAGCTGTTGTCCCTGCTGGGCCTGGCCCGAAGGGCTGGAAAGGTAGAGCCTGGGTTCGACGCGGCGGTTGGCGCCGCCCGGTCCGGCAAGGCGGCCCTGCTGCTGGCCGCCGGGGACATTTCGGAAAAAACGGTAAAAAATCTGCGCTATGAGGGGGACCGGGCAGGGATCCCCACCCTGCGGGTCAGCTCCGGTATGGAGGCGCTGGGCCGGGCCTGCGGCATGCGGGCCGGTGTGCTGGCGCTGACGGACAAGGGCTTTGCCAAGGCCGTGCTGGGCCTGGCGGAACCCGCCACGGAAGAGAAGGAGGAACATGCCCATGATGATTAAATACAGAGTGCGGGAGGTTGCCAAGGACCTGGACATTCCCAACAAGGACGTGATTGATACCCTGGCCAAATACTTCCCAGAGCCCAAAAAGTATATGACCGCTCTTACGGAAGAGGAGCTGGACGTGGTGTTTGAGGCCTTTACCCAGCAGCGGAACCGGAAGAGCCTGGACGACTACTTTGCCCAGCGGACCGAGCGGGAGGAAGCTCCCGCCCAGAATCCCCAGCCCCAGGCCCCCGCTCCCCAGCAGCCCAAGGCCCCCCAGGGAAAAGCACCCCAGCAGAAGGCGGCTCCCGCCGGAGGCAAACCGGCCCAGCCGGCCGCGCAGGCCCAGAAGCCTACCTCCGCTGTGGTGGAGGAGCCAAAGCAGCAGCCCACCCGCCGGGTGGTGGATACCCGCTCCTCCAATGTGAACATTGACAAGTACAACGAGAAGTACGACCAGCTGGCCGACCAGAAGGTGAAAACCCGCACCGACAATGTGGTGACCAAGCAGAAGTTCCCCAACCGGAACAACCAGCGCCGGGGCCAGCAGCGCCGGGGCAAGCGGGAGACCGAGGCCGAGCGCCTGAACCGCATTGCCCGGGAGCGGGCCGCCAAGCACATCACCATCGAGGTGCCGGACGAGATCACCGTGGGCGAGTTTGCCCTGCGGCTGAAGGTCTCCGCTCCGGAGGTCATCAAAAAGCTGATGAGCCTGGGCGTGTTCGCCACCATCAACGACACCATCGACTTTGACACCGCCGTGCTGGTGGCCGACGAATTCCACGCCAAGGTGGAGAAGGAAGTGGTGGTCACCATTGAGGAGCGCATCATCGACGACAGCGAGGACGATGAGGCCAACCTGGTGCCCCGCGCCCCCGTGGTGGTGGTCATGGGTCACGTTGACCACGGCAAGACCTCCATTTTGGACGTGATCCGCCACAGCAACGTCACCGAGGGCGAGGCTGGCGGTATCACCCAGCACATCGGCGCTTACCGCGTGACGGTGGACGGCCGGGAAATCACCTTCCTGGACACCCCCGGCCACGCCGCCTTTACCACCATGCGCGCCCGGGGCGCCCAGGTGACGGACATTGCCGTGCTGGTGGTGGCCGCCGACGACGGCATTATGCCCCAGACCGTGGAGGCTATCAACCACGCCAAGGCGGCAGGAGTGTCCATCATTGTGGCCATCAACAAGATGGATAAGGAGGGCGCCAACCCCGAGCGGGTGAAGGAGCAGCTCACCGAGTACGAGCTGGTTCCCGAGGAGTGGGGCGGCGACACGCCCTGCATTCCTGTTTCCGCTCACACCAAGCAGGGCATTGACGACCTGCTGGAGATGATTCTGCTCACCGCCGACATGATGGAGCTGAAGGCCAACCCAGACCGGGCCGCCAAGGGTACGGTTATCGAGGCAAGGCTGGACAAGGGCATGGGGCCGGTGGCCACTGTGCTGGTGCAGAACGGCACCCTCCATGCGGGGGATACCATTGTGGCCGGCACCACCGTGGGCCGGGTGCGCTCTATGATGGACGACAAGGGCCGCCGGGTGAAGGACGCCGGACCCTCTGTGCCGGTGGAGATCACCGGTCTGGGCGATGTGCCTGTGGGCGGCGACGTCTTTAACGCCGTGTCCGACGAGCGCCTGGCCCGAGAGCTGGTGGAGCAGCGCCTGACCGAGCAGAAGGAGGCTCAGTTCAACTCTCAGACCAAGGTCACCCTGGACAATCTGTTCGAGCAGATGAAGGAGGGCGACATGAAGGAGCTGAAGATCATCGTCAAGGCCGACGTGCAGGGCTCTGTGGAGGCTGTGCGCCAGTCCCTGGAGAAGCTCTCCAACGAGGAGGTGCGGGTGCATATCATCCACGGGGGCGTGGGCGCCATCAACGAAAGCGACGTCATGCTGGCCAACGCCTCCAACGCCATCATCGTGGGCTTTAACGTGCGGCCCGACCCGGTGGCGGAGGAGAACGCCAAGCGGGACGGCGTGGACATGCGGCTGTACCGCATCATCTACGACTGCATCGAGGAGATTGAGTCCGCCATGAAGGGCATGCTGGCTCCCAAGTACCGGGAGGTGGCCTTGGGCAAGGCCGAGTGCCGGGAGACCTACAAGATCTCCAACGTGGGCATGGTCATTGGCGGCCATGTCACCAGCGGCAAGATCACCCGCAACGCCCAGGTCCGCGTGGTGCGGGACGGCATCATTGTGGCCGACGACAAGGTGGCCTCTCTGCGGCGCTTTAAGGATGACGTGCGGGAAGTGGCCGAGGGCTACGACTGCGGCATCACCCTGGAGAAGTTCTCCGACATCAAGCAGGGCGACGTGCTGGAGGCCTACGAGATGGAGGAATACCGGGAATAAACCGCGAAGCGGCGTAAAAGTTTTCGGTGCAGCCTTTTTCAAAAGGCTGCGACCTTAAAAAAGCAAAGCGCAGCTTTGCGAAGAGAAAGGTAGGAGAACTGTCATACCAGGGCGAAGCCCTGTGAACAGTTCTCCGGACTTTTTTCACCTTGCTGGTGTTTCAAAAAATCCCAGCGGAAGGCCATCCGAGCTTGGCCTATGCGCTGCGCGCCGTGCGGCCGGAAGCTCTACATTTTTTCCCGGCTGCGCCCCAAGGGCAAGACCGTAAGGCTCCGCCTTACCAACCGCAAACTTTTGAAAAAGTTTGACCAAAACTTTGATGCGCCTTCGGCGTTTACATGTATTTCCACTTTTTTGCAAAGGAGGCATTCCTATGCCTAGTTTTAAAATTGACCGCACCACTGAGGACATCCATCGGGAGCTGACCGCCATTCTCCGGGAGGTGAAGGACCCCCGGGTGAAGGACTGCCTTCTCAGCCTGGTGCGGGTGGAGGTCACCAACGACCTGTCCTACTGTACGGTCTATGTCAGCACAATGGAGGGCATGGACCGCACCAAAAACGCCGTGCAGGGCTTGAAGTCCGCTGCCGGGTTCATCCGCCGGGAGCTGGGAAAGCGGCTGTCCCTGCGCCATGTGCCGGAGCTGCTCTTCAAGCCCACGGATTCCATCGAGTATGGGGCGCATATCTCCAAGCTCCTCCATGACCTGGAGCCGGAGACGGAAGGGCCGGAGGCCGGCCTCCAGGAGGAAGGCTGATGGAGCTGTTGAACTGCGCCGGAGCCGCGGCTGTGCTGAAGGGCTGGGACAAGGTGCTGGTGCTCAGCCACGCCTCCCCCGACGGGGACACCCTGGGCTCTGCCAGCGCCCTGCTGCGGGGGCTTGTGTCCCTGGGAAAGCAGGTGAGCTTTTTCTGCGCCGACCCGGTGCCGGAGAAGTTCGGCTATCTGTTTCAGGGCATCCCCCTGGGGGAGTGGGAGCCGGACCATGTGATGACCGTGGACGTGGCGGACAAAAGGCTTTTGGGAAAGGCCCCCCAGGAGCTGGTGGACCGGATTGAGCTGGCGGTGGATCACCACGGCACCCATGTCCCCTTCGCTGCCCAGCGCTGGGTGGAGCCGGAGGCCGCCGCCGCCGCGGAGATGATTTACGCCCTGCTGGGAGAGTTGGGCGCGCCGGTGGACCAGGCCGCAGCGGACTGCCTGTACACGGGGCTGACCACCGATACGGGGTGCTTCCGGTACAGAAGCGTCACTCCCCGAACCCACCGCATTGCCGCCCAGCTGCTGGAGCTGGGAGCCAGGGGCGCGGACATCAACCGGGCCATGTTCGAGAGTAAATCCAAGGCTCAGGTGGAGGCCGAGCGCCTGGTGATGGATACGCTGCGGTTTTCCAGCAACGGGCTGTGCGCGCTGGTCCAGGTACCCTGGGGGATTTTTGCCCAAACAGGCGCCCAGGAAAGCGACCTGGACGGGGTGGCCTCCCTGCCCCGGGAGATTCAGGGGGTGGTGCTGGGAGTCACGCTGAAGGAGAAGCCCGAAGGCAAGGTGAAGGTATCCCTGCGCGCCAACCCTCCGGCGGACGCTTCGGCGCTGTGCGCCAGGTTTGGCGGCGGCGGACATCAGGGAGCGGCCGGCTGCACGCTGGAGACCTCTCTGGAGCGGGCGGTTCCCCTGATGGAAGAGGCCTGCGCCGCCTATGTCAAGGAATTGGGATTGCTTTAATGTGCGGGGGCGGCTGAAAGGCGCCCCTGTCTTTGTGTGAGGACCACTGTGAAAGGAGTGTGCCGCAATGGACGAAAAGACGATTCGGGAAACCATTCAGCGGGGACGGGACTTTTTAAAATCTCAAAGCACCGCGGAGCTGGAGAGAAACGGCAGCGATTACAAAACCGACCAGGAGCTGAAGCGGCCCCAGCCTCCGCTGGTGAAGGAGCCTATGACGGAGAGCCGCATCAACCTGCCCCGGGACTTTGAGAACCTGTCTCTGGAGGACAACCTGTATCAGCTGCTGGCAAAGCGCAAGAGCAGCCGGGTGTATACCCAGGAGGACATGAGCCTGCTCCAGCTGTCCTTTTTGCTGTGGGCCTCTCAGGGGATCAAGTCCATTCGGGGGAAGAGCTACGCCACCATCCGCACGGCGCCCTGCGGCGGCGCCAGGCACCCCTTTGAGACCTACCTGCTGGTGCGCCAGGTGGAGGGCCTGCTGCCGGGGGCCTATCACTATCTGCCCATGACCCACCAGCTGGAGCTGCTCTCCCCGATGGAGGACCAGGAGGCTCTGTTTCAACTGGTGGAGGAAAGCCTGTGCGGCCAGCGCTGGGCTGCCAAGAGCAACGTGGTATTTTATTGGAGCTTCGTACCCTACCGCAGCGAGTGGCGCTACGGCATATACGCCCACCGGATGATTATGGCGGACATGGGCCATGTGGGGGAGAACCTGTACCTGGCCTGTACCGCCCTGGGGTTGGGAACCTGCGGCATTGGCGCCTATGACCAAAAGCTGTGCGACCGGACCTTCCAGCTGGACGGGGAGGAGGAATACACCCTCTACACCCAGAGCGTAGGCACGGTGAAGGCCGGGGACGAGGAAAAGGAAAAGGCCTTTTACAGCTTTGTAGAGGAGCAGTAAACAGCTGATGCTGTTTACAGAGAGAATGTCTTGGAGATTTTCAGAATCTCCATCCTGCTGGCGCAGGACCGCCATTCTCTGCCGCTCGACCTGCCCCAAGGAGGATTTATGAACGGCATACTGATATTGGACAAGTGCGCGGGCTTCACCTCCTTTGACGGGGTGGCTGTGCTGCGGGGACTGACAAGAGAACGAAAAATCGGCCACACGGGCACCCTGGACCCAATGGCCACCGGCGTGCTGCCCATCCTGCTGGGAAGGGCGGCCAAGGCGCTGAATTTTCTCCCCGATACGGACAAGGAGTATGTGGCCTCCTTCCGGCTGGGAGAGCGCCGGGACACCGGGGATGTCACCGGGGCTGTGGTGGAGACAAGCCCCGCCCCTGTTTCCCAGGAGGCGCTGGAGAAGGTTCTGCCCGCCTTCCGGGGGGAGATCCTCCAGGTGCCGCCCATGTACTCCGCCGTGTCGGTGGGGGGCAAGCGGCTTTACGAGCTGGCCCGCAAGGGCGTGGAGGTGGAACGGCAGGCCCGGCCCGTCACCGTCTCCGCGCTGGAGCTGCTTTCCTACGATCCCCAAAGCCGGGAGGGAACCCTGCGGGTTGCCTGCTCCAAGGGAACCTATATCCGGGTGCTCCTGGAGGACATCGCCAGGGCCGCAGGCTCCTGCGGCGCCATGACCGCCCTGCGCCGCACCCGGGCCTGCGGCTTTGGAGAGGAGGACGCCCGCTCCCTGGAGGAGCTGAAGGCTTTGGCGGGGGAGGGCCGTTTGACCCAGGTCCTGCGGCCGGTGGAAAGTCTGTTTGGGGAGTATCCTCTGGTGCGGGTCAGTCCGGCCCAGGCCCAGCGGTTTCAAAACGGAGGCAGTCTGGACCTGGAACGGCTGCGGAAAGCGCCGGAGGAGGGCCTGTGCCGGGTGAAATCCCCAGAGGGACAGTTTTTGGGCCTGGGCCGGGTGGACCGGCAAAAGGGCCAGCTGGTGTTTGCCAAGAGCTTTTTTGAAAGGGAGGATGGGACGTGAGGATGTTCCGCGCATTGGAGGAAATTTCTCAGGCAAGGCCCTGCTCTTTGGCGCTGGGGGCCTTTGACGGGCTGCACCGGGGCCACATGGCGGTAATTCACGCGGCCTGCGCGCCCGGCAAAGGGGGACAGGCCTGGGAACCGGCGGTGTTCACCTTTCGCACCAGTCCCTCGGGAAACAGCGCCGTCCTCACAGGCCAGGACAAGGAGCGGCTTTTGGAGGACGCCGGGGTGCAGGTGCTGTACTCCCTGGACTTTTCTCAGGTCCGGGATTGGGAGGCGGAGGCCTTTGTCCGCCAGGTGCTGTTCCAGCGGTTTCAGGCCAAGCGCCTGTGCTGCGGGGAGGACTTTCGCTTTGGCAAGGGAGCCAAGGGAGGCGTGTCCCTCCTGGCGTCCTTGTGTCAGGAGGCCGGCGTAGAGCTGACGGTGGTGCCTCCCGTGCTGGACGGCGGGGAAAAGGTCAGCTCCACCCGCATCCGCAGGGCGGTGGCGGCGGGGGACATCCCCACGGCCAACCGGCTGCTGGGCCGGGCCTTTGGCTTTTCCCTGGAGGTGATCCACGGAAACCACATTGGGGGCAGCCTGCTGGGAACGCCCACTATCAACCAGGCCATCCCGGAGGGCTTTGTGCTGCCCCGGTTTGGGGTGTACGCCTCCTGGTGCCGGGTGGGCGGCGAATATTTTTACGGCGTGACCAACGTGGGAGTAAAGCCCACAGTGGGGTCGGACAAGGTGCTGGCGGAAACCTGGATGCCCGATTTTTCCGGGGACCTGTACGGCAAGCGGGTGCGGGTGTTCTTGCTGGAGTTTCTGCGCCCAGAGCGAAAATTTGACTCGATGGAGGCGTTGAAGGAGGCCATTCATCAAAACGGCCGGCAGGCCCAGGAGGTGGCGTCCCGAATTCCCCCTCCCCCCTTTCCGGCGAGCCGCCGGAGCCAAGACGCCCGCCGCGGCTGAGGGCCGGGGAAGCGGGGGAATCCTTGCAAAGAAATGGGACTCATGCTATACTATACTAAAATCATGGAAAAAGCGGGGAACCGAAAAGGAGGCTTTGGGCCTCCTTTCCTTTGCGGCTTGCCCCGACTCGGGAGGAATGCTCATGGAGGACGCCCAAAAGACAGACCTGTTTGAACGAATGCCCATTCCCAAGGCCGTGATGAAGCTGGCGGTGCCCACAGTGCTCAGCTCTCTGGTGATGGTGCTGTACAATCTGGCGGACACCTACTTTGTGGGAATGCTGAACAACGCCGTCCAAAACGCCGCTGTCACTTTGGCGGCGCCCCTGCTGTTGGCCTTTAACGCGGTGAACAACCTGTTCGGCGTGGGCAGCTCCAGCATGATGAGCCGCTCCCTGGGCAAAAAGGATTACGAGACGGTGTACCGCAGCTCTGCCTTTGGCTTTTACTGCTCCATTTTTGCCGGGCTGCTGTTCTCGGCGGCCTACACGGTGTTCCAGGTGCCTCTGCTGAACCTGCTGGGCGCTACGCCGGAGACGTTGGACGCCACCATTGGCTATGCCCGGTGGACTGTCACCTTTGGGGCGGTGCCGGCTATTTTGAACGTGGTGATGGCCTATCTGGTCCGGGCGGAGGGCGCCGCCATGCACGCCAGCATCGGCACCATGAGCGGCTGCTTTTTGAACATTGTCCTGGACCCTGTGTTTATCCTCCCCTGGGGGCTGAACATGGGCGCCGAGGGCGCGGGCCTTGCCACCTTTCTCTCCAACTGCGCGGCCTGCCTGTACTTTTTTGTGCTGCTGTACATCAAGCGGGGAAAAACCTATGTGTGCGTCAATCCCAAGATGTTCAGGCCTCAGCGCCACATTGTGCTGGGGGTGTTTGCCGTGGGGGTGCCTGCCTCCATCCAAAACCTGCTAAACGTCACCGGGATGAGCGTTCTGAACAACTTTACCTCCTCCTTCGGCTCCAACGCGGTGGCGGCAATGGGCATTGCCCAGAAGATCAACTCTGTCACCGTGCAGATCGCCTTGGGGCTGTCCCAGGGCATTATGCCGCTGATCAGCTACAACTACGCCAGCGGCAACATCAAGCGGATGAAAAAGACCTTTTTCTTCACCGCCCGCATCGCCCTGGTCTTTTTGATTTTGATGGAGATTGCCTACTACGCCGGGGCCAACGTTTGGGTGGGCCTGTTTATGCAGGACGAGCAGATTGTGGAATATGGCTCCCGGTTTTTGCGGGGCTTCTGCCTGGGAATGCCTTTTTTGGCGATGGATTTTCTGGCGGTGGGCGTGTTCCAGGCCTGCGGTTTGGGGAAAAACGCCTTTCTCTTCGCCATTCTCCGCAAGGTGGTGTTGGAAATTCCAGCGCTGTTTATCTTGAACGCCCTGTTTCCCTTGTACGGCCTGGCCTATGCCCAGTTTTCTGCCGAGGTGGTGCTGTGCGCGGCGGCGGTGGTTGTGCTGTACCGGCTGTTCCGCAGACTGGAGGCCCGGTATGGAAAGGCGCCCTCTAAGCCTTTGGAAAACTGAATCCCTTTTGAAGCGCGGCTCCCCAGGGGCCGTGCTTTTTTTGCCGGCCGGCGGGTGGAGCTGCTTTTTCTCTCCAGGCCGGGAATTCACGGTTTTGTAACACACCGGAGCAAAATAGATGATAAAATGAACAATATTCCATTTTATTTTGCGCCGGGCGGGGGTTCCCGCCCTTTTGAAAGGGGACATGCACAGCACATGCTGGAATTAAAAAACATCACCAAGGAATATCCCGCCGGGGGACAGCCTGTGGAGGCCTTAAAGGGAGTCAGCCTCCAATTTCGGGAAAGCGAGTTTGTCTCGATTTTAGGGCCTTCCGGCTGCGGCAAAACCACCCTGCTGAACATCATCGGCGGGCTGGACCAGTACACCAGCGGCGATCTTGTCATCAACGGCCGCTCCACCAAGGACTATAAGGACCGGGATTGGGACGCCTACCGCAACCACTCCATTGGGTTTGTGTTTCAAAGCTACAACCTGATCCCCCACCAGACGGTGCTGCAAAACGTGGAGCTGGCCCTCACCCTCTCCGGCGTGTCCAAGGGAGAGCGCCGCCGCCGGGCCAAGGAGGCCTTGGAGCAGGTGGGTCTGGGGGACCAGCTGAAAAAGCGCCCCAGCGAGATGTCCGGCGGGCAGATGCAGCGGGTGGCCATTGCCCGGGCCATTGTCAACAACCCGGACATCATCCTGGCCGACGAGCCCACCGGCGCCCTGGACACGGAAACCAGCGTGCAGGTGATGGAGATTCTCAAGGAGATCTCTAAAAACCGGCTGATTATCATGGTCACCCACAACCCGGACCTGGCCCAGCGCTACTCCACCCGGATTGTCCGTATGCTGGACGGCCTGGTGACCGGGGACAGCGCCCCTCTCTCCCCCCAGGAGGCCCAGGCGGAACGGGCAGCCTCTGTGAAAAAGGATCAGGCCGCCCGAAAGGGGAAGCGGCCTTCCATGTCCTTTGTCACCAGCTTTGGCCTCTCCCTGAAAAATCTCTTTACAAAAAAGGGCCGCACCGCCCTGACCTCTTTTGCCGGGAGCATCGGCATCATCGGCATCGCTTTGATCTACGCCGTCAGCCAGGGCACCACCGCCTATATTGACGCGGTGCAGGAGGACACCCTGTCCTCTTACCCTCTCACCTTGCAGGCCCAGACAATGGACCTGGGCTCCTTGATGGAGGAGTTTATCAGCGCCGCCCAGTCCTCCAGCGAACACGAGAACGACGCGGTGTATCAAAAGCCCATGATTTACGATATGGTCAACGCCCTGAATTCCTCAGAGACCATTGAAAACGACCTGGCCTCCTTCAAAGCCTATCTGGAGGACCGCCGGGCCGACCCGGAGGATCCCCTGTACAGCGCCGTCAGCGGGGTGCAGTATACCTATGACGCCCAGCTGCTGGTGTACACCGAGACCGTGGACGGGAATATTCTCCACTCCGACTCTCAGGAGCTGATGGAGGATCTGCTGCGGGAATACTTCTCCATTGACATGAGCGCCATGACCGATTTGCAGAGCAGCTACGGCATGGACTCTCTGGCCAGCAGCATGGGAGGGGGGAGCATGGTGCTGTGGGAGGAAATGCTCCCCGGCGACGATGGCGCCCTGATCAGCCCCCTGCTGGAAAGCCAGTACGACCTGGTGTACGGCTCCTGGCCCAACGACTACAACGAGGTAGTGCTGGTCCTGGACGAGAACAACGAGCTGGACGACATGGCCCTGTACGCCCTGGGCCTGAAGCCCCAGGAGGAGATGGATGCCATCATGCAGGCGGCGGTGGACCAGACCGGGGTGGAGCTGGACGAGGAAAGCTGGAGCTACGAGGAGATCTGCTCCCGGGAGTACAAGACCATCTTAAACGCCGACTGCTACGCCTTTGACCAGGAAACCGGCCTGTACGCCGACCTGCGGGATTCGGAGGCGGGGCTGCGCTATCTCTATGACAACGGCCTGACCTTGAAGGTTTCCGGCATTATCCGCCCCAACGAGGACGCCACCTCCCACATTTTGTCCGGTTCCATCGGCTACACCAGCGCCCTGACAGAGTATATGGCGGATGCCGCCGCCGGCTCCGCCGCTGTGCAGGCCCAGCTGGACAGCCCGGACACGGACATCTTCACCGGCCTGCCCTTTGAGGAGAGCACCGGCTCTATGACGGAAGAGGAAAAGGAGGCCGCCTTCCGGGAGACGGTGGCCAAGGAGGATCAGGAGGGTAAGGCCCAAACCTATGTGGCCATTCAAAGCATCCCCAGCCAGGAACAGGTGGATGAGGCTGTCAGCCAGTCCACCAGCTCCATGAGCCGGGAGGACATGGAACAAACCATGCTGGAGAGCCTGACCTCCCAGGCCGGCCTGGACCAGAGCGAGGTGGAGGACTATGTGGCTTCCATGAGCGACCAGGAGCTTTCCGACCTGTTCACCCAGATGGCGGAGGAGCAGTTTAAGGCCCAGTACGCCGCCCAGGTTCAGCAGCAGATGGCGTCGATGGAGCCGGCCCAGCTTGCCGCCGCCCTGGACGCCGCCTTGGAGGGGTACACCACCCAGCAGTGTGCCCAGTACTACGATGAGGTGCTCACCTTCTCCGACTCCACCTACGAGGAAAACCTGATCCAGCTGGGCTATATCGACCTGGACGACCCGGCTTCCATCAACCTGTACGCCGCCTCCTTTGAGGACAAGGATGTGATCGAGCAGGCCATTGCCGACTACAACAGCTCGGTGGACGATTTGGAACAGATTCAGTACACCGACTATATCGGCCTGATGATGTCCTCCATCACCACCATCATCAACGCCATCACCTATGTGCTCATCGCCTTTGTGGCGGTGTCCCTGGTGGTTTCCTCCATTATGATCGGCGTGATCACCCTGATCTCCGTCCAAGAGCGCACCAAGGAGATTGGCATTCTCCGGGCCATTGGCGCCTCCAAACGGAACGTGTCCTCTATGTTCAACGCGGAGACCATCATCATTGGCTTTACCTCCGGAGCGCTGGGCGTTATCATCACCTGGCTGCTGTGTATCCCCATCAACGCCATTTTGCACGCTGTTACCGGTATTCAATCCCTCAGCGCCTTTCTGCCCCTGCCGGTGGCCCTGGTGCTGGTGCTGATCAGCACAGGGCTGACCCTGTTCTCCGGCATCATTCCCTCCCGCTCCGCCGCCAAGAAGGACCCAGTGGTGGCCCTGCGGACGGAGTAAAGACTGTCCGTCAAAAAAAGAGCTGTCCCGAAAAAGGACAGCTCTTTTGCGTTTTTGGGCTGGTACTTTCTCCGCGGGCTTTACGCCTGGGAGGTCAGCTCCTCCATCTGGCCGATCAGCTGGCTGAAGAGCTTCAGGGCGTTTTCCACGGGGGCGGGGGAGCTCATATCCACTCCCGCGCCTTTCAGCAGGGAGACTGGGTCGGCGGAGCAGCCGCCGGACAGGAAGCCCAGATAGTTCCGCACCGCCGGGGCGCCTTCCTGCAAAATCCGCTGAGACAGGGCGATGGCCGCGGAGAAGCCGGTGGCGTACTGATAAACGTAGAAATTCATATAGAAGTGGGGGATTCTGGCCCACTCCAGGGCGATCTGGGGATCGGGAACAATGGCATCGCCGTAATACTGCTGGTTCAGCTGGCCGTATTTCTGGCACAGGGCCTGGGCGGTGAGGGGCATGCCCTGCTGGACCTGCTGGCTGCACCACAGCTCAAACTCGGCAAACAGGGTCTGCCGGTACAGGGTGGTGCGGAACTGCTCCAGAAAATAGTTGATGAGATAGGCCCGCTTCCGGGGGTCCTGGGTGGTTTTCAGCAGGTGCTGCATCAGCAGGGCCTCGTTGCAGGTGGAGGCCACCTCCGCCACAAAGATCTTGTAGTCCGCGTAGGTGACGGACTGGTTTTTGGCGGACAGATAGGAGTGAAGGGCGTGGCCCATCTCATGGACCAGGGTGAACACGTCGTTGAGGGTGTCTGTGTAGTTGAGCAGCACAAAGGGGTGATGGCTGTACACACCGGAGGAATAGGCGCCGGAGCGCTTTCCCTGGTTTTCGTACACGTCAATCCAGCGGTTGGCAAAGCCCTCCCTCAGCATGGAGAGATAGTCCTCCCCCAAGGGGGCCAGGGCCTCCAGGGCAATTTCCTTGGCCTGGGAGAAAGGGATCTTCTCGTCCTGGTCCGCCACCAGAGGCACATAGATGTCGTAATAGTGCAGGTCCTCCACGCCCAAAAGCCGCTTCCGCAGGGCCATGTACCGGTGCATGGCGGGAAAGCTGTTGTGTACGGCCTGGATCAAGCTGTGATAGATCTCCACAGGGATCTCGTTGTGGTCCAGGGCGGCGTGGAGGGCGGAGGGATACCGCCGGGCGCCGGCGAAGAATTGGAGCTGCTTCATCTGGGCGTCCAGGGTGGAGGCCAGGGTGTTTTGAAACTGCCCGAACACGCCGTAAAAGCCCTCAAAGGCGGACTTCCGCAGGACCCGGTCGGCGGACTGCTCCAGGGGCACAAAGGTCCCCTGGGTGACAGGGTGGGCCTTGCCGTCCTTGTCCACGGCGTCGGGGAAGAGCAGGTCGGCGTCGCTGAGGAAGTTGAAAATGTCGCTGGGAGACTGGCCCAGCTTTTGAGCGGAGGCCAGCAGCGCCTCCTCCGAGGGGGAGAGGGTGTGGTCCTTCTGCCGCCGGACTCGCGTCAAAGCCAGGCGGTAATGCTCCAGCCGCGGCTCCTCCTGATAGAACTGGTCCAGGACATCGTCGGGGATGGCCAGGATCTCCGGGGTGGAAAAGGCCGTGGCCTCTCCCGCCTGAATCAGCAGGTTGGTCACTTGGCCGTTCATCCGCTGATAGGTGGGGTTGCGGGTGTCCTCGTCCTGCTTGTAAAAGGCATAGCAGGCCAAAGGCTCCGCCAACAGGCTGAACTGGTCCTCCAGCTGCAAATAGGCCAGCAGGGAGGCGGCGCTTTCTCCCAGCCTTCCCTGGCAGCCCTTCAGCTGCTGAATCAAATCCTTCAGCTTGGGAAGGTCCGCCTCCCAGTCCTGGTCCGTGGCGTAAAGATCCGTGGTGGCCCAGGTGAACTGAGGATCCAGCTCCTCCCGGGCGGGAATTTTCTGTGTATGCATGCGGGGCGCTCCTTTCTGGGATAAGCTTCTTCACCCTTGTAGTATAGCACAACAGCGCCAGGAACGAAAGAGTGAAGGCCTTTTCTATCAGGATGGCCCTTCTCTTTGTCTTTATCCCAAAGGAAGGTGGGGCGGGGAAAACAGCTTCGCTCGGGGAGCGCTCGGATTTCCCTGTGAGATTCTTTGATGCTTTGCGTTCTTCAGGCCGCCCTTGCGGACACGCGCCGGCACTTGACGGGCGCGGAGGTGAGGCAAAAGAAAAAGCCGGGCCTGGGAAGGGAGAGCGCGTCCAGGCTCAGCCGCACGAGAAAAACAGAGGAGCATCACAACGCGGGCAATCAAAACCACTAGTAAACTAGTGGTTTGCTCAGACCCCAGAGGGGTCAGTAC
>CAJMOH010000005.1 GCA_905215055.1 uncultured bacterium
GACGCGCGCACTGGCGCGCGGACAGTTATCGAAACGTCAGCTCGCTTGCGCGGGGGTTGCACCCCGGGCATGCCGGCCTCTCGCCTTCGGCAAGGCCGGAAAGGTCCCCGCAAAGTCTGCGGCGCGCATGCGCTTTCACCTTTCGATGAAGCGCGGCTTTCAGCCGCCGGTGCGTGGCCGCACGGGCCAAGCCGCCCTCTCGCCTTCGGCAAGGGCGGGGGGGTCCCGGGAAAACCAGCGGCGCGGACGTGCGTTATCGCCCCGCACAAGCGCGAGCGTCAGCTCGCCGCTCCAAGGCGCGAAGAGACAGCGGAGGCACTCCGCCGCAAGGGCGGGGGTTGCCCCCCTACTTGAAATAAAAAAATGGCCAAATCATTAAAAAAGTCAGGTTTTATGCGGGTTCTATGATTTGACCATGTGGCCGAATCATACAGATGACTTGGCCATTTCCCGCCAGTGATTTGACCATGTGGACAAGTCATAAAAATGGCTTGTTTCCTGGGTTTTTGGGGTGACTTGGCCACTTTCCCATCTCAAGCCGTCCGTGCTCGGACTGAGCAATTCGCGGCCCAGTGCCTGGGCTGTCATTTCGCGCCACGGGCAGCTCGCTTCGCTCGTGCTCTTCGAGAGGGTAGCTCACGTCCGCGCCGTTTATTTTTCTGAGACCTTTCCGCCCTTGCCGTAGGCGGGAGGGCGGCATGCCTGGGGTGCACCCCCCCCGCCTTTGCGGAACGCAAAAAGGCGGCATGCCTGGAGCGCAGCTCCCCGCCCTTGCCGAAGGCGAGAGGGCGGGGGGCCGGGAAAACCAGCGGCGCGGACGTGCGTTAGCGTCCTGCACAAGCGCGAGCGTCAGCTCGCCGCTCCAGGGCGCGAATTGCTCAGCGGGAGCACCCGCCTGGAACGCTGCTGCCCGCTAATTTCCCTGAAGCAAAAGCGATCTGCAAATTGTAGCCCCCGGTGTAGGCGTCGGCGTCGATGATCTCCCCGGCAAAGTACAGCCCCTTCACCAGCTTGGATTCCATGGTCCTGGGGTCGATCTCCTTCAGGCTGACCCCGCCGCTGGTGACAATGGCCTCCGCCAAGGGCCGAAAGCCCTCCACCTCTATGGGGAAGTCCTTGAAAAGCTCCAGCAGGCCCCGGCGCTGGTCCCTTGTCACCGAATGGCACCGGGTCTCCCCCGGAATGCCGCTGCGCTCCACCATGACGGAAATCAGCTTTTGAGGCAGCAGCTCCTCCAGAGAATTGGCAAAAATTTTGTTTTTATGCGCCTCCAGCTCCCGGAGAAGCCGGGCGTCCAGCTGCTGCCGGTCCAGCGCCGGCTTCAGGTCGATGTGGACGGTGTACTTGCCCGGCTCCATAGGACGCAGATGGGCCGACGCGCTGAGAATGGTGGGGCCCGAAAGCCCAAAGTGGGTGAACAGCAGCTCGCCGAAATCCTCGTACACCGGCTTCTTTTTGCCCCGCTGGGTCACCCTTACCCCGCAGTTTCGCAGGGAAAGTCCCATCATCCGGCGGCACCACTCCCCCCGCTCCACCAAAGGCACCAGAGAGGGCGTGGGCGTCACAATCGTGTGACCCACAGCCGCCGCCAGCCGGCAGCCGTCCCCGTTGGAGCCTGTTCCCGGATAGGAGGCCCCGCCGCAGGCCAAAAGCACCGCCCGGCCCTGGTAGTTCCCCTGGCCGGTCTGAACGCCAACCGCCCGGCCCTCCTCCGTCAGAGCGGCGGTCACCGTCTCACGAATCACCTGAACGCCAGAGGCGTACCGCTCTAAGGCATCCGCGATGTCATGGGCGCTGTCCGACACGGGAAACACCCGCCGCCCCCGCTCGGTTTTCAGCGGCACACCCAGGGCCTCAAAAAAGGCCATGGTGTCCGCCGGGGAAAAGGCGGACAGCGCCCCATAGAGGAACCTGCCGCCCCGGGGGCAGGAGGCCACCACCTCCTCCACCGAACAGTTGTTGGTCACGTTGCAGCGGCCCTTTCCGGTGATCCGCACCTTGCGGCCCAGCTGCCGGTTTTTGTCAAACAGAGCCACGGAAAGCCCCCGGCTTTGGGCGGTTCCCGCCGCCATCAGCCCGGCGGCGCCGCCGCCCACAATCAAAAGGTCATAGATTTTCAAGTCAGCTGCCCTTCTCGTCCAGTTTTTCGTAGACGCCGTATTCGTCCCAAATGCCCTCGATCTTCCGCAGAGTGTCCGCCACCTCGTCCTTCTTCTTGATGGCCACGGTAACAATCAGGGCGTTGATAATGCTCAGCGGCCCCACCAAAGAGTCCACAAAGGAGACCATGTCGCTGCGGGCCAGCAGCACATGGGAGGCGCTTTGGGCCAGAGGCGACAGGGGGCTGTCGGTAATGGCCACGGTGGTGGCTTTTTGAGAGGAGGCGTACTTCATGGTCTTTACCGCCTTTTTGGAGTAGCGGGGAAAGCTGATGGCAATCACCGCGTCACCCTCTCCCACATGGACCATCTGCTGCAAAATGGTGGCCTCGCTTGTGGCCTCCACCAGATGGACCGTGTCAAACACCAGGCGCAGATAGTGGGCCATAAAGGTGGCCAGAGCCAGGCTGCTGCCCGCTCCCAGCACATACACAGTCTTGGCGTTTACCAGAGCGTCCGCCGCCCGGTAAAAGGCCTCCCGGTCCAAATTCTCCTTCGTGCGCTTGAGAATGTCAATATCCTGGTCCAGCACCTCGTCCAAAAGCCGGTCCATAGGGATGGTGCGAGAGGTGCGCTCCAGCCGCTGCACGCTGGTCATCTTGCTGCGGATCATCTCCTGCATGGCCTGCTGGAGCGCCGGATAGCCGGAGTATCCAATCTCCGTGGCAAAGCGCACCACCGTGGACTCGCTGACGCCCACGGTCTGCCCCAGCTTAAAGGCCGTCATAAAGGCCACCTGGTCAGAATGTTCCTCGATATAACGGGCAATCATCCGCTGGCCCTTGGAGAAATTGGCGCTGTGCTGGCGGATGCGCTCGGAAAGCTGGCTGTTCATGTTCTGTCTCCCTTTCCCGCGGCGGCTCCCCCCGCTGGAAGGATTTTTGCCGCGCAAAGCAATCTCTCCTTCATTTTACGGCTTTCCCCTGCAAAAAGCAAGGCATTTCCCCGGATATTTGCGTGATGCGCCAAATTTTTGCAAGAATTTTTTTGAAAAATTCATCATTTTGGGGCAGAAAAAAGGCAGGCCGCCGCCTGCCGCTTCTCTTTATTTTCCGTGCAGAATTTTCCCCAGCCTGGGATGAAGCCTGTTTAAATACTGGACAATCAGGCCCTCCAGGGCCAGGTCGTACACCACAAACACAGCGTTGGCCAGCACCAGCAGCAGGATGGGTCCCACCGGACCCAAGATGCCAAAGCTCTCAAAGGGGATCCCCAGCGCGTACACGGAAAGCAAGACCTCTCCCGCCATCGCGGCGTTAAACACCAGAAGCTTGGCGGCATAGCGCAGCACCTTGTTTTTCAGCCTTCCCAGCACCGCGAACAGGGCTGGATAATGCCCAAAAAACAGCAGGTAGAACAGAAAGGCCTCCCGGTCTGGGGCCAGCAGAAAGGAAAGCACACTGCACACCCCATACACGCCAAACGCCCAGGGCAGCCCGGCCTCCACCACAACGGGAATCAGCAGGCACCCGGCAATGGCCGGCAGCGCCAGGGTTGCCACAGGAGCCACCCCCGTCAAAAACAGCAGCACCGTGGAGAGCGCCGCCATCACCCCGCAGAAGGCCAGCTTCATGGAATTCCTCACAGCTTGTTTTCTCCTTTCCCAGCGCCCTTAGCAGCAGGAGATCAAGTCTCCGCCCATGCACTCGCAGCAACAGTCCGCGCAGATCAGGGAGGAGCAAACATCACAGGAGTTGCAGCCTCCCGCGTTCATATTGGTATTCGGCCGGTAGCCTCCATAGACCCCGCTGCCCTGGTTCATGGCCTGGTTGAGAGCGGCGCTGTACTCCGGGTTTCCCGGGTCCATCTGGCAGGCCCGGGAGAAGTGGTCCTTGGCCTCCTCCAGCCAGCCCCGGCGGTACAGCACAGAGCCTTTGAGAAAATACCACTCGGCGTTTCTCCGCTCCGGCGGCACACCGTTTAAAATCTGCTCAGCGTCGGCAATGCGGCCGGACATAATCAGGCTTCGCACATCGTTAAAACCAGAACTGCCGTTTGCCCCCACGTTGTTGTAGGCGCCGTTGTAGCCCCGGCTTCCGCCGGACTTCCGCTGGGCGGTAATGGCGTCGTAAGCCTCGTTGATCTCCTTCATCTTCTCATCGGCAAGATCCTTCAGGGGACTGTCTGCATACTGGTCGGGATGGTACTTTTTGGCCAGCTTGCGGTAGGCGTCCTTCACTTCCTCGTCCGTGGCGGAAGGGGATACTCCCAGCACTTTATACGGGTCTGTCATACTCGTTCTCCTTTTTTATATACTCCGCCAAAGGGCGGTTCTGTGGCATGGCTTCTTTTTCAGGGCCGTCAGCGCAGGTCCTCCGGCTCGGGACGGCCCCTGCGCTTCTCCCGGATGTGGAGAAACAGGATCTCCCGCTGGATTTCCGGCAGGCCCTTCGTCACCACGTTTTCCAGGATGGGACCAAAATTCCGCAGCTCCACCAGGTTGAAGGCCAGCAGCATTTGGGCGGCGGTGGCGTTCAGCGTCTGGTTGCAGGCCTGGTCCGCGGCCTTGCGCTCCTGGGGAGTCAGCTCTGTTTTTCCAGAAAGCCCCAGCCGGGGGATAAAGGGGTTGAAGGCCCCCTCCTTCAGATCGTCCAGCAAATCGTCGGCGGCGTCCATCAGATAGACCCACCGGCCCAGGAAATAGCCAAACCGCTCCAGGGCCGCTCCCTGGAGGCTGTCACAGGCCAGCTCCTTAAACAGCGCCGCCAGCAGGTTCGCCGTCGGTTCGGCGCAGGCGTCCACGCCCCCGGCGTTTTCCTCGGCCTGGCGCTGGCCGTCCATGGCCTTTTGGGCCTCCTGGGCCAGAAAGGGATACTCTTCCGCCGCTTTCCTGGCCTTGCGGGACACAAAGGGCAGAAACAGACGGCTCCCCAGGGATTTGAAAAAGCTGTCGTCCTCCAGGTTGTCCCGGAGCTTGTGATAGGTCAGCAGCACGGAGAGAGCCGCCGCCTTGTGATAGGCCTCCCCATCGCTCTCCAAAAAATCGCACCTTTTCAGGGGATTCATCACGCACCGGCCGTGGTGGAGGGAGAGCCTGGCCTCCCTTGTGGAGAGCATCAGCAGGGCGTAAAAGGTGCAGTCATAGCTGAGGGTGAAGGAGGCCGCGCGGCCGTAATGCTCCTTCAGCGCCCGGCACAGCTGGCAATAGGCCGCCTTGTACTGGTCGTATTCCCGCACCAGCAGCTCCGATTTAAAGGGCCGCACATAGCCAAACATTCCCTCATCCTTTCTTCCCACAGGCAGGGCAAATGGGTTCAGCGCTCTTTTCGCAGGATTTATTGTATCCCATTCCCGCAAGAAGGTGTTGAACACATTGTAAACAATTATAGTCGAATTTCTTAGAAAAGGCAAGAAAAACCGGGGTTTGAGGCAAGTAAAAGGAATTTCAGGCGGCGGACCTCTCTCGCCCCTCCTCCTTTATCTCTTGGGAAACCTTCGCTTTTCCTGGCTGATCCCCGTGAGATAATTTAAATCCAGATCATAAAACCTGGCCAGCGCGATCACGCTTTCCAGCGGAATTCTGGTCTTTCCAGTCTCATAGTCGGAATAGGTCCGCTGGCCCACATTGAGCAGCTCCGCGATTTGCTGCTGGGTATATCCCCTGTCCTCCCGGACCTCCCTTATTTTTTCATAGTATCGGTACTGCAAGGCTGTCCCCCCTTTTCCGCCATTGTAGCGTAAAGAAGGGAGCAGCCTTGGTTTCAGAGTAATAGACACTAAAACTTTCGAGGAAAGCATTGACTTGTAGAGTTATATACTCTACAATAGCCCTGTAAAAGCAAATTCTGGAAAAAAGAGGGGGAACCTTGCACCATGTATATGCCGCCCATGCCGCAAAAGCCCAAGCGCCGGGGCCTGAAAATCTTTCTGATCGTCCTGGCGGTTTGGTCGGGCTTTGTCATCCTCATGTCGGCCGTCGCCCAGACGAGAAGGCCTGTCACACCGGAAACCGGCCCTTTGGAAAGCGGTCTCGCCAGCGCTTCCGCTTTGGCTGACCCAACGCCCACCCCGGCTCCCACGCCCATGTCCGCCGCCGCTTTGGATGAGGCGGTTGCCCAGTTCCCGCTGCGGATCACGGAAAGCAATTATATCATGAACCTGTTTGGGCCTTCCTACGCCGGCGACGCCTTTCAGGCCACCCTGGAAAATGGTTCCGCTCAGGACATTCTGGACGCCCGGGTGATTTTGGAGGCCTGGGACAGCAACGGTCTTCCCATTGTTCTGAACATGTTCGCGATCGACGGCAGCTACGGCGTTGTCATCCCGTATGACGGGATCAATCTGGTGCCCCAGGGGGTGTTCAGCGACGCGGGATATGAAATCGACTACGGCGGCGCAGCCAACAGGATCTCCTATTACAAGGCCGCGGTGCTGGAGTATACCACTGTTCAGGGGGAAACCGTGACAAACCCCTATATCGAGGAATGGGTCGGCCGCTACGACGGGAAAAAGCTGGAGCTCGCCGGGGAAACCTTCTCTTCTCCCCAGGCGATGATGGACGCCGGGGCGCTGAACGGGACGCTGTCCGCCGTGAAGAACATCATCCCCTCCGCCCTGGCCGAAGAAGCCAGCTATGGCGGAACCGTCACCGCCACGGAAAACGGCTTCCTCTTCACCTACGACGTGAACCTGGGATTTGCCGAAGGGAACGATACCTTGACCCAGGGCTATGGGAACGCCCATATGCTTCAGCTGATGGCCTACGGGGCCGTGCCTCTGGCGGAGCTGCGAGACGGCCTGCAAACATACTGCGGCATCGAAAGCCCGGTTCTCACCGTGGCCCTGGTGGATGGAGACGGGGCCACCGTCTACTCCGAGGACATCACCAGCGACATCATTGACAGCATGGAGACCCTCTCCTAAAACGCGAAGGCAGCCCCCGTCAAAGGCAGGGACTGCTTTTTTCTGTTTGTCTCAGGCTGTGCAGCCAAACGCATCGCCGAATTTCTTAGAAAAGGCAAGAAAAAACGGGGGACAATATAACAAAGAAAGGGAACCCGCAGGCTCCCCTTCCTCTTACATATCTGGTTGATAAAAAATGTTCACGCACATACTGGTGTTTTCTCCCTGCCGGTAATCCTGAAGTTCTAAGACTGCAAAAAAGCCTGCGTAATTTTTGGCATTCCACACTTCTCTATAAACAGAATTTTCATTTTCTTGCGACGAAGAAGGAATATAGTCAACAATTCGATTCGATGTATCTTCTGTAATGGGCGGGCCATAACTTCTTTCAAAAAAGTCATATAGGGCAAATATGCACTCCAGGTCTTTTTCCTCTGGATTCATTTTTTTGTATGTATACTGTGTCCCATAGATTTTTTTGTCATCCGTTCGATATAACATTCGCATATCATCGAAAGCAAGCCCACCCACATCTACTTTACCAAGAATTTGAATCGCCGCTGCATCCGGTAATTCTTTCATCGTCAGTGTATAAATGTTAGGATGAACAATCCGGCAAACATCCTCTGGAGTCATTCCATAATAATCCAAGTAATTCTCTAATTCTTCTGCATCTTGCAGCTCCCAAGAATTGACATGAAATGACTCCGGTTCCATCGGAAGCCAATCCCATTTACACCCCGAAAATAAAATTCCTATACAAATTACAGATAAAAAGCATGCAACTTTTCTTTTCATTGAAATCACCGGCTTAGTAACTCCAGTTATATCAATACAACAAAAGTGCTCTCTTCACACGGAACTTTCAAATCTATCATACATTATCTTCTAGAATAAGTCAACATTTCTATAAAAAATCATTTTAGTTGATTTGTTTAATAACATTTGCAATAAAGAATCATTTTTCCAGCAGCGGCCGCAGATATTGGCCGGTGTAGGATTCCGGCACCTGGGCCACCTGCTCCGGGGTGCCCTGGGCCACAATGGTGCCGCCACGGTTGCCGCCCTCCGGCCCCAGGTCGATGATGTGATCCGCGGTTTTGATCAAATCCAAATTGTGCTCGATGACCACCACGGTGTTGCCCCCGTCCACCAGCCGCTGGAGCACGTCAATCAGCCGGTGGACGTCGGCAATGTGCAGGCCGGTAGTGGGCTCGTCCAGGATATAGATGGTCCGCCCGGTGGAGCGCCGGGACAGCTCGGTGGCCAGCTTCACCCGCTGGGCCTCGCCCCCGGAGAGGGTGGTGGCGGGCTGGCCCACCTTCACATAGCCCAGGCCCACGTCGTAGATGGTTTGCAGCTTTCTCGCCAGCTTGGGAATGTCCCGGAAGAAATCCAGGGCCTCCTCCACGGTCATCTCCAGCACGTCGTAGATGCTCTTGCCCTTGTACTTCACCTCCAGGGTCTCCCGGTTGTAACGGTGGCCCTTGCACACGTCGCAGGGGACGTACACGTCCGGCAAAAAGTGCATCTCAATGCGGATGATGCCGTCTCCCTGGCAGGCCTCGCACCGGCCGCCCTTCACGTTGAAGGAAAACCGGCTGGCGTTAAAGCCCCGCATTTTCGCGTCCTGGGTAGAGGCGAACAGCTCCCGGATGTCATTGAACAGCCCGGTGTAGGTGGCCGGGTTGGACCGGGGCGTGCGGCCAATGGGGGACTGGTCAATCTGAATGACCTTGTCCAAATGCTCCAGTCCCCGGATCTCCTTGTGCTTGCCGGGGTGGGCGTGGGCGCGGTTCAGCTCCGCTGCCAGCTTTTTATAGAGGATCTCGTTAATCAGGGAGGATTTTCCCGACCCGGACACCCCGGTGACGCAGACAAACTCCCCCAGGGGGATCTTCACGTTGACGTTTTTCAGGTTGTTCTGGGCGGCCCCCCGGATCTCCAAAAACTTGCCGTTGCCCTTGCGGCGGACCTCCGGCACCTCCACCTTCCTCCTGCCGCTTAAATACTGGCCTGTCAGGGACTCCTCACAGTCCTCAATGTCCTTGGGCGGGCCGGCGAAAATCACCTGGCCCCCGTGGACCCCGGCCCCCGGACCGATGTCCACCAGGAAATCCGCCTCCCGCATGGTGTCCTCATCGTGCTCCACCACAATGACCGTGTTGCCCAAATCCCGCAGGTTCTTCAAGGTGTTTAAGAGCTTGTGGTTGTCCCGCTGGTGCAGGCCGATGGAGGGCTCGTCCAGAATATACAGCACGCCCATCAGGGAGGAGCCGATCTGGGTGGCCAGGCGGATGCGCTGGCTCTCCCCGCCGGAGAGGGTCCCCGAGGCCCGGGACAGGGTGAGATACTCCAGCCCCACGCTTCGCAAGAACCCCAGCCGGGAGCGGATCTCCTTCAAAATGGGGGCGGCAATCAGCTTTTCCCGTTCGTTCAGCTCCAGGGCATCGATAAACTCCAGCGCCTCGGTAACGGACTTGTCGCAGAAGGCGCTGATGTTGAGGCCCCCCACCGTCACCGCCAGGCTCTCCTTGGACAGCCGCTGGCCGTGGCACTCGTCGCAGGGGACGGCGCTCATATAGGACTCAATCTCCTCCTTCACCCAGGAGGAGGAGGTCTCGTTAAAGCGGCGCTCCAGGTTGTTGATGATGCCCTCAAAGGGGGCGGAATAGCTGCCGGAACCGTACTCACTCTCCCGGCGCAGCTTGATCTTCTCCCCCTTGGTGCCGTAAAGGAGGATGTCCACAATCTCCGGAGGCAGCTCCCCAATGGGAGTGTCCAGGGAGAAGTGGTAGTGCTCGGAGAGGCCCTTCATGTACATGGCGGCGATGGTGCTGCCCTCCATGGCCCAACCGCTGGCCTTCAGCCCGCCCCGCTTGATGGACAGCCGCTTGTCGGGGATAATCAGCTCTGGGTCAATCTTCATAAACACTCCCAGGCCGGTACACTTTTTGCAGGCGCCAAAGGGGTTGTTGAAGGAGAACATCCGGGGGGTCAGCTCGTCCACGGAAACGCCGTGCTCCGGGCAGGCGTAATTCTGGGAAAAGGTGATGTCCTCCCCGTCGATGACGTTGATGATGACAATGCCCCCGGTCAGCCCCGAGGCCGTCTCAATGGAGTCCGCCAGCCGGGAGCGGATGTCCGCCTTGATGACCAGCCGGTCCACGATGATCTCAATATTGTGCTTTTTGTTTTTCTCCAGCTGGACGCGCTCGTTCAAGTCGTAGACCAGGCCGTCCACCCTGGCCCGGACAAAGCCCGCTTTCCGGGCGGCCTCAAACTCCTTCTGGTGCTCGCCCTTTCTGCCCCGGACCACCGGCGCCAAAATCTGAACGCGGGTGCGCTCCGGCAGAGAGAGAACCTGGTCCACAATCTGGTCGATGGTCTGCTGCTTGATCTCCCTGCCGCAGATGGGACAGTGGGGAATGCCAATGCGGGCATAGAGCAGCCTCAGGTAGTCGTAGATCTCCGTCACCGTGCCCACGGTGGAGCGGGGGTTTTTGGAGGTGGTTTTCTGGTCGATGGAGATAGCCGGGGACAGGCCGTCAATCATGTCCACGTCGGGCTTTTCCATCTGGCCCAAAAACATCCGGGCGTAGGAGGAAAGGCTCTCCACATAGCGCCGCTGGCCCTCGGCGTAGATGGTGTCAAAGGCCAGGGAGGACTTTCCCGAGCCGGAAAGCCCGGTAAGCACCACCAGCTTGTCCCGGGGGATGGTCACGTCGATATTCTTCAAATTGTGCTCCCTGGCGCCGTGCACCACGATTTTATCTAAGCTCATGGCAGTTCCCTCTCTATACTATATTAAATCTCGCAAAATCAAGTTTATACACCGAACCCATTCGTTAATCCGATAAAAACGAAAATCATCCCTACGATTCGCATTCCTTTTTTCGCTTTCTCTTGTTCAAAATTTGTTATACTCTCAGGATATACAGGGTTGACGAAAAAAGCAAGACCTGTAAGAGCCCACGCAAGATTGTAGTACAGATCCTCAGCTGCCCAGAAAGAGATTAGAAATCCTGCAAGAACCAAAATTACAGCAACAACCATTTGCGTCCGAAAATTCATTCGCACTTTCGTCCCCTCCAGAAATTGATCTTACTCCCTTACCGCTGCCCCGTCCGGATAAAATGGGCCAGCTCTTCCACATCTTCAAAGCCGTCGTAATCCCCCACGACGCCCTCCCGGTGGTAGACCACGCCCTGTTCCTCGTTGCGCTCCAGGCAGTCCAGCAGGGCCTGTTCCCCATAGCGCCGGGCAAAGGCCGTAAACCCATAGGGCTTGCTCTTTTGGAGCATCCCCTTTTTGCAGTCCGTCTCCGAACAGTCGAAGCAGTGGGCGATTCCCCGCTCCAGGGAACAGGCCCGGTTTGCGCACTCCTCCTTGTCGGGGCAGTCCCCGGAATCGCACCCGGCGCAGTGCTCGCTCTCGCCGCACAGGCAGCAGGCCAGCCCGCACCGGGCAATGCCCAGCTCTCGTTTCACTGTGTTCCCTCCTTGTCTGTGCTCACCCGCTGGGAGGAGACCTCCACCCAAGCGGGGAAAAAGCCGCAGCTCACGGCGATATTCTGCGAATGGAGGTTGGCTGCCGCCGCGCCGTAAAAGGGCAGCCTGCCCTGCTGCGCAATCTTGGCGCAGAGAGCCTCTACCAAGGCCTTTCCCAAGCCACGGCTGCGGTATTCCGGCAGCACGTCAATGCCCACTTGCCACAGGGTCTCCCCGTCGGCGGAAGCCCCGGCCAGGCCGGCCATCTTCTCCCCGTCGAACGCGGCCAGGGCAATGACGTCCGGCCGCAGGGAGTTTTCCTCCTGAGACAGAGCGTTGGGCCACAAGCGGTTGGGATAAAACGCCTTTACCGTCTCCCTGTTATACCATTGGTACGAGAAGGCCTCCGGCAAAGCGGCGGAAAACTCCCTCCCCGGCAGAAACATGTGGTGAACGCCCATCAGCCGCCAGCCCTGGGGGAGAAGCAGGTCCTCTAAGGACCGCAGCTTGGGGTACTCAAAAAGCCGGTGGCTCTCCCGTTTTTCGTCCAGACAGCGCCCGGCCCAGCTCTTCAGCCTTCCGTGGAGGCTGGGATGAGCGGTAATCACCGCCCCCTTGCCCGTGGTCACCATCTGGAAAAAGGGCGCGCCCGGGGCATAGCGGCGGCGTCCCGGCAAGTCCCCGGCCTCCGTGACAACGACCCCCTCTCGGAGAAGGTCCTCCGGCCGGGCGTTGTAATCAATGGCAACCTGGGCAAGAGCCGCTTCCCAGGCCCGCTGTTTTATGCGCTCCATCATCTTTCTCACAACCGTTTTTCAAAGGCATACTCGAACAATCTGGTTCCGTCCAGCAGAAACTCTCCAAACTCCCCAGGCAGCTGGGTAAAGCCCGCCTTTTGGTACAGGCTCATGGCAGGCAGGTTTTCGTGGGCCACATACAGGCGCAGATAGTCGGCCCCCAGCCCGCGGGCCAGCTCACCGATACGCTCCAGCGCCAGCCTGCCCAGACCCCGGCCGCCGTACTCCACAGCGACGCCAAACCGGTACAGGTACCGGGCCGGGGCGGACGGGTCCTCCCAGGGAACGTCCCCCTCCCCGTTGTCGTGGGCGGGCAGGGCAAAGGCCCCCGCCAAACGGTCCCCCTCCAGCAGCAGGTAAAGCTGGCCCTGCTCGATGTCCTTCCCCACAAAGTCCCGGGGATAGGTCTCGTCCCAAACACTCCAGCCCTCCCGGTCCATGCGGGCCACCAGGGCGGCGTACATCTCTTTCACAGCGGGCAGGTCAGAAGGCTCTGCCCGGCAAATGCGTAAATCCATCTGTTTTCCTCTTTTCCCTCAAGGCTTGGGCAGCCTTCGTCTTTTTCCAGGCAGGGGGCCGCTGCCTTCCAGCTCCTTGATCTTGTCCCGCAGGTAGGCGGCGTGCTCGAACTCCAGCAGCTTGGCCGCGGCCTTCATCTCCTTGGTGTACTTCTGAATCAGCTCCTGGCGCTCGGCGGGGGTATAGCGCTTCTTCTTTTTCTTTCCGTCCTCCTTGTGAGAGGAGATCTCGATGATGTCCGCCACGTCTTTCTTGATGGTTTGGGGCGTGATGCCGTGGTCCTGGTTATACTTCTCCTGGATGGCCCGGCGGCGCTCCGTCTCGGTGATGGCCTGCTCCATGGAGGGGGTCACCTCGTCGGCATACATGATGACCTGGCCCCCCGCGTTCCGGGCGGCCCGGCCGATGGTCTGGATCAGGCTGCGGCCGCTGCGGAGGAAGCCCTCCTTGTCCGCGTCCAGAATGGCCACCAAAGACACCTCGGGGATATCCAAACCCTCACGCAGCAGGTTGATGCCCACCAGCACGTCGAACTCCCCTAAGCGCAGATCCCGGATGATCTCCATGCGCTCCACGGTGTCGATGTCGTGGTGCATATACCGCACTCGGATGCCGTAACCCTCCAGGTAGCCCGTCAGGTCCTCGGCTATTTTTTTCGTCAGGGTGGTCACCAGAACACGCTCCTGCTTCTCCACCCGCAGGTTGATTTCGGAAATCAAGTCGTCGATCTGCCCATCCGTGGGCTTGACGGTGATCTTGGGGTCCAAAAGCCCCGTGGGGCGGATGACCTGCTCCACCACCTGGGCGGACTTCTCCAGCTCCAGGTCCCCGGGGGTGGCGCTGACGAAAATAGCCTGGTTGATGTGGGAGTAAAACTCGTCGAAGTTCAAGGGCCGGTTGTCAAAGGCGGAGGGCAGCCGGAAGCCGTAGTTGACCAGCATCTCCTTTCTGGCCCGGTCCCCGGCGTACATGCCCCGCACCTGGGGCAGGGTCACGTGGGACTCGTCCACAAACAGCACAAAGTCCTCGGGGAAATAGTCGATCAGCGTAAAGGGCGCGCTGCCCGGCTCCCGGCCGGAAAGCACCCGGGAGTAGTTCTCAATGCCCTTGCAGAAGCCGATCTCCTGAAGCATCTCCATGTCATAGCGGGTGCGCTGCTCAATGCGCTGGGCCTCGATGAGCTTGCCCTCGCTCTTAAAGTAATCCACCCGCTGCTCCATCTCCCGCTCGATGTCCCGGATGGCCTTGTCCATCTTCTCCTTGGGCACGATGTAGTGGGAGGCGGGATAGATGGCGATGTGCTTCAGCTCGGAGATGGCGTCGCCTGTCAGGGGGTTAAATTCCGTCAGCCGGTCGATTTCATCGCCGAAAAACTCCACCCGCACGGCCTTGTCCGTGGCGTTGGCGGGGAAGATCTCCACCACGTCCCCCCGGACCCGAAACTTGTTGCGGATGAAGTTCACGTCGTTGCGCTCGTATTGGAGCTCCACCAGCTTTTTTAACAGCTCGTCCCGGTCCTTTTCCATGCCGGGGCGCAGGGAGATCACCATGGTGCGGTAGTCGATGGGGTCGCCCAAGCTGTAAATGCAGGACACCGACGCCACAATGATCACGTCCCGCCGCTCTGACAGGGCACTGGTGGCGCTGTGGCGCAGCTTGTCAATCTCGTCGTTGATGGCGGAGTCCTTTTCAATATAGGTGTCTGTCTGGGGAATGTAGGCCTCCGGCTGGTAGTAGTCGTAGTAGGAGACAAAGTATTCCACCGCGTTGTTGGGGAAAAACTCCCGAAACTCCGAGCAGAGCTGGGCGGCCAGGGTCTTGTTGTGGGCCAGCACCAGAGTGGGCCGGTTCACCTGGGCAATGACGTTTGCCATGGTAAAGGTCTTGCCCGAGCCGGTAACGCCCAGCAGGGTCTGCTCCTTCATGCCGGAATTCAGCCCCCGCACCAGCTGCTCAATGGCCTGGGGCTGGTCCCCCGTGGGCCGATAGCTGGACACCAGTTGAAATTTGTCAGCGCTTTCGCTCATGCCGCGCTCCCCCTTTCGCACAACTCACGAACATACATTCGGATTTATCTTACACGATCTGGATTCCCCTGTCAACAGCTTTCCCCAAAAACTTCGCCGCTGCCGGGATCTTCTCTCCTTTATCAAAAGGACCTTCCAGGTCCCGCCCTTACAGGGAGCCGCCCCTCTCCAGCGCCAGCAGGAATTTTTTGTTTTCCAGGCCGCCGCCATAGCCGGTCAGAGAGCCGTCCGCCCCCACCACCCGGTGGCAAGGCACGATGATGGAGATGGGGTTCCGGTGGTTGGCCATGCCCACCGCCCGAACCGCTTTGGGCCTGCCGACGGCCTGGGCAATCTGCCCATAGCTGCGGGTCTCCCCATAGGGAATGTCCCGCAACGCCGCCCAAACCTGCCGCTGAAACTCTGTTCCCCAAAGGGACAGGGGCAAATCAAACTGTTTCCGCTTTCCCGCGAAATATTCCTCCAACTGCCGGGAGGCTCTCTCCAGCAAAGCTGTAAGGCCCTCCTCCCCCTCCAGGGAAAACCGCCCAAAATACAGGCCCGTCAGGGCGCCGTTTTCCTCTGTCAGCGTCAGGTCCCCCACCGGCGACTGCACCACCACAAACCGCTTCATACGCGCTCCTCCTGTTCTGTCTGTTTCACTTTTTTCCGGCTTCGCGCCCTTCCCCCCGGACAGGAAGGCGCTTTCTCATTCCAGACCAAGTATAGCAAATCGGGAAAAATTTGCAAGGCGGGACTCTCCCATTGCGGGAAGGACCAGACCGCTCTATAATGGAGAAAACAAAAAGGAGGCTTCCCCTTATGTTTTACGCGGACCTGCACATTCACTCCCGCTATTCCCGGGCCACCAGCCGGGACTGCGACCTGCCCCACCTGGACCTGTGGGCCAGAAAAAAGGGCATCGCTCTGGTGGGCTCCGGGGACTTCACCCACCCGGCCTGGCGGCAGGAGCTGAATCAGCAGCTTCTCCCGGCGGAGGAGGGGCTGTACCGGCTAAAGGAGGAGTTCCGTCTGCCCGGCCCTTCTGGAGAAACCCGGTTTCTGATAACGGGGGAAATCAGCTCCATCTACAAGCAGGGGGGCAAAACCCGAAAGGTCCACAGCCTGCTTCTGCTGCCCGGCCTGGAGGCGGCGGAGAACCTGGCCCGGCGGCTGGAGCAGGTGGGAAACCTGCAGGCGGACGGGCGGCCCATTTTGGGGATCTCCTGCCGGGACCTGCTGGAGCTTTCCCTGGAGACCTGCCCCCAGAGCTTGTTCATCCCCGCCCACATCTGGACGCCCCACTTTTCCCTCTTTGGGGCCTTCTCCGGGTTTGACAGCCTGGAGGAGTGCTTTGGGGACCTGTCCCCCCACATCCGGGCCGTGGAGACAGGGCTTTCCTCGGACCCGCCCATGAACTGGACCGTCCCCCAGCTGGACTCCTTACAGCTGGTGTCCCACTCCGACGCCCACTCTCCCCAAAGGCTGGGCCGGGAGGCGGACGTGCTGGAGACAGAGCTTTCCTATCCGGCGGTGAAGAGAGCCATAGAGACGGGGGAAGGCCTGTGGGGCACGGTGGAGTTTTTCCCGGAGGAGGGGAAATACCATCTGGACGGCCACCGGAGCTGCGGCGTCTGCCTGACGCCCCGGGAGGCGGAGGCCCTGGGCGGCCTCTGTCCCGTGTGCGGCAAAAGGCTGACCATCGGGGTGGAGCACCGGGTGGAGGACCTGGCCCGCCGCCGGCCCGGGGAGCGGCGTCCCGGGGCAAAGCCCTTTGTCCGGCTGACTCCCCTGGCCACGGTCATCGCCGCCCGGCTGGGCAGGGCCGTTCAGCGCGTGTACGAGGCACTGATCTCCCAGCTGGGGCCGGAGCTGTTCCTGCTGCGAGAGGCCCCTCTCCCGGGGATTGCCTCCCTTGCCGGAGAGCCGGTGGCCCAGGGAATTTCCCTGCTGCGCCAGGGCAGGCTGGCCTGGCAGCCCGGCTTTGACGGGGTATACGGCAAGCTGTCCTTTCTGGACTGAGAGCAAAAAAGAGAGCCGCGCGCCGCGGCTCTCTCGAGGAGGAAGAATGAAGTTTATCAAAAGTCGCTCCCAGCTCTGGCCGGGATGAAGCTTGTTTTCCCTTTTGACAGGACACAGTATACCCTCCGGTTATGACCAGGCTGTGAACAGAGCGAAAACACTTTTTGAATTACTCCTTATACAACAGATCCTGCTCCTGGGGGTGCTTTTCAAACCACTGAGCCGCATACCAGCAGGAGGTTCTTGTCAGCCTGCCCTGGGCGCGCAGCTCCTGGGCGGCGGCCTGCACCAGCTGTCCCGCCACACCCCGGCCCCGCAGGCTCTCGTCCACAAAGGTGTGGTTGATGTCCGCCACGCCGTCCTCCCCGGTGGGGAAGGTGATTTCCGCCAGCAGCTTTCCGTCCTCCCCTTGGACAAAAATACGTTCCCGGCTCCTTGTAAGCTCCATAAAAACCGCTCCCTTCCAACAACTGATAGGCTTTGCTCTTAGGCTACCCCATTTCTCGGAAAAAGTCAAAGGGAATTGCGCCCAGAGCGTTTTCCTGGTACAATAATCTTGGAATCCCCCGGCCATACCGACTTCGCCGCGGGAATGCCCTAAGAATTTTCGCAAAGGATGTGCGCTCTCATGAAATGGATGATCGCTTCGGATATTCACGGCTCGGCCCACTACTGCCGGCAGCTGCTGGCCGCTCTGGAGCGGGAACGGGCAGACCGGCTGCTTCTGCTGGGAGACCTGCTCTATCACGGCCCCCGCAACGATTTGCCCCAGGGCTATGACCCCAAGGAGGTCATTGCCCTGCTCACCTCGGTGAAAAACCAGGTGTTCTGCGTGCGGGGCAACTGCGAGGCCGAGGTGGACCAGATGGTGCTGCCCTTTCCCGTGCTGGCGGACTACTGCCTGCTGGAACAAAAGGGCCATGTGATCTTCGCCACCCACGGCCACCACTACAACCTGGAAACTCCGCCCCTGCTTCAGCCGGGGGACGTGCTGCTCCACGGCCACACCCACATTCCCGCCAAGGACAACAGCCTGGGCTTTTGGTATCTGAACCCGGGCAGCGTGGCCATTCCCAAGGAAAACAGCCCCCACAGCTATATGACGCTGGAGGACGGCCTGTTCCTGTGGAAAGACCTGGATGGCGCCCAGTACGACACGCTGGCCCTGTAACCGGCCCGCTGGGAAGCTTATCCGAAAATTCCGCAAAGAAAGAGGGCAGCCGTCATGAAAAGGAAACCTGTTCACAAGCCTTCCCCCGAGGAGCTGGAGCACCGCGAGCTGCTGCGGAAAACCCTGGAGTTTCTTCTGCCAGAGACCAAAGCGGAGGAAACCGCGGCGCTCCTGCTGGACCGGTTCGGCGGGTTTGCCGGGGTGTTTCTGGCGCCGGAGGAAGAGCTGGCCCGCGCTTTGGGAGAGCGGCCCGCCCGCTTTCTTCGCCTGACCACCCTGCTGGCCAAGGCCTATTTGGAGGACAGCAGCCGGGATTTGCAGCGCGTGTACGACACATCCTCCGCGGTGGACTTGTTCCGGCCCAAATTTCTCGGCCGCACCACAGAGGCCGTGTGCCTGATGCTGCTGGACGGCCGGGGAAGAATCCTGTACAACGACATTCTCTCGGAAGGGGCTGTCAGCGCGGTTCCCATCTATATCCGAAGGCTGCTTCAGCTGTGCATTGCCTATGACGCGCAAAACGTGCTGCTGGCCCACAACCATCCCAGCGGCAACGCCGCCGCCTCCCGCAACGACCTTGTGGCCACACGGCAGGTGGAGCTGGCCCTGGAAAGCATTGACGCCACTCTGAACGACCACATTATTTTCGCCGGGGACGACTATCTCTCCTTTGCCCGCAGCGGCTGGATGGCGGACATCCGGCGGGAAATGCGCCAGCTTCGCTGGAACGAGCTGCAAAGCGCCCGGGAAGAGGAGGCCTCTGTTTTAAGGCGGGAAAAGGACTGTCTGTAAGGCGCCTGTCCAATTCTCATGTCGAAAGGAGCGATTTTCCATGGAGGAACCACGCACCCGCTATCAAATTGGCTGCATCGCCGCGGACATCGCCTTGACCCTGGTGTTCCTTGCGGTTTACGTCTTTTTCACCCTCCGTCCCGGCGCGCTGATTGACGGAGAGCTTTTCTCTCCCCGCCGCCAGGGGGCTTCCACCCTGTATACCGGGGTCCTCCACGACGCCCCAGGCACTATCGCCTGCACCCCCACCCAGGACGGCGCCCAGTTTCTGCTGGATTTCTCCCCGCACTTTTCCGGAGAGTACCAGGTTGCCTTCGGAAAGGAAGGCTCCCAGGGGCGGGAGACCATCTTCTCCAGCGGAGAGGACATTCTGTGGGAGGGCTATTACAGCCAAGACGAGTTTCTCTCCCTGCGGGATAAAAACGGGGACTACACCGACTGGGTAGAGATTTACAGCACCCCCTACAACTGGAACGAGTTCACCCCGCCCATGGACGACCTGGTAAAGCTGGCTGCCGGGGACAACGTCCACCGCCGGGGCAGCTGGGGCTTTTTCGCCGTCACCGCCCTGCTGGGAGCGGTCATGGCCCTGACCACCGCCTTTCCCATGGCCTTCTTCAAGCTCCAGCACTTTCTGGACGTCCGTGACCCGGAGCCAACGGATTTTTATCTGGCCACCGCCAAGCTGAGCTGGGCCATAGGGCCGGTGCTGCTGCTCATCCTCTACTGCGTGGGACTGACCTACCTCTCCTGACCTGCTGGGCCTGCCCTTTTGGGGGCAGGCTTTTTTGTGAAAAAAGCACCTTGCCTTTCCACCGGGGTTGTGGTAGAGTGTGGGAAGAATGTGCCTGCGGGCAGAAAGGAAGATGGATTTCTTATGAAAAAAGCAGTTGTTTCTCAGACCATTTTCATCAGCGGGAGGGAAACCGCTCTGTAAGGGCCGCCCTCCCCACACCGCGAGGAGGAACTCTTTTTGAAGACCAAAACCAACACATTTCGACAAATTTTGTCCTTTTACAAGCCCTATAAGGGACTGTTCGCCGCGGACCTGCTTTGCTCCCTGACTGCCGCGGCCATCGGGCTGGTTCTGCCCCTGGGGGCGGGAGCCATCACCGAAAACGTGCTTACCGGCGACCTGACCGCCGCCCCGGGAAAAATCCTGCGGATTGGAGGGCTGCTGCTGGGGCTGGTGGCCGTTCAGGCGCTGTGCAGCTATTTTATGGACTACCAGGGACACTCCATCGGCGCCAAAATGGAACGGGACATGCGCGCCCAGCTGTTTCATCACTGTCAGCGGCTGTCCTTCTCCTATTTTGACAGCCATCCCATTGGGGACCTGATGTCCCGGCTGACCAACGACTCCCTGTCTTTGGCGGAGTTTTTCCATCACGTTCCCGAGGACGTGCTGGTAAATTCCATCAAGTTCGCCGGGGCCTGCCTGATCCTGTGGAGCATTCACTGGCAGATGACCCTGGTCATCCTCTGCTTTCTCCCCTTTATGCTGGCCTACACGCTGTACTTTAACAAGAAGATGGCCGCCGCCCTGGAGCAGGGCCGGGAGGACATGGGGGAAATCAACGCCCAGGCCGAGGACACCCTCTCCGCCATCCGCATGGTCCAGTCCTTTGGAAACGAAGGGGTGGAGGAGGAGAAATTCCACCGGCTCAACGAGAAATTTCTCCGCAGCCGCCGGAAAAGCTATCAGGGCGAGGCCCTGTGCTACGGCGGCATGGATGCCTTTGCCAGCCTGATCCCCATTGCCGTGGTGGTGGCCGGCGGGTTCTCCATTCTAAGCGGCAGCCTGGAGCTGTCCGAGCTGGTGGTGTTTCTGCTGTATGTGGGCTACTTCACCCAGCCCATCCAGAGCCTGGTGAACACCTCCCGGCTGATTCAGGAGGGACGCACGGGGCTTCGCCGGTACATGGAGATTCTGGAAACCCAGCCGGAAATTACCGACGCCCCCGGCGCCGGAGAGCTGCCCGCCGTAAAGGGGGACATTCAATTCTCTCATGTGGACTTCCGCTATGGGGAGGGGGACCAGGTCTTTCAGGACCTGAATCTGACCATCCGCGCTGGGGAGTATGTGGCCCTGGTGGGGGCCTCCGGCGTGGGGAAAACCACCCTGTGTTCCCTAATCCCCCGGTTTTACGACGTGGACGCCGGAGAGATCACCATCGACGGCACGCCCATTCAGTCCGTCACCCTCCGGTCCCTGCGGCGGAATGTGGGCCTGGTGCAGCAGGACGTGGCCCTGTTCACCGGCTCCGTGACAGAGAACATCGTTTACGGCAAGCCCGGCGCCACCTTTGAGGAGGTGCGGGCCGCCGCCCGCCGGGCCGGGGCCGAGGAGTTTATCCGCAAGCTGCCCCAGGGCTACGACACGGACATCGGCCCCCGGGGGGTAAAGCTGTCCGGAGGCCAGCGCCAGCGGCTTTCCATTGCCCGGGCCTTTTTGAAGGACCCGCCCATCCTCATTCTGGACGAGGCCACCAGCGCTCTGGACTCCCAAAGCGAGCAGGTGGTGCAGCGGTCCCTGGAGGACCTGGCACGCCACCGCACCACCCTGGTTATCGCCCACCGGCTGTCCACCATTCAGGGCGCTCACCGGATTCTCGTCCTGGACGAAAAGGGCATCCGCGAGGAGGGCACCCATCAAAGCCTGATGGCCCAGGGCGGCGTTTACGCCAAGCTGTACCGGGCCAGCTTTCAGGAGCAGTCCTAATCCGCAAAAAAAGCAGAGAGGCCAACACCTCTCTGCTTTTTTGCGCGTTTCAAGGGGACTTTCCCCCATGCCGCCGTTCCAGCTCCCGGCTCAGGTCCTCCATGTACCGGGCCTGCTGTCGCTTTAGATACCCCTTGAGAAAGGGGGCCATCCACCAGCGCTTGGCCTGAACCCTTTCCGTGCAGCGAAGCCTGGTTCCCTGGGCCTCCTGGAAAAACTCCCCCGTCCAATTGCCCCGGAGGCTGGCGTTTTCCAGATGGAATTCCCAGCGGCGGCAGGGATGGACCTGGGTGACAAAAAACCGGGTGGCAGCTCCCTCTCTGGTGTACTCCACAAACTCCGCCGGACCCCGCTCCTCTACCCGGCTCAGGTCCGAGCGCCAGCCGGTGCGCCGCAAGTCCGTGACCACCTGCCACACCTGCTCCGCCCTCCAGGGCAGCAGCGCCTCCACGGTGGAAACCGTCATGCCTTGCACTCCCTTCCTTGTTTTGCACCAGTATACCACTTTCTTCGCGGATTCACCAGAACCCGGCGGCAGTTTTTGTAAAAAAGGCTTTTAAAAAAGAACCGATCTCTTAAAAAAATGTGAAAATCCCTCTTCTAATAGTTGCAGCTTCAACTAATTTGTGCTATGATGAGGGAGCGAGAGAAGTTATGAAAAAGCCCGGCCCGCTGGAGGCCGAAGGGCTGCGAAAGGAAGACCGCCTATGAAAGTAATCCTCCACTACATCAAACCCTTTGTCCCCCGAATGAGCCTGGGGATCTTTGTCAAATTTCTGGGGGCCATTACCGAGCTGCTGCTACCCTGGATTCTGTCCTATCTGATCGACGACGTTGTCCCCCTGCGGGACCTGGGGCTGATCCTGCTGTGGGGCGGCGCCATGATTTTGGCGGCTTTGGCCGCCCTGGTGACCAACATCGTGGCCAACCGCATGGCCGCCTGGGTTGCCCAGCACACCACCCAGGCCTTGCGCCACGACCTGTTTCACAAGATCTCCTACCTGTCCTGCTCTCAGATTGACGACTACACCATCCCCTCTCTGGAGTCCCGCCTGACCAGCGACACCTACAACGTCCACCAGATGATCGGCATGATGCAGCGCATGGGTGTGCGGGCGCCCATTCTGCTGGTGGGCGGCATCCTCATCACCCTGACCCTGGACCCGGTGCTCACCCTGGTGCTGGTATGCACTCTGCCCTTTTTGGCGGTGCTGGTGTTCAGCGTGTCCAAGCGGGGCATTCCCCTGTATATGAACCTGCAGCGTGGGGTGGACGCCATGGTCCGCACCGTGCGGGAGAACATCTCCGGCATCCGGGTGATCAAGGCCCTGTCTAAAACCGAGTACGAAAAGGAGCGCTTTTCCCAGGTGAACGGGGAGGTGGTCCGCCGGGAGAAAAAGGCGGGCATCACCATGGCCCTGACCAACCCCATGATGAACCTGTTCCTAAACGGCGGCCTGACCCTGGTGATTATTGTGGGCGCCTACCGGGTCAACGCCGGGGTCAGCTCCGCAGGCAACATCATCGCCTTTTTAAGCTACTTCACCATCATCCTCAACGCCATGATGGCCGTCACCCGCATTTTCGTCATGTGCTCCAAGGGCATCGCCTCCGGCGCCCGCATTCAGGAGGTGCTGGAAACCCCCGAAGATCTCCACGTCACCCCAGAGGAGCCAGTGGAGACTCCCTATCACATTGTGTTTGACCACGTCTCCTTCTCTTACAGCAAAACCGAGCCCAGCGTGGAAAACATCAGCTTTCGCCTGCGCCCCGGGGAAACCCTGGGCATCATCGGCTCCACAGGCTGCGGCAAGTCCACCCTGATGGCCCTGCTGATGCGGCTGTACGACGCGGACTCCGGGCTGATCCAGATTGGCGGGCGGAAGCTCCCCTCCATTCCCCTGGAGGAGCTGCACCAGAAGTTCGGCGTGGTGTTCCAAAACGACGTGCTTTTTGCCGACACCATTTACGAGAACATCGACTTTGGCCGCCACCTGCCTCCCCAGGAGATTGAAAAGGCGGCCCGGTGCGCCCAGGCCTGGGACTTCATCTCCTCCCTGCCCGACGGGCTGAACCACCGGCTCACCTCCAAGGGCACCAACCTGAGCGGCGGGCAGAAGCAGCGGGTGCTGGTGGCCCGGGCCTTGGCCGGCTCTCCGGAAATCCTGATTCTGGACGACTCCTCCTCCGCCCTGGACTACAAAACAGACGCGGCGCTGCGGAAAGCCCTCCGGGAAGAATATCAGGGCATCACCACCATCATCATCGCCCAGCGGGTCAGCTCCATCCTTCACGCGGACCACATCCTGGTGCTGGAGGAGGGCAAGGAACTGGGCTACGGCACCCATCAGGAGCTGCTGCGCTCCTGCCAGGTGTACCAGGAAATCGCCCACTCCCAGATGGGGGTCCAGGTCGCCAGTGGCGACCGTCCTGGCCCGACCGAGCCGGCAGGCGAGACCCAAGCCCCCGCGCCTGGCCAGGCCAGCGAGCCAACCCCCTTTCAGCCCTCGCCTGTCAGCTCTCCCGTTCCCGTAAAGGAGGTGGTCTAAATGCCCAGAGGACCTAGAGGCCCCATTGAAAAACCCAAGGACCGAAAGAAGGTGCTGCTGCGCCTTTGGACCTACATCTACGCCCACAAGTGGATGGCTTTGACCGCTGTGCTGCTCACCGTCTCCAGCAACCTGCTGGCGCTGCTGGGCCCCATGCTCTCCGGCGAGGCCATTGACGCCATCGGCATCGAGCCTGGCGGGGCCAACTTTCCCCGGGTATTCTTCTACTGCGGGCTGATGATTGTCTTTTACGCTGTGTCCTCCCTGCTCTCCTACGTTTTGTCCATTTTGATGATCCAGCTGAGCCAGAAGATTGTGTTCCAAATGCGGCAGCAGGTGTTTGACCGGCTCACCGAGCTGCCCGTGCGGTTCTTCGACAGCCACCAGACCGGCGATATTGTCAGCCGCATCTCCTACGACATCGACACGGTGAACGCCTCCCTTTCCAACGACCTGCTGCAAATTGCGGCCAGCGTTATCACCGTGGTGGGCTCCTTTATCATGATGGTGGTCATTTCCCCCGCCCTGGTGCTGGTGTTTGTCATCACCATTCCCATGTCCATCCTGTTCACCCGGTACATGACCAAAAAGGTCCGGCCCCTGTTCCACCAGCGGTCTGTCAAGCTGGGAGAGATGAACGGCTTTGTGGAGGAGATCATCACCGGCCAGAAAACCACCAAGGCCTATCACCAGGAGGAGACCATGGTCTCCCGCTTTGACGAGAAGAACAACGCGGCGGTGGACGCCTACTACAACGCCGACTACTACGGCGGCATGACCGGCCCCTCTGTCAACTTCATCAACAACCTGTCCCTGGCCTTTGTCAGCATCTTTGGAGCCATCCTGTTTTTATGGGGGCATCTCTCCATTGGCAACCTGTCCAGCTTTGTGCTGTACTCCCGGCGGTTCTCCGGGCCCATCAACGAGGTGGCCAACATCATCAGCGAGCTGCAGTCCGCCTGTGCCGCCGCCGAGCGGGTGTTCCGTCTGATCGACGAGGAGCCGGAGCCTGCCGACGTTCCCGACGCCGTGGCTGTGGACCAGGTGGAGGGCGAGGTGGCTATGGACCACGTCAAATTCGGCTATGATCCTGGCAAGACCATCATCCACAACCTGAGCTTCACCGCCCCCAAAGGCAGCCTGACCGCCATTGTGGGTCCCACCGGGGCGGGCAAGACCACGCTGATCAACCTGCTGATGCGCTTTTACGACCCGGACTCTGGGGCCATCACCCTGGACGGCCGGAACATCCAGCAGATCACCCGGAAAAGCCTGCGCCTCTCCTACGCCATGGTGCTGCAGGACACCTGGCTGTTCTCCGGCACCATCTTTGAAAACCTGGCCTACGGCAAGAAGAACGCCAAACTGGAGGACGTGCAGCGGGCCACCAAAGCCGCCCACATTCACCGGTACATCATGGGGCTGCCCCAGGGATATGACACCCAGCTGGACGAAAACGGCATGAACATCTCCCAGGGACAGAAGCAGCTGCTCACCATTGCCCGGGCCATGCTGCTGGACGCCAAAATGCTGATTCTGGATGAGGCCACCTCCAACGTGGACACCCGCACCGAGCAGCAGATTCAAGCCGCCATGCGGGAGCTGATGAAGGACAAAACCTGCTTTGTCATCGCCCACCGGCTTTCCACCATCCAAAACGCCGACCGCATTCTGGTGGTGCGGGACGGGGACATTGTGGAGCAGGGCACCCATCCGGCGCTGATGGCCCAAAACGGCTTCTACGCCTCCCTGTACAATTCTCAATTTCAGTAATTTATTTGACAAATTCCGGCCGCCGTGGGAAAATAGACCCAGCGGCCGGTTCTTTTCGCAAACCGGCCTTGTCCCCTTTATCTTCCACGAGGAGTGATGTTTGATGAAGTCTTTACAAAAGCCTGTAAAAGCTGTGTTTTTTGACCTGGGCTGGACCTTGCTCTATCCCCTCAGCGGGGATTGGGAGTTTACGGAGTCCGCTATGAAGCTGTTCCGCTGGGAGGTCTATTCCTCCCTGCCCCAGGAAAGGGTCGAATCCGCCCGGAAGGCTGCCAACGATTATTTCCTCCCGCGCCATAAGCTCTCCACCCGGGAGGAGGAATACGAGCAATACCTCCACTATTATGGGGAGCTCGCCCGGCAGCTTCCGGAATTGGAAGTCACCCAGCAGAACATAGAGGTGGCCGCTTTGGAGAAGGTATACCAATCCCAGCACACCTTTGGGCTGTTTGAGGACGCCATCCAAACCCTGGAGGCGCTCAAGGGCAAGTACAAGCTGGGCATCATCTCCGACACCTGGCCCTCCATTGTGCCGGTGCTGGACAGCTTTGGCCTGCCGCCCTATTTTGACACCATCACTTACAGCTTCCAGGTGGGGTGCTTCAAGCCCAACCCCAAAATGTTTGAGGACGCCCTGTCTAAAATGGGCCTGCCTGGGGAGCAGTGCGTGTTCATCGACGACACGGTGAAAAACCTGGAAGGCGCCGCCAAGCTGGGCATCCAGCCGGTGCAGATTCGGGCAAAGCCCGGCGCGGACCCCTGCCCCGATGGGATGCTCTCCATTGACAAGATCTCCGGCATTTTAGACCTGCTGCCGTAACCGGCCCGCATTTTTCAAGAGAGGGGGGCGTACCATTGGACGCCGCTGCATATCGTGACTATGTGAATATTTTAAAAGAGGAGCTTGTGCCGGCCATGGGCTGCACCGAGCCCATCGCCATTGCCTATGCCGCCGCTGTGGCCCGCCGGACCCTGGGCCGTCCTGCCCGGCGCGTGGAGGTGGAGGCCAGCGGAAACATCATCAAAAATGTGAAAAGCGTGTTTGTTCCCAACACCGGGGGCCTGCGGGGAATTCCCGCCGCGGCCGCGGCCGGCATAGCCGCCGGAAACCCGGACCTGGAGCTGGAGGTGCTCTCTCAAATTGGGGAGGCGGAACAGGCCGCCATCCGCCAATACCTGGAGGATACCCCCATCACTGTTAAGCTGGCGGCTTCTCCGTTTATCTTTGACATCACCATCCGGGCCTGGGCGGAAGAGGAATCCGCTCTGGTGCGAATCGTCAACTACCACACCAACATTGTGCGGATTGAGAAAAACGGTCAGGTTCTGAAAGAGGTGGAGGCCCAGGCCGCCGCGGAGGAGGGCCTGACTGACAAGGCCGTGCTGTCGGTAGAGGGAATCCTGGAGTTTGCCCGGGAATGCCGGCTTTCCGATGTGGAGGAGGTCATCGACCGGCAGGTGCGGTACAACACCGCCATCGCCCAGGAGGGACTGCGGGGAGACTACGGCGCCAACATCGGTCAGGTGCTGCTGGACACCTATGGCCAGGATGTGAAGATCCGAGCCAAGGCCATGGCCGCCGCCGGCTCCGACGCCCGGATGAACGGCTGCGGCCTACCGGTGGTGATTGTCTCTGGCAGCGGCAACCAGGGGCTTACCGCCTCTCTGCCAGTGGTGGAGTACGCCAAGGAGCTGGGCGTGGACCGGGAAACCATGCTTCGGGCCGTGATGGTCAGCGATCTGATTACCATTCACCTGAAGGCGGAGATCGGCCGGCTTTCCGCCTACTGCGGGGCCGTCAGCGCCGGCTGCGGCAGCGGGGCGGGCATCGCCTGGCTCTACGGCCGGGAGAAGGACCCTGCCTCTCTGCTAAAAGACGTGTCTCACACCATTGTCAACGCCTTGGCGGTGGATTCCGGCATTGTCTGCGACGGAGCCAAGGCCTCCTGCGCGGCCAAGATCGCCTCCGCGGTGGACGCGGGACTTCTGGGCTTTTACATGTATCAGAAGGGCCAGCAGTTCCGGGGCGGAGACGGCATCATCTCCAAGGGTGTGGAGGAAACCATCCGCAACATTGGCCTGCTGGCCACCCAGGGCATGCGGGAAACCGACCGGGAAATTCTGGATATTATGACCACCCGCTGCTGAAATCTCTCATTTTTCAAAAAATTTTTTCTTCTCCCCTCACCAAAACGTCACATACTGCGTCTATACTGTATAGAGAGCGAAAACAAAAGGGGATTTTGCCTTTGCCGGCGAAATTTGCCGGATTTTGCGATTGCTTTCACAGACTCTTCCTAGGAAATGGGGCTTCTCCATGGTTCGGCTACATCGAAGAAAAAAGGCGGTCCGTTCTTCTCGCGGAAAAAGGGGGCGGCCCTCCAGAGGATGGCAGCTGCCCATGATGATGGGCGGCGCCTGCGGGATTTTTGTCCTGGCGCTGGTGGTGGGCCTTATGGGAATGGGAACCAAAAACGGCAGCGCCGACATGCCCACCCCCACCCTGGCCGCCGCGGACGCGGGAGACACGGCACTGGAACCCTCTCAGGAGGAGGATAACGGCACGGAGGCCCGTGCCGTTATCAGGGAGGAGGCCTCCCTTGCGGGCAGCCAGGAGACTGGGGAAACAGAAGCCGCCTCGGCAAATTACGAGGAGACCTCCTCCCTCTCGGAGAGCGAGGAGGACGATTTCACCGAAGCGGAGGCCTCGCTGGTTTTGGAGGACCTGCGGGACGTGTTCCCCGAGGGCGCCTATTGGAATCACGTTGGCGTGGAGGATTGGAATGAGTTCACCATCACGGACACACCCTGCCAGCACGACGTGTACTGGGACACCTATTGCAACACCTACACGGGAGGCATTCAGGAGCTGTTTCCCCAATTTGAGCCCATGGAACAATGTCTGGGCTTCGCGGCCCTGCTCAGCGACCTGGTCTTTGGGGCGGACGCCCCGGTTTCCACCTTTTCGGATTACACCCAGCTGCGGGTGGGAGACAACATCCGGCTGGAGCTTAGTGAGCACTCCATGGTGGTGCTGACAGTGGACCTTGAGGGAATTACCGTGGTGGAGTGCAACAGCGACTACGAGCATTGCCGTATCAGCTGGGACCGGTTTCTCAGCTGGGACGATCTGGAGGCTTACAGCTACGAGATTCTGTGCATCAGCCGGTATGAGGGTTGACAGCGCGCCGGAAAGCTTGTCTTTTTCTGCCGAAGCTGTAAGAATCCGGCTGTGTCTCCCGTCTATGAGATAGAAGCTGGAAAAAGGAGCCTGATTGATGAAGCCACAATATCACAGCCGCCACGGGCGGCAAAAAAACAGAACGCTTCGCTATGGTCTGGCGGGAATGGCTGGAGCGGCCTGCGTCTTTTTCGCGGTCCTTCTGTGCAGCCATCTGGGAACTGCTTCGGCCAACGCGGCAAAGCTCCCTTCTCCCGTCTCCCAAACGGAGGAGGCCTCTTCCTCTCAGGCCGGCCTGACGGTACAGCCCACGCCCACGGCTTCTCCTGCTCCCACGCCAGAGCCGGAGCCCTCCGCCTCGGACTGGAAGCTGCGTCTGGTAAACAAGGACAACCCTCTTCCCCGGGATTTTACCGTAGAGCTGACCCAGGTGGACGGCGGACAGTTTGACGCCCGGGCCGCGGACGCCCTGTCACGCATGCTGGAGGACATGCGGGCGGAGGGACTTTCCCCCATGATCTGCTCCTCCTTCCGCACCTGGGAAGACCAGGAGTCTCTGCACCAGAACAAGGTGGACAGGCTGCTGGCAGCGGGCTATTCCTCCGAGGAAGCGGAGGTGGAGGCCAACCGCTGGGTGGTGCCAGCCGGCGCCAGCGAACACGAGCTGGGCTTGGCGGTGGACATTGTGGCCTCGGCCTATCAGATTTTGGAGGAGGAGCAGGAAAACACCCCGGAGCAACAGTGGCTGATGGCCCACTGTCAGGAGTACGGGTTTATCCTCCGGTATCCAAAGGACAAGCAGGAGATCACCGGCGTGGGCTACGAGCCGTGGCACTACCGCTATGTAGGCGTAGACGCCGCTCAGGAGATCATGTCCCAGGGCATCTGCCTGGAGGAATATCTGGAATCATAAAAAAAGCTGCTGGAAAAATCCAGCAGCTTTTTTCACTTCAGCAGGTTTTTCCGCAGCCATGGTTCCCGCAGCCATGCTCTCCGCAGGAATGTCCCTGACCGTGGCCCTCCCCGTGATGGTCGCACAGCACGTCGGGAAGATACACCAGCCTGCCGGCCAGCAGGTCCTCCACCGCTTGGTCCGCCGTGCCGGACACGCCGCCGTACAGCTGAATTCCCGCCTGGGCCAAGGCGGTTTTTGCCCCGCCGCCAATGCCGCCGCAAATCAGGGTGTCCACTCTCTGGGCCTGCAAAAAGCCCGCCAAGGCCCCGTGTCCAGAGCCTTCCGTCTCCACCACCTGGGCGGAGGTCACCTGACCGTTCTCCACCTGGTAAATTTTAAACTGGGCCGTGTGCCCAAAGTGCTGAAACACCTGGCCGTTTTCATAGGTTACTGCGATTTTCATAGAAAAGCGCTCCCTTCTGTATAAAGAATATCAAATGAATTGACAAAGGGGGATTCCTCATGTAAAATCGTTCTAGTTTCAAAAAAGGAGGATCCGCCCATGCCCGTTCGCAAGCTGACTGAAAAAGAAGAGCTGCTGGAAAGCGACCGGATTTGCAGCATTGCCTTTGCCGGTTCCTGGAGCCGGGAGGAGGCCATAAAAGCCCTGGAAGCGCCCTCGTCCCCGCCGCCGGTATCCTTTGGATATTTCAACCAGGAGGGCGCGCTTACCGCCAGCATGGTGCTGCCAGAATATCAGGCACGGTATCAAGGGGAAGCCGTTCCCATAATCGGCGTGGGAGGCGTAGCCTCTCTGCCAGAGCACCGATATGAAGGGGCCGTGCGGCAGATTTTCCAGACCGTCCTGCCCTGGATGCGGCAAAGGGGCGGGGTGTTTTCCGCCCTCTACCCCTTTTCCCATGTCTATTACCGCAGGTTTGGCTACGAGCTGTGCCAGATCGCCTCTTACCACAAAATTCCCACCCAGGCGCTAAGCGCCTTCCGCTGCACCTGCCAGGTCAGCATGGTCCAGCCCGGACAGGACCTGGATTCCCTCCAGGCGGTATACAGCGCCCGGCTGGGCCAATACAACCTGGCTGTCCAGCGGGAGGACCGCCATTGGGAAAAGCTCATTGGAAAGGACCCCTGCAAGGAGCGGCGCTACGCCTATCTTTTGAAGGACAGCTCCGGCCCGTTGGCCTATGTCGTTTTCCAGGCCCAGGAGGCAACCCCCCATTCCAAGTCCGGCGCCATTCGGGAGCTGGCCTTTCAGGGGCCGGAGGGACTGCGCCAGCTTCTGGGATTCCTCTACCGGCTGGCTGCCCAGTACGATTGGTTCACCGTTTCCCTGCCGGAAGACACCCCCTTGGCCGCCCTGATTCCAGAGTACTACGATCTGGAAGTAAGCTCTGGAGAACAGCCCATGGCCCGAATTCTCCATGTGGAGAAGGCTCTGGCCCGCAAAGCTCCCCAGGACGTCCGTTACACCGTGAAGGTGCGGGACAACCTGCTGCCGGAAAACAACGGCGTATTCCGCGTTTCCGGAGGCAGCCCCGCCCCTGTGGAAAAGCTGCTGGACACCGCCCCTGCCGACCTCTCTGTGGACATCGGCACGCTGACTCAGCTCTGCCTGGGCTTTCTCTCCCTAGAGGGCGCCCTCTATAAGCCGGAAGCTCTTCTCTCCGGCAACCGGGCCGCCTTGGAGCAGGCATTTCCCAGAGAAGCTGTATTCCTAACGGAATTCTTTTAGCCCCCGCAAGCCGCCTCCCTTTTTAGAGAAGGCGGCTTTTCTTTTTTTACCTGGGCCACCGCTCCTCCTTGGAGGGAAGAGGCGGGAAATCCGTATAGGGTTTGTCCTGATACCAATAGGCCACCGTCGCCACGTCGTCCTGGCGCTCGAACAGTCCCCGGTGGCACACGCCGATCTGCTGCAGCTCCACCCGCAGGTCCCGCTCAAAATGGATGGGGTCGGGAATGTGCCAGCGGTACAGTCCCCGCATAGGCGGACAGCAGTCATCGTGATAGTCGTTGTGAACGGCGCTGTCGTGGTGGGAATAGAAGGGATACCCCAAAAAGGGAGTGGAGTAGGTCTGCTCCACGGTGCGGCCGTTCACCTGCTTGGCAAAGCTCCAGGCGCCGCCGAAGTAGTCCTCGGTGCCGGTGCCGCAGATGGTGGGATAGTCTCTGTCCCCATCGATGTAAAACTTCATCTCGCCCTCGCCCCACCAATAGCGCTCCAGGGTGGTCAGAGCCAAATAGGTGCCAATATACTGCCCCCGGCCGTGAACGTTGTCCAGCACCACATAGTCCTTTCCCTTTTCCGTCAGCCGCTGCCGCCGCCACTGGGCGTGGAAGTACCCGGCGTTCTCAGGCAGCTCCCGCAGGCAGTAGTCAATCTGGTAGAAAAAGGCGGGTACTGGATTTTTGTGCTGGCTTTCCACCGTGATCTTTGCCCGCTTTTGGAAGGGCATGGGGAAATAGCAGTTAAAGCCGCGGTTGGGATTGACCACAATGGGCAGGGAGTTCACCAGGCAGCCCTGACCAAAGCCGCAGCAGAAGAAGTCTCCCAGGGGAACCTCCACAGAGGGGCGCTCCTCTCCGTCCCAGTAGATACGGAAGATCAAATCCCGCAGGACAAAGCAGTCCGCCTCGCTGGTCTTGTCCGTCACCGTGATCCAGATGTGCTCAATGACGCCAGGGCCTTCGATCTCTCCCAGCACCGCGGTCTCTCCCGGCTTGATCTCTCCCAGGCAGGGAGAACCCTTCCGGGAGGGTCCCAGGCCGCTGGCGGCCATGCCGCCCCTGCCCTTTTCACCCCGAGGGTTTTCCCCGTTGATAGCCCTGCTCTGCCCGCCGGTAATCAGGGGCAGGGCGCCCCATCCGTTTCCAAACATGTAAGCTCCACCTTTCTTTCTCAATCTGATTTTTTCAAGCGGCCCCGCCGCTCGCGCAAGGCTATTGTAACACCTTCTCTTTTGGGATTCCAGTGTTTTTTCTTGACTTTTTCCATTCCTGTGCTATGCTAAAGGCATCCAACAAAAACCAGAAGGGAGATCCCTTATGAAAATCACCGTTTTAGGCAGCTGCTCCGGCACCGAGCCGTTCTCCGGCTGCCACCAAACCTCTGTCGCCGTGGAAACCGGCGGAAGAGTGTACTTCATCGACGCCGGGGAAAACGCCGGCTACGCCTCTTATTTGGCGGGTGTTCCCCAGCAGGACACCGCCGCCATCTTCATCACCCACACCCACATGGACCACACCGGCGGCCTGCCCCACCTACTGTGGAATTTCCGCAAGCTGTGCACCATCAACCCGGACATCGCCGCCCGCATGGAGGGCCGGGTGATTCAGGTCCACATGCCGGACCTGTCCGTGTTTGACGGGGTCATGGCCATGCTCCGGGCCAGCGAGGGCAACTACGAGACCAACTTCCACCTGGACCCCCACCTGCTCCGGGACGGGGTGGCCTATGACCAAAACGGCTTCAAGCTGACAGCCTATCACAACTACCATCTGGGAGCGCCTTCCCCGGGCCTGCCCTGGCTCAGCTACACCTTTGTGGTGGAGGCCGAGGGCAAGAAGGTGCTGTTCTCCGGGGACTTCCGCGACTTCTCGGAGATCGCCCCTCAGATGGAGGGCTGCGACCTGGTGTTCCTGGAGACAGGCCACCACACCGCCGCCGCCCTGTGCCAAGAGCTGAAGGACTCCGGCATTCAGGTGGGCAAGGTGGTGTTCTACCACCACGGCCTGGAGATCCTCAACGACCGGGAAGGAGAGCTGACCGCCGCCAAAGCCGTGCTGGGCGACCAGATGACCTTCTCCAGCGATGGGTCTGTTTACGAGCTGTAACACATAAAAAAGCAGCCAGGGGCGCTCCTTTTGGGGCGCCCCTGTTTTTTGTCCTTCCACAAGCGGGATTCAGCCGGGAAAAGAGGGAAGAACGCTTTCTCTTCCCAGCGTTTTCCGGACAAACTCCCGGTACTCTTCCCACACTGTTTTCACGGAAAACCCAAGGACCTCCTCAAAGCCTCTGTCCTCCAAAAGACTTCGGAGAAACCGGGTACCCAGATAGTACCCCACGTCTCCCCTGCCCTGGTAGTTCACCCAGTCTCCAAAATAGCGCTGATTGGCCCGGGTCATGGCAGGCAGGTCCCGGTCAAAGTCCTCCGCGATCTGAGCAAAATGGCTGCTGCACCAGGCCCGCCAGCCGTTTTTGTCCTGCTGGTAAAACTCCTCGTCTCCCGCCAGCTCCTGCTCGAAATACATGGCGACGCCTTCGGCAAACAGCTGCCACACAAACCGCTGGGGACCCTCCTCCACCTTCTGGCGGAAACAACCGTGCTGGCTGTGATAGATATGCCCCAACTCGTGGTAGATCAGGCCCTGCATGTCCCCCAGGGAGACCCAGCCCAGCTCCAGGATTTTCTCCATGCCCAGCAGCACCGCGTCCCTGCCATTCAGGGCGGTGGCCCAGCCCGCCCCGTTGCACAGGCCCACATAGAGCACCAGGTCCGCGTCCAGGCCGCCGAACCTTTGGGCCAAGCGCTCCGAAAGCCCCTCCGTCGCCGCCAGGAAGGACTGGTGCATCTCCTCCAGCCGGGGGTGATTCCAAACCGCCTGCAGCACGGGCAGATAATCCTTTTCATAGGTGTAGCTGCCCGTTTGAAGGCAGTCGTTCATGTCGTCCTCAAAGAGAGAGGCGTCTTTCCCAAAGTGGGTCTGAGCATACGCCCGCCAAGCGGCAAGCTCAAACACGCCCTTTGGAAACAGGGCGGGAATTTCCGAAAAGGTATCCACACAGCGAAGCATGGCCGGCACCTTCCTTTCTTTTGTCTCGGGAACCTGTGGGAAAAGCCGTTACACCTGCACCTTCCCCGCCAGGATATTTTTGTAGTCCTCCAAATTCTGCTGAAGCAGGGTGGGGGTATCCAGGCCGTAGGGACATTTTTTCTTGCACTGACCACAGTGGAGGCAGTCCTCAATCTTCATCATCATGGCCTGGCTCTCGGGGGTCAGCCAGCCGGCGGAGGGGCTGCGGCGGATTAGCTGGCTCATGCGGGCGCACTGGTTGATGACAATCCCCGCGGGGCAGGGCATGCAATAGCCGCAGGCCCGGCAGAAGTTGCCGATCAGCTCCTTCCTGTCCTTCTCGATGACAGCCTGAATCTCCGGGTCCTCCATGGACGGGGGATTGTCAATGTAAGAGATAAACTCGTCCAGCTCGCTCTCCTTCTGCACGCCCCAGATGGGCAGGGCGTTGTCAAACTGGGCCTGCCAGGCGTAGGCCGCGGCGGAGTTGGTAATCAGCCCGCCAGAAAGGCCCTTCATGGAGATAAAGCCCACGTTGTTCTCCCCGCACAGGTTCACCAGGGCGATGTCCCGCTCCGTGGCCAGATAGCAGAAGGGGAACTGGAGAGTGTCATACAGGCCGGAGGCAGCGGCCTCCTCCGCCACGCCCAGCCGGTGGTTGGTGATGCCAATAAACCGGATCTTTCCCTGGCGCTTGGCCTCCTCCATGGCCTCGTACAGACCAGTTCCGTCCCCGGGCTTGGGGCAGAAGGCCGGGTTGTGGAACTGGTACACATCGATGTAGTCGGTTTTCAGCAGGCGCAGGCTGGTCTCCAAATCCTGCCAGAAACCCTCCACGGTGGTGGAAGGCGTCTTGGTGGCGATGAAAATCTTGTCCCGCACGCCGGAAAGGGCCAGGCCCATTTTCTCCTCGCTGTCGGAGTAGGAGCGGGCGGTGTCAAAATAGGTAATACCGGCGTCAAAGGCCTTGCGGAGCAGCATCCCGGCGTAATCGGCGGAGACACGCTGGATGGGCAGGGCGCCAAAGCCGTTTTTGTTCACGGTAATGCCGGTGCGGCCCAGGGTGACAGTTTGCATACAAGCACGTCCTTTCAAAAAAAGATAGAGATGAAACAGGGCGGTTCTGTTTTTTCATTATACCACCTAAACCGGGCTTTAAGTCAACCCAAAGAAAAGCCGCCCCCGGCTGGGAGCGGCAAAACCAAAGGAACACGAAAGGCTCTTATACGCTGTTTTCTTTTCGGATCCGCTCCCGCAGCTCCTGGGCGGAAAGGGGGGCGTAGCCCGTCCGCTCCACCGAGACGCACAGGCTCCGGCAGCTGGCGTCCCGATAGGCGGGATTTCCATGGACATGGCCAAACACGTTGGCGTAGGGCATATTTCGGTTTACATACAGCGGCTCGTGGGAGAGCAGGAAGAAGCCCTCCCACACCAGGGGCCAAGGCACTGCCTCGGCAAAGCCCAGCGACCGCCACTTCTCCGGGGAGCGGTGCCGGTCGTGGTTGCCCAGCACCAGCACCTTCCTGCCGTGAAGCTGGGACAGCAGGCTTTGGTCCTCCTCCTCTCCCCGGGCGGAGAAATCTCCCAGATGGAACACCGTGTCCTCCTGCCCCACCCGCTCGTTCCAGCGGCGGACCAGCTCCTGGTCCATTTCCTCCACGGTGGCGAAGGGCCGGTTCTCATAGCGCAGGATGTTCCCGTCCCCAAAGTGTGTGTCGGCGATAAAATAGGTTGTCACAGATCCAAAACCTCCGCGGCGTGGGCAATCTGCTGGGACAGCGTGTCCCCGCCGTATTCAGGCCGCCACTCGCTGTGGTAGTTTAAGCACCGGCACATCCAGTGGATGCCGTACTTGTCCACGCTCCTGCGGTAGTGAACATGACCGCAGACAGCGGCCTCCACCGGATAGCGGCGGTACAGCTCCCCAAATTTCCGAGAGCCTAAAAAGGCATTGAAATAAGACCAGTTGGCCTTCTCCTGGGGAACGGTAAAATCCTTGATGGGCAGCATATGGGTGATAAGAATCAGCTTTTTGTCCGGATAGGCCGCCATGCGGGCCTCCAGCCGGGAGAGCATCCACTGGGTGCGGCCCAGGTTGTCGCGGGTCCAGGCGTTGCGCAGGGAGTCCTGCCAGGTGCGGCCCGCCAGGGACATTCTTTCAAACTCCTCAAAGCTGTAACGGCCGCTGCCAAAGGAGTAATCGTACCAGCCCACATCACCGATGAACACCCTGTCCCCCAGCACCACGTCCCGGCCGCAGAGACAGTGCTCGTCCTGCACATAGCGGTCATAGATGGCGGCAATCTGATCCGGGTCTCCCTCAGGGCCCCACAGGTCGTGGTTGCCGGGCACAAACAGCACCCGGGCGCCGGAGTCCTGTTCAATTCGATTCAGGGTGTCCAGGGTTTCCTGCTGGGTTTCGCTCACGTCCCCGGCGATTACCGCCAGCCTGGCCCCCTGTTCCTTGATATAGCCGGCGAATTCCTTCGCCACCGGATACTCCCGGTTGATGTCCACATGAATGTCGGAAAGAAATACCGCTTTCATTCCGTTTTTCCCTCCTTCTTCAACTCTACCGGTCTCAGGCCCGTGCGCTCCTCCACCCGGTGGCAGGCGCAGAACCGGCCTCCCTCAAATTCCCGCAGCTGGGGCTTTTCCACCTTGCACCGGTCCGTGCAGGCAAAGCAACGGGTGTGGAAGGGACAGCCCGCCGGGGGATGGGCCGGACTGGGCAGGTCGCCGGAAAGGATAATCCTCTCCCGGTCCCCCTCCACCTCCATAGAGGCGGAGAACAGCGCTTCGGTGTAGGGGTGCAGGGGCATTTGAGAAATGGCCGCTCCGTCTCCCAGCTCCACCAGATTGCCCAGGTACATCACGCCGATCCGGTCGGACATATAGGAAACCACGTTCAAGTCGTGGGAGATAAACAGGTAGGTCAGGCCAAACTGCTTCCGAAGATCCAGCAGCAGGTTCAGCACCTGGGCCTGCACAGACACGTCCAGGGCGGAAACAGGCTCGTCGCACACCACAAAGGCCGGGTCCAGGATCAGGGCGATGGCGATGGCCACCCGCTGGCGCTGGCCGCCGGAAAGCTCGTTGGGCCACCGGGTGCGGTAGCTTTCGTCCAGGCCCACAGCCTTGAGCACCTGGCTCACCTTCTCGTCCCGCTCCTGCTTGGTCTTGCCAATGCCGTGAATCCGCAGCGGCTCCTCCACCAGCCAGCCAATGGTCTTGTTGGGGTCAATGGAGGAATAGGGGTCCTGGAACACAATCTGCATCTGCTTGCACAGGTCCTTCCGCTCCCGGCGGGGCGGGCGGGTGATGTCCTTCCCGTTTAACAGGATTTCCCCCGAGGTGGGGTCCAGCAAATGCACCAGCATCTGCCCAAAGGTGGACTTGCCGCAGCCAGACTCTCCCACCAGGCCGAACACCTCGCCCTTGTGAATGTCCAAATTCATGTCGTGTACCGCCATCACACGGTCCTTGCCTTGGCGGAATTCCTTGGTCAAGCCCCGAATTTCCAGAAGGGGGGCCTTGTTCTCTGCTTTCACTTGCGCGCTCACAGTCCCAATTCCTCCTTCGCGTCCACGCACAGGGCCATGTGGCCCTTATGGACCACCATGGGAGGCGTTTCCTTTTCACAGATGTCCCGGCACTTGTAGCACCGGTTGCAGAAGGGGCAGCCGTGCTCGGACCGGTCCTCCAGGGCCGGCACTGTGCCGGGAATGGAGGAAAGCCGCTGGCCCCGCTTTGCCAGAGAGGGGATGGAGGCGATCAGCCCCTTGGTATAGGGGTGCAGGGGATGGGCCAGCACCTCCTGGGTGGTGCCGCTTTCCACCACCCGGCCGGCGTACATGATGTACACCCGGCTGCACATCTGGCGGATCACGCCCAGGTCATGGGAGATTAACAGCACGGCGGTGCCCATTTTCCTGTTCATGTCCCGGATCAGCTCCATGATCTGGGCCTGGATGGTCACGTCCAGGGCGGTGGTGGGCTCGTCGGCAATGAGCAGCTCCGGCTGATTGACCAGGGCCATGGCGATCATCACCCGCTGGCGCATGCCGCCGGACAGCCGGTGGGGATACTCGTTGTACAGACGCTCCACATCGGGCAGGCCCACCTGCTTCATCACGTCCAGGGCCTTCTGCTTGGCCTCCTCCTTAGAGGCGCCGTGAATGCGGGCGTTTTCTGCAATCTGCTTGCCCACTTTCATCAAGGGGTTCAGGGCAGTCATAGGCTCCTGGAAAATCATGGCGATGTTCCGGCCCCGGTACTGGTTCCACTGTTCCTCATTCAGTCCCCGCAGCTCAGAGCCGTCAAACAAAATCTTCCCCTGGGGGATTTTGGCGCCCCTGGGCTGCAGGCCAATGGCGGACAAAGCCGTCATGGTTTTGCCGCAGCCGGATTCCCCCACCAGGGCCACCATCTCTCCCGGCTCAATCCGCACGCTGGTATCCCGCACCGCGTGGCAGGTTTTGCCCAGGTCAAAGTCCACGGTCAGGCTTTCGATGGAAAGCACAGGGATTTTCTTATCTGCCATGCTCGGTCACCTCCTGCAGCGCGTCGCCAATCAGGTTAAAGCCCATCACCAGCAGGGTGATGGCCACGGCGGGTACCAGCACATACCAGCCCGCCTGAAGGATTTCCGCCTGGGCCTCGCTGAGCATTTTGCCAAAGCTGGGGGTGGGGGGCTGAATGCCCAGGCCCAGATAGGAAAGCCCCGCCTCGCTCATCACGGCGCCGGCAAAGCCCAGAGAGCTGGTGACGATCAGCTCCGGCACAATGTTGGGCAGAATGTGCCGGAAGATAATCCGCCCGTCTCCCGCGCCCCGAGACCGGGCCGCCTTGATAAACTCCGCGTCACGGTACTTGATAAAGCCGCTGCGGGTAATGCGGGCAAACCGGGGAATGGACATGACTCCCAAGGCGAAAATCAGGTTTTGAATGCTGTTGCCAAACACGGCGATGAGCATCAGCGCCAGCAGCACGCCGGGGAAGGCCATCTGGGTGTCGATCAGCTTCATGATAACCTCGTCGATCTTCCCGCCGTAATACCCGGCAACAGCCCCCACGGCGCCGCCCACAACCAGGCCAAACACCACGGTGAGCGCCCCCACCAAAAAGGACACCCGGGCGCCCTCCATAATGCGGCTGAGCACGTCCCGGCCAAACTGATCCGTCCCCAGGGGATGGGCGGCGGAAAAGAACTGCAGCTCGTTCTCCGTGTCCATCACGTCCGGGTCATAGGGCATATAGAAAAAGCCCACCACCATCAGCAGCACCATCAGCCCCACCATGCACAGGCCAATGATGAAATTCTTGTTGTGCAGACACTTTTTTAAAATGGTACTTAAACGCAAACCTCTGTCCCTCCCTCTTTACTTCAACCGAATGCGGGGGTCGATGACCGAGTACAGCACGTCCACCACAAAGTTGCAGATGACCACAATAATCGCCAGATACAGCACCAGGCCCTGAATCAGCGGCAGGTCCCGGGAGTTGATGGAGGAGGAGATCAGCCGGCCGATCCCCGGCAGGGAGAACACGTTCTCAATGATGATGCTGCCGCCCAGCACGTCGGTGATGGTCATGCCAAAAATAGTCAGCACGGGAATCAGGGAGTTGCGAAGCACATGGCCCCGCAAAATCTTCCGGGACGGCACACCCTTGCTCTGGGCGGTTTTCACATAGTCCTGGCGCTCCTGCTGGGTCACGCTGACCTTGACATAGCGGATCAGCACCGCCGCGGATCCAAAGGCAATGGCCACCGCGGGCAGGGTCAGGCTTTTCAGGCAGGCGGCGGGGTCCTGGGTAAAGGGGGTGTAGCCCATAGAGGGCAGCCAGCCCAAATTGACAGAAAAAATGTTAATCAGCAGCACGGAGAAGCAGAACGCCGGCACGGAAAGCCCTAGCTGAGAGAGCAGAGACACCGGAAGAGCATAGGGCTTTTTGCTGTGATGAGCCAGCCAGATTCCCACAGGAATACCGATCACCGCAGTGAGAAGCAGCGCGAAAACCGCCAGCTGCACCGTCACTCCGAAGGCGTTGCCAATCAGCTGGGAAACGGGCTGATGATACCGGTAAGAGGTACCCAAATCGCCCTGGAGCAAGCCGCCGATCCACTCCAGAAAGCGAATGGGAATGGGCCGGTCCAGCCCCATTTCCTCATGGAGCTGCTGAATCTGCATCTCGTCGGCGTCCACGCCCAGGATAACCAGCGCCGGATCTCCCGGCAGAATTTGAAACACCGCAAAGGTGAGGATGGACACCAGGAACAGGGTGACGAGAAAGCCCGCCACCTTTCGGATGTAATAATAGGCCATAGGCGATTCAATCCTTTCCCACAGTGGAAGGGCCGCCCGGACACCTGCCCGGCGCGGCCCCACCCTACGCAATCAGCGCTGCGCGTTTTTGTTCGTTCCACCGTCCCGGGTTGCCGGGGGACGGCGGTTTCAGTTGGCGGGCCGGTTCTCAGCCCTCGTAGTACAGCTTGGTCATGTCGTGGAAGGTGACAGGATAGAAGGTGTAGCCCTTCAGGTCTGTACGGCTGGCCACCACCAGGTTGGGGTCGCAGATATACACACCCACAGCGTCGTCCACCAAAATCTGCTGGCACTGCTTGTAGTTGTCAATGCGCTTCTGCTCGTCCAGCTCGGTGATAGAGTCGTTAATCAGCTGGTCATACTCCGGGTTGGAGTAGTTGTAGAAGTTCCGGGCATAGCTGCTCTCAAAACGGCCCAGCACGGCGTCGGGATCCAGCTTGCCGGTCAGGCCGATGATGGTACCCTCGTAGCTGGCGTTTGTGTACACATCCTCCAGCCAGGTGGCCCACTCGATGGTCTCAATGTTCACCGTGATGTTGATCTGCTGCAGCTGCTGGGAAATAATCTGCGCGGTGTCCACATGGGCGGTGTAGTTGGCAGGCACCTTGATGGTGAACTCAAAGCCGTCGGCATAGCCGGCCTGGGCCATCAGCTCCTGGGCCTTGGCCACGTCGGTGTCGTAAGAGCCTTCCACGTCGCCGTTGTAATAGGTGGCCATTACAGGGCTGAAGTTGGTGTACAGCTTGGTGGCGTAACCGCCGAACACACTGTCGATAATCTGATCCTTGTCAATGCAGTAGTTGATGGCCTGACGGACCTCCAGGCTGCTGAAAGGCTCAAACTCGTTGTTCAGGGCAAAGATCTGCACCATGTTCTGGGGGGAGTTGTAGATGTCAAACTGGCCCTCCAGCACAGCGGCGTCGTCCGCGCTGACAGAGGCAATGTCCAGGGTGCCGGACTGCAGGGCGGAAACCACCGCGGCAGCGTCGGTCATAATGTAGAACTCCACCCGGTCAATCTGAGCCATGCGGCTCTCGTCGTAGTAATCGTCGTTCTTTTCCAGCACAATGCGCTGAGAGGGGGTGTACTCCACAAACTTAAAGGGGCCGGTGCCAACAGGATTGGCGGCCTGGTCGTCATAGCCCTCGGGCAGAATGGAGTCGATGTTCACAGACAGGAAGGAGGCGGAGGGCTCGCTGAGATGCACCACAAAGGTATATTCGTCGGGGGCCTCCACGCTCTCCACAATCTCATAGTCGGAGGAAACAGCCTCGTTGCCGTCCAAACCGGCGAAGTTGTTGTAGGAGTACAGCACGTCGGCGGAGTCAAAGGCATCGCCGTTGTGGAAGGTCACGCCCTGGCGCAGATGGAAGGTGTAGGTCAGGCCGTCCTCGGAAATGTCCCAGCTCTCGGACAGCCCGGGGATGATCTCACCGTTTTCGTCGTACAGGCACAGGCCCTCGAACACGTTGTGCATAATGGCCTCGGTATCAGAGGCGGCGGACTGCCAGGGGTCCAGGCTGTCCGGCTCGGAGCCGATGTTCATCCGCACCACGGTTTCATCACCGTTGGACTCAGCGGTTTCGCTGCTTTCCGCTTCAGAGGAAGAGGAAGCGGAGCTGTCGCCAGCGGAGGCGGAAGAGCTGGTGGAAGAGCCTTCGGAGCTGCTGCCGCCGTTGCCGCCGCAGCCGGCAAAAGCAGCCACCATCAAGGTCAAAGCCAGCACAAGGCTGAGAATACGTTTCTGCATGATTCTTTCTCCTTCGTCTTTTCAAATTTTCTTCTTTGTCATAAAACCAACACAGGATGCTACCATCTATATAGGCACGCGCTGCCGCGCGGTGTTTTCCTGTCTCTTGTCACGCCTGCCCGGCGTTAAGCCGCTCCAGCACCGAAGCGACGCCCCGAATATCCGGCACGCACCAGGGAAGCTCCAGCTCGGGAATGCCCAGCCTGTCCGGCGGGTTGAGAATGCAGAACGCCATTCCCACCTGAGAGGCGCCCACGCCGTCGTCGTAATAATTGTCCCCCACATAGAGGCAATTCCTTGGGTCCTCCCCGGAAAGCTCCAGGGCCTTCTCAAAAATACGGCGGTCGGGCTTTTCCACTCCCACCTCGCTGGAAACCACAATGGGGTCCAGAAACGGGGTCAAGCCGTTTTGCTCCAGCACGCTCCGGCAGGAGGGGTCCCAGTTGGAGATCAGGCCGGTGCGCACGCCTCTGGCCCGCAGGTCCCGCAGGACCGGAACCGTAAAGGGAAAGGCGGTCCATTTGGCGGGGCGCTTGTCCTCCAGGGTCAGGCGGTAAAGCTCCTCAGCCAGCTGGGGAACAGCCAGCTCCTGACACACCCTTTCCAAAAAGTCCCGAAGGACCTGCTTGCTTCCCTTGCCCAAAGCGCCCTGGCGCTCCCGCATAAAGAATTTGTTGGAAAGGTGATAGGCCCGCTGGGCTTCCTCCAGAGAAACCGAGCGTCCCAGCTGAGCAAGATGCTCCACATACCGGTTTGGAACATCGCTCTGGGCCAAGGTCAGGCCCAGGTCGAAAAACACACGTTGAATCATTGGCAATATCTCCTGTTCTGTCGAAACCAGAGGTATTATAAAGAGCGTTTGTTTCGCTTTCCCGCTGAGTTTTCGTAAATCTGCGTTAATTATACCACAGAATGTAAAGAGAGTGTAAAGTAGATTGCAGGAATTCTTCCCTATATGTTAAATAGGAAGAAGCCGTTCTGCAAGCGCCAGTTTTGTTAAATCCGTGTAAAGTTTCAAAAATGACAATTTTTTTGAAAAATCCTGTTGACAACCGCTTTCAGGAATGCTATAATAGTCGAGCGTTGAGACGAGAGTCCAACGAGAAAAGAAAACGCAGGTGTGGCGGAATTGGCAGACGCGTATGGTTCAGGTCCATATGAGCGCAAGTTCATGCAGGTTCAAGTCCTGTCACCTGCACCAGACCGAGTATCCAGAAGGGTACTCGGTTTTTTTATACCCTTTGCACAACATTCGCGCCAAGCTCGTCCTTTTCCTTTGTCCCGCCCCTGGCGTTTGTAGCGAGCGGCTGTTTTATCACTCCAAGCGTCCGCCTTTCAGCCGTTTTTCAAAGTTGATTTCCACACCCTTTTCCCCTAAGTGTCCAAAGCCCTCCACGGCAAAAAGACGGGGCTTCCCGCCTGGTTTTTCCAGGCAGGAGGCCCCGCTTTTTTGTTATTTCCGGGTGGTGTTCTCCGCATAGGAATCGCAGGGAATCAGCGTCTTCACGAGAGACTCCCTGCCTCTTCCCCGTGAGGAACTTCTCCCCGGCCTTTCTTCTTTCGCTGATGAGAGCTCTTTCGCAACAGCTTGCTCACAGTTTCAGGCCGTCCAGCCAGCCGCTGCCCCAGCTCTCTACCTGGCCGGCCAGCTCCGGCCGGGCATTTTGCTCCTGCTGGGCAATGTCCAGCTCCCCAGTGCTGTCCTCCTGGGAAAAGGCGGCCAAAGTCTCTCCCGCCTCCCCCTTCAGGCCCTTGTCCACTGTCACCGCCCGACGGCCCATCCCGTCAAAGCTTTTCCAAAACACCTCTTGATCTACCGATTGCCAACCCCGGATCGGGTCGGCCACCCGGTAAGCGTCCCCCTCTGGGACGGCCTCCTCTGTGGGACCGGCGGAAATCAGAAGGGGCACAGCCCCTGCGGCCCATGGCAAAAGGGCGCCTGCCAGCGCCGCCGCCAAAAAGGCCGGCAGCCGTTTGTCTGTACTCCTCATTCTCACATGCCTCCCTTCTGAAGCAAGGGGGATGACTTTTCCCCGCGAAGCAATCCTTCTGTTTCAGTATAATCAGCTGCTTGGGAAATGTCGAATACTTATCTTTTATTTTGTTCCATGCGTTTTTGCAATGGTAAAGTCCCCGCGCCGCCACCGGCCCCGTTCCAGGCCCCTGAGCCACAAAACAGCCGGAAAAAAGCACAGCCGGACCGGCTTTTCTCTCCCCTTTCGTGTGCTATAATAAAAGAAATCCTTGGGGGAGGCTTCTTGACACAGAGAGTACACATCCCTGTGCCATACTGAGGCTGGAAGGAGGAGATTCACTGTGAACAGCAAAATTTTGATTGTAGAGGACGAGGCCCGGCTTCGAGAGGTGCTTGGCGATTATTTTGCCAGCAAGGGGGACTTTCCCTTCCAGGCGTCCAACGGCGCCCAGGCCCTGCGGCTTTTGGAGGAACAGTCCTTTGACGCCGTTTTGCTGGACATCATGATGCCCGGCCTTGACGGGCTTTCCGTCTGCCGGGCCATACGCAAAAGCAACGATGTGCCGGTTATTTTCCTCACTGCCCTCTCCGACGAGGACGACAAGCTGCTGGGGTACGAGCTGGGCGCCGACGACTATGTGACAAAGCCCTTTTCCCTGTCGGTGCTGCACGCCAAAATCACGGCGCTGATCAAGCGAAACCAGCGGCAGGTCCTTGCCGGAAACAGGCTGCAGGACGGGGACGTCACCCTCGACCTCTCCTCCCGCCGGGTGCTGGCGGGAAAACAGGAAATCTCCCTGACGCCAAAGGAGTTTGCCCTGCTCCGCTGTCTGATGGAGAACCGGGGCCTGGTGCTTTCCAGGGAACAGCTGCTGGTCAAATGCTGGGGCTATGACTACGAGGGAGAATCTCGGGCGGTGGACACCCACATCAAGCGGCTGCGGGAAAAGCTGGGAGACCACGCCGCGCACATCAAAACCGTCATCAAGGCGGGCTATCGCTGGGAGGGGGAACGATGAAAAGGAAAACCATTCGCTCGCTTACCGCCATCACCCTGCGCGCGGGAGCTTTGGTTCTGGGAATCTGGCTTCTGTCCATGGGTCTGTTCACCGTTGGCACCGCGCAGTATGTGCTTCGGGAGGTGAGGGAAAAGGGCCAAGATTTCGCTGGAGACGCGGGAAACATCGGCGATTTGCAAGGCATCTACCAGCTGGACCGGCAGGATGACCTCCAGAACCTGAAGGCCATTCCCGGCTATTTGGACAATGCCATGCTGCAATGCTTGACCTATGCCTCTGTGGATGTGAACTCTCCCGGCTTTTATGGGTCTGACGGCACCTATTGGAGCATCTATCCCTCGGTGTTTCTGAACTGTGACACGGCTTTGGCCTTTGTGGACGCCCAGGGAAATGTGCTTCACCAAAGCGGGGACGCCGTTGTCTATTTTGACTATGTAACCCAGGAGGGCTGGGAGCAAGCCGAAGAAACCATGCCCACAGAGGGCTACGCCTGGCTGGACCTGAGCGACCCTTCTGACCAGCGGTACCAGCTGTTTCGCAATTTCTACGAGCACACGGGACAGGGGGCAACCCTGCTCAGCGTAGAGGTCCTGCGGCTTACAGGCGTGTTTGACGGCACCCGGTTTGAGCCTTACGCCATCTCCATCATGGACAACAGCTCCTATAACCGTGCCTTGCAGGCCTGGATGCCGGAGGAATCCGCTCTGGAAAGCCCCTCCGAGGCGTCCCCCACGGAGGGGAGTGAAGGGGAGGGTTCCGCCGCCACCTCTGGCTCCGGGACCAGCTCTACCCCACCCCACACCTATGGCCTTTTAGACAACCTGGGCTATGTGGAGTGGCAGGAGCTGTTTGACAACACGGCTCAGGCGGACCCGTCCGAGGAGCTTGTCACCATCTACGGCACCCGGCCGTTCATGACCCAGTACGAAGCCCAAGGGCCTGTCCGCTATCAGGGAGAAACCTACTCCAGCCTGCTGGACCTGCTGCTGGCCAAGGTCCCCGAAGGCCAAGGCCCCACAGCTGGCTTTTCGGCAAGCAGCCAGATGGACAATTTGTGGAGTGCGGTGGTGTTCAGCGCCGAAAAATTCACGGACTATTCCGGGTATGACCTGTACAGTCCAGAGGAGCCCCTGCCAGAGCCGGACTTCACCCTGCTGGCCGCGGTGCAGGCCAGTCCTCTGAAAATCGCCGCAAAGCTCCTGTGGAAAATCTATCTGGCCACAGGAGTCCTGGCGCTGCTGGGAATTCTGCTCATTCGGCGCGGCGTTCGAAAAAACCTGACCCAGCCTCTGGCGGAGCTTGAGCACGGGATGGAGCTGGGCTGGGTTCACCTGCCCAACTGGAACTGGGATTCCCTGCGGTGGAAGGAGATTTCCCTGCTGGTCCGCCAGTATCAGGCCACCCATGACCAGCTGCACAAGGACAAAAACGAAATTGCCCGGCTCAACGCTTCTCTGGACTATGCCCAAAGAGCGGAGGAAACCCGGCGCCAGATGATCTCTCACCTGGCCCACCAGCTGAAAACCCCCCTGGCGGTGATTCACGGCTACGCGGAGTGCCTGCGGGAGCATATTGCGGAGGAAAAGCGGGACCGGTATGTGGAGGGAATCCTTGCCGAGTCTCAGCGGTCCGACCGCATGGTTTTGGAAATGCTGGACTTCTCCCGGCTGGAGGCAGGCAAGATCAAGCTCTCCCGGGACAACATCTCTCTGTTCTCGCTCTCCCGGGAAATTTTAGACAAGCTGGAGCTTCCCATTCAGGCCAAGGGCCTGGAGGTGACGGTTTCCCCCGCCGAGGAATTTTTCATCACAGCGGATGAAAGCCGCATTTCCCAGGCCCTGGAAAACTTTCTCACCAACGCGGTCAAATACACTCCTTCAGGGGGATGGATTCGCGTGCGGATTCAAAGGGAGCCCGCCGAGGCCCTCTTTACAGTGGAAAACCAAAGCGCTCCCTTGTCTCAGCAAGCCCTGCGCAGCGTGTGGCTTCCCTTCTACCGGACGGAGGAGGCTCAAACAGAGCAGGGAACCGGGCTGGGCCTTGCCATCGCGAAAAGCATTATTGAGCTTCACGGCGGAAAATGCTTCGCGCAAAACCTAGAGCAAGGCGTCGCCTTCGGATTCAAAATTCCTTTGTAAAAGCGAGGGTGTTCCGCCCCCAAAACTACAGTTGGCCGCCGCCATTTTGAGATGTTCCCCCCTATCAGATGGATTTTCCACAAAGAACGAGGTTTTATAGGCATCACCCAGATCCACGCAAAAGCAAACGGCACAAGAAGGCTCTTCCGCTTCTCGCGCCGCTGCTTTCAAAGACAGTGTGCCCCCTCTTATCCCGGCAAGGGCAGCTCCACAGTGAACTGGCTGCCTTTGCCCAGCTGGCTTCGGGCGGTGATTTTCCCACCGTGAAGGTGGACAATCCACTGGGCAATAGAAAGCCCCAGGCCAGAGCCGGAACGGTCCCGGGCCTTGTCCGCCCGGTAAAAGCGCTCGAAAATGTGCTCCAGCTCCTCCGGGCTCATGCCGATTCCGTTGTCGGACACGGTGAGTACGCAGGTCCCCCTTTCCTGAGCGGCCCGAACAATCACCCAGCCCCCCTGCTTTCCATACTTCACAGCGTTGCCCGCCAGGTTGATGAGCAGCTGGGTCAGCAGGCTTTGGTCCGCCCACACCTCCATGCCCTCCGGCACCTGATTGAACAGGGAAATTTTCTGGGCAGCGGCGGCATCGTTCAGCTCCTCCAGCACAGAGCCTGCCGCCTCCCGGAGAGGAAGCCGCTCTTTGTTCAGGTGATAGCGGCCCTCGTAGCCCCGGGTAAGCACCAGCAGCTGGGAAATAATCTTGTTCATCCGCTGGCTTTCCTTTTGAATGGCCTCCAGGGTCTCCCGGCCGTCACCGGAAAGGGACTCCTCCTCCAGCTCCTCGGCGCAGGCGGAAATCACCGCCACGGGGGTGCGCAGCTCGTGGGAGGCGTCGGAGGTGAACTGCCGCTCCCGCTGGAAGGACTCCGCAGCCTGTCCAGCATGGTGTTGAAGGTGATGGCCAGCTCCTGAACTTCGTCCCGGGCGGCAGGTTCCGCGATGCGCTTGGACAGGTCCCCGGCACTGATGGCCTCTGCCGTGCGGGTAATGTTGGAGATGGGGCGGATGGCCCGCTTGGCCAGCAAGTAGGCTCCCGCCACGGAAAGCCCCAGATAGATGGGCGCCAGCACCAGCAGCAGCCACCGCAAAGTGGAAAGGGACTGCTCGGCATAGTCGGAGGAGATGGCCGCCGAGGCGGTGACCACATACCCCTCAATTTGAAAATCCTCCTTTAAAACGGTGTAGGTCTCGTTTTGATAGGAGGTTTTTTTGTTTCCGTCCACAGCGGCGTCCTTCAGCCACTGAGCCCCAGAGGTGGAGAAAAACACCCTCCCCTCCTGGTCTGTCACACACAGGGAGATGTAGTCGGGCAGGTCCACCTGGCTGTTGATGGTAAACCTTTCGTCCTGGTCGTCCACGGCAATAAGCACCTGGGCGATGGCGCTTTCCAGCCGGGATTGGATGTCCAGATTCAAGGAGGCGGAAACTGTGCCGTATACAATGGGCAACAGAATGGCCAGCAACACCACGGTCAGCAGAGTATACAGGGCGGCAATGCGCCGCTTGATGGTCAAACGCATCACGATTCCTCCCGCAGGATGTAGCCCGTCCCCCGCACGGTGTGGATGAGAGGCGAGGAAAAGGGCCGGTCAATCTTGTTGCGCAGGTAGCGGATGTACACATCCACTACGTTGGAATCGTACTGGAAGTCATAGTTCCACACATGGTCCGCTATTTGAGAGCGAGTGAGCATCCATGACCAGGCAAAAATCGCGTAAAAGGGTTGTCATGAGGGCGGCAGCGGCGGCGCTGGACCTGGTCCTGGCGACGGGAACCGTACTCTCGGTGTATTACTGCAACTATCTGGCGCCGGTAAGGTTCTCTGTTCCCGCCTCTCTTTCCGCCAGCCGGGACGCCCAGTCCCCGCTGCCCGGACTGGGCTCTCTGATGTCGGACGGGCTGAATTTGGGGGACGGCGTTTCCCTTACAACAGGGGACGCCGTTTCTCAGGACGGCTCGGAAATGGCCCCGGTGACCATCTCCGGCACCCCGGCGGACCTGAGCGGAAAATTCGCGGATAAGTTTTCCAGCAAAACCACAGCCACAGCCAGCACCTACCAAAGCAAGGACCTGGCCATCAGCGTCACCCAACACTCCTTTGGCGCGGGCCAGGATCAGGTGACCTACTACATTGCTGACGTGTACACCTCCAACCTGAGCTGCTTTAAAACCTATTTCGCCAAAAATGTCTACGGCTCCGGTTTTAATGAGCATATCACCGACATGAGCGCCGACGTGAAGGCCGTGCTGGCTGTCAACGGGGATTCCTACTGCTACAACCGCTCTCACACAGCCGGTCCCTTAATCCGCAACGGGGTGATCTACCGGGCGGAGGCCACCACCTCGGACGTGTGCGTGCTCTACAACAGCGGGGAAATGCGAACCTTTTCTCCCGATCAGTTTGACCTCAAGCAAGTGGCGGCCGGCGGAGCCTATCAAAGCTGGACCTTTGGCCCCCGGCTGCTGGACGACAATGGCCGGGCCATGACGGAATTTAACACCTGGGACTACATTCGCAAGTCCCACCCCCGCACCGCCATCGGTTATTATGAGCCAGGCCATTACTGCCTGGTAGTGGTGGACGGCCGCCAGGAGGGCTACTCCCGGGGCATGACCCTGCCAGAGCTTTCCCAGCTGTTCCAGGATCTGGGCTGCAAGGCGGCCTATAACCTGGACGGGGGCCACTCCACCATGATGGCCATGGACGGCCGGCTGGTCAACAGGCCCTATAAGGACACCCACGAAATTGTGGACTGCCTGTACGTTGGGGAGGTGTAGGTTATGGCAAGGCTGTTTCAGATCGCCGCTCACTGTTCCATCATACTTGCCTTGTGCATGGTGACCTTTGAGGTGCTGGACTGGTTTAACCCCTACATGAATTTTCTGGGCCTGCCCATTTCCACAGGGCTGCTTCTGGCCTTCTGCCTGCTGGCGGTGCTTCAGGCTCTCCGAACGCTGTACTGCGAGGAAAGGCTGGCCTCTCTTCGCCAGGAGCTGGGAGAGCTGAGAAAGGTCCGCCCCCGCGGCAAAGGCAGCAAATCCCTGAAAAAATCCGCCAGGCAGCCAGAGCCTCTCTCCGCCCAGGCCGGAGAACGGGCGCCATAAAGGCCAGGGGGCCGGGAATACTCCCGGCCCCTTCCCCTGTCCTCCTGGACGGCCCTGCCGCCGGAGCAGCGCTCCACCCTGTTTTACCTGCTGGTGGGAACAGTGGGGATTCAGGCGGTGTTCAAGGCCAGCTGGCCCATGGACCGCCTGCGGGCGTTTCTCTGCGCCACCATGACAGCGGGCTTTTACGCCGCCGTCCTGCTGCTGCGGGCAAGGCTCCAGGTAGCGCTGCCTTCGGCGGGAACCCTTTGGCTGCTGCTGGGCCTCGCGGCGTTCAGTTTCCTGGTGGAACGCGCCGCCACGTTCATCCTTCGCCTGGCAGGCCGAAGAACCTCCCAGAAGAAGGAGCGCCATCAGCAGGACGCCTGGTAAATCCATCCAACCAAATCTCAGCGAAAAACAGCCACCGGAAAGGGCGGCTGTTTTTTTCGGATCTGCTCCCCGGGAAGTCTCCTCTGTTCAGCCTCTCGGCTTTCTGGGAAAACAAAAAAGCGGGACGCTGAAAACCGTCCTGCCCGCTGCTCTCATCCTTATGGAAGCTGGCCCCAAACCCCGCCATAGGGAAAAGACCCGCTGTCCGCCTGCTGCCGGCCTTGGGAGGCTGGAGCGGCCCCCCAGGTCACGGACACCGTCTTTGTCTGCCCGGCGCGCGTCACAGTGAACTGGGAGGTGTCCCCCGCGGAGAAAGTCTTTTTCACGGCGGTGAAATCTGTCATGGACTGAATGTTTGTCCCGTCAATTTGTGTGATGATGTCCCCCGCCTGAAGTCCCGCCGCAGCCGCCGGGCCTCCGGTCTCCACCGCGTACAGATAGACCCCGGGAACCAGCCCTGCCTGCTGGGACATCTGGGCGTTGACCGTCCCCGCCATAGGTGGTCACCTCCACGGTGGAGGCGTCCTTTACCACATGATAGTTGGTGAGGATGTAGCCATCGCCGCTGAGAATAAACCCAGAGCCGCTGGAGGCGGACTGCACCGGCTGGCCGAAAATATTCCCCCCCCGCCTGGGAGGTGGTATTGATGGAAACCACGCTGTTTACAGCGGCGGCATACACCTGGCTGTCGCTTAGAGAGGCGCCGGAGGCGGCGGTATTGAGAATCACCGGAGTGACAGAGGCGCTCTGTCCGGCAGGAGCGCCGATTCCTCCCAAAGCGCACCAGACTGTGCCCGCGCCCGCAGCGCCGCCCAGCAGGCAGAGGGACAAAGCCGCGGCCGCCTCCAACGGGCCGCTCTTGTCTAGAAGCCAAGAGAACAAACCTCCTTCTCCCGGGGCGAAACCCAGCCGAAGGCCTTCCCTATGTTCTGCTTGCCTTGTAGGCCGTTCCCCACTGCTCCATGGCGGCAATGATGGGCCGCATGGATTCCCCCAGCGGGCTCAGGGAGTATTCCACCCGGGGCGGCACCTCGGGATACACCCTGCGGGTGACCAGGCCGTCCTCCTCCATAGAGCGCAGGCTGTCGGTGAGCACCTTTTGGCTGATTCCCTCCAGATTTTTTTGCAGCTCGTTAAAGCGCCAGGGCCGGGCCAGCAGGTTCCGCAGAATCAACAGCTTCCACTTGCTTCCAATCAGTTGCACCGTGGTCGCCACGGGACAGGCCGGCAAATCTTCTTTTCTTACCATATCCACACCTCCGCATACACAAGAAACATCTTGCACTCTGTGAAAAATTATAGCCTCCCGGCGCCGCCGTTGCAAGGGAGTCACTCCGGCGCGAAAAAATTTTTCCAAGGTTTTCCCCAGGCGGCGCAAAGCTTACAAAAAGGTAACCCAGGTTATAAAAAAGTGCGTACTTGTGAGGGACTTAAAAATTCGTACAATGATAAGCACAGAGAGCGAAGCGGCACTCTGAATCCACAATATGGAGGTACAAACTTATGGCACTTTCTAATCTCTTTGGATGGAGCAAGAAGGACGATACGGCTCCCGCCGCTGCTTGCGGTACCGCCTGCGGCGCAGCCGATAAGCCGGAGGAAAAGCCCGCTGCCTGCGGTTCTGCCTGCGGGGCCGGCGACAAGCCCGCCGGGGCTCCCGCTGCCTGCGGTGCGGCCGATAAGCCGGAAGAAAAGCCTGCCGCCTGCGGTTCCGCTTGCGGCGCTGGCGATAAGTAATCTGTTCTATCTCCATCACACCCGTTCCCGGCGGGAAGCTGCCTGCCGGGAACACACGAAATCTTATTCGGTCCATCCGATTTACTATAAGCGAGGTCAAAGACGATGAAACAGTATTTTTCCTTTCAGTGGCACATCACCGATGCATGTGACCAGCGCTGCAAGCACTGCTACATCTTCTCCGAGGATACCCGCAAACACCTGGATTCCATGACCTGGGAGCAGATGAGCGACACCTTTTTCAACTGCCTGGATTTCTGCCGGGTGTATGACCGGCTGCCCTATTTCTACATCACCGGCGGCGACCCCATCCTGCACCCGGATTTCTGGAAGCTGCTGGCTCTCATGAAAGAGCATGGCGTTCCCTTCACCATCCTGGGCAACCCCTTCCACCTGAACGATGAGGTCTGCCGCAGGCTGAAGGAATACGGCTGCGAGAAATACCAGCTTTCCTTGGACGGGATGCGTCAAACCCACGACTGGTTCCGCAAGCCGGGCAGCTTTGACATCACCCTGGAGAAGATCGGCTGCATCAACCGGGCAGGCATCCGCAGCGTGGTAATGACCACCGTCTCCGGCACCAACATCGGCCAAGTGCCCGACATCATCGACGCGGTGGTCCAGGCCGGAGCCAATGTCTTTGCCTTTGCCCGCTACTGCCCCACCAGCGAGGAGAAGGACGTGGGCATTGCCCCCCAGCGTTACCGCCGGCTGCTGGCGGACTGCGACAAAAAGTTCAAGGCGTATGAGGCGGCGGGCTGCCAGACCTATTTCAACAAGAAGGACCACCTCTGGACACTGTACGAATACGAGACCGGCGCGTTCAAAATCCCGGAAACGGTGGAGGAGGGGGTGATCTACGGCGGCTGCAACTGCGGCAACTGCCACCTGACCATTCTCCCCACCGGCGATATTTACGCCTGCCGCCGGGTGCAGAACAGCAGGGTGGGCAACGTGTTCGAAGACCGGCTGGCTGATGTCTGGGTCCGCCAGATGGAGGCCTACCGGGAGTACTCGAAGTTTGAAAAATGTTCCAAATGTGAGCTGCTGGCCTTCTGCCGGGGCTGTCCCGCGGTTGCCAGCGGCAAGAACGGCAATTTCTACGCCGCCGATCCCCAGTGCTGGAAGGAGGTAACACCATGATCCCGAAAACGATGAAAGCCGTGGTCCTGACCGGGCCTACACAGGCGGAAAATATCTGCTTGAGCGATGTGCCAGTCCCTCAGGTCCGCCCTGGCTGGGTGCTGATCAGAATACGGGCCTTCGGTCTGAACCATTCGGAACAGATTCTCCGTCTCGGTGAAATTCAGGCGGACTACATCCAGAAGCCCATCATCCCCGGTATTGAGTGCGTGGGAGAAGTGGCCGACCCCTCCGACAGCTCTTTTCATACGGGTCAGAGGGCCGTTGCCCTCATGGGGGGAATGGGCCGCAGCTTCAACGGCAGCTACGCCCAATACGCCCTGCTGCCGGAAAGCCATGTATTCCCCGTGGAGACGGAACTTTCCTGGGAGAAGCTGGCGGCGGTGCCGGAAACCTATTTCACTGCCTGGGGTTCCCTGTTCCAGTGTTTACAGCTCCGCAAGGACGACACCCTTCTGGTGCGGGGCGGCACCTGCGCGCTGGGGTACGCAGCCATCCGCCTGGCAAAAGCCCTGGGCTGCCGGGTTATCGCCACCACTCACAGAGAAAGGAAGCTGTCCTTGCTGAAGGAGGCGGACCAGGCCGTTTTGGATACCGGAACACTGGCGGGTTCCCTTTCCAGCGTCACCAAAGCCCTGGAGCTGGTAGGGCCAAAGACTCTTCGGGACACCCTGGGCTGCGTGGAAAAGGGCGGCATTGTCTGCAACACAGGCATTCTGGGGGGCGTTTCTGCCTTGCATGGCTTTGATCCCATCAAGGAGATTCCGGGCGGGATCTATCTGACGGGCTTTTTCTCCAACTATCCCACCCAGCAAACCATGACGGAGATTTTTGCCTTTCTCAGCGGCCATCAGCTCACGCCGGATGTGGGGGCGGTCTATCCCTTTGAGGGGATCTCCCAAGCCCTTTTCGACATGGACCATCACAGGGTAAACGGAAAAATCGTGGTGCGGCTGTAAGCGCGCGGCAAGAAGCTCTATGGGACAGCTGGACAGGGACGTTCCGCCGCGTGTTCAACCGCTCCCAGCTCCAAACCAGGTCGGGATTTCCGGCCTGGTTCTTTTTATATGTTTCAGGTATAGAAAACGATTACAACTAAGTATTTTACATAGCAAGGCTTCCCAGCTATACTTGAGAACAGAAACTCATCCCCCAGAATCAACGAGAAAGAAGGAGTCCCCCGTGAAACAATGGTTCTGTTGGCTCTTGGCCCTGCTGCTGGTTCTTTCCCTGACCGGCTGCGGCACCGCTGGAAATTCCAGCGTCCGTGAAATCTCCTCCGCCCTCAGCGCGGCAGAGGAACAAATCCCAGAAAGCTCCGCCTCTGCCCTGGAGAGCCAGCCCTCTTCCCAGCCGGAAAGCGCGGTTGAGGCTTCCCCGGAAGCGGCAGGGAGCGGCGTGCTCATCGCTTACTTTTCCTGGGCGGAAAACGCCGTCATCGAGGGGGAGGTGGAGAATTTCAGCACCAATGAAAAGGTGTTCTACCCGCCCCAGGAGCTGGACACCAGCGATACGCCCCTGGCGGAAGGCGGCGCAGGCACCTTGGCCTACTACGCTCCCTGGGGAGATGTGGTGCTGTTTTACGACAGCTTTTCGGCCAACGGCTCCCTGTATGAGCTGGGAGAGGCCGTCTCCGGGGCGGAGAATATCGGACAAATGAGCGGGACCATCATCGTGGAAACAGTGGAATAAAAGCCCTCTCAAGCTGGCGATGCTGCTGGACAGCGCCGCAAGAACGGGTCACCCGTCCGGGCGCGAAGAAGGCGGGCCGCTTGCGTAACCGCAATTTCACGGAAAAGGCCCTGGGTCTCTGGGCCGTCTGCCTGACCCCCGGCCGCACTCAGAATATCCCCCAGACAGAAAAAGTCCGTTTAACCGGCGTTCACTTTTTCCTTTCGCAATATGACTGCGCGTCCCTTGCGGCGCCCCTTCCCTTCTGCTATGATGATACACAAAAGGGAGTGTTGCTATGAAAGTGGGCCGGATCGTTCGAGAGCGGAGAAAAGCCCTTGGATTAACTCAAGAGCAGGTGGCGGAGGCGTTGGGAATCTCCGCTCCGGCGGTAAATAAATGGGAACGGGAGGTAAGCCTTCCGGACATCACCCTGTTGCCGCCGCTGGCCCGCCTGCTGGGCATCGATCTAAACACCCTGTTGTCCTTCCAAGAGAATCTGACCGATGGGGAGATCACACAGTTTGTCAACAGCCTGGACGAAACCGTGCAGCGCCAGGGCTATGACGCCGCCTTCCAAGCGGCTCGGGAGAAACTGCGGGAATTCCCCTCCTGCGACCGGCTGCGGTATGCCGCCGCCATGTACCTGAACGGGGCGCTGCTGCTGTATCCGCCTCCAGATCAGGCGCTGTATCAGCCCCAGCTGGAGCAATGGATACAAGACCTGGCGGAAAGCCCCGACCCAGAAATTCGCCAGGCGGCGCTGCCCATGCTGATCTCCCGCTTCCGGCAGCAGGGCGAGCTGGAAAAGGCCCGGCAGCTTATTGACTCCCTTGCCGCTCCCCTGGTGGACAAGGAAGAACAGCTGGCCAAGCTTTTGTCTCAGGAGCAGAAATGGGAGGAAGCCGCCTCTCTGTGGGAGCGCAGGGTTATGAAGCTGGCCACGGATTTGCAGACAGCCCTGCTCTACCTGATGGAAGCGGCCGAAAAGGAAGATCGCCGCCAGGACGCGGACAGCATTGTTCAGGTATACCGGCAGATGTCCCAAATAGCAGGCCTTGCCCCATGGACCGCGTATAACGGCCAGTTTCAGCTGGCTGTGTCGCGGCAAGACCCGCTTTTGTGCGCCGAAGCCCTGGAAAACATGGTTTCCTCCCTAAAGGAGTCCTGGCGTCCCTGGGAATCCTCTCTCTACCGCCACACACCTTCCAAGGAAAATGACCTTTCCCGCCGGCTGCTGGACCTGCTGGGGGAGGAGCTGGAGCAGGGCGATGACTTGGCGTTCCTGCGAAACACGCCGCAATACGAAACGCTGCTGGAGCTGTGGCAGCAGGATAACGCGTGAGAGCGGAGCGTCCGCCAGCCTCTCCCGCCCTGGGCGGACGCGGCTGGGGCATCCAGGCTGCCGGGTGTTCGCAAATCTCTCCTTTCCATCTGAAAAAAGCGCGGTGCTTCGCAAGGTGAAGCACCGCGCTTTTTTGGTCTGCCCCCATCAGGCAAACCTGACGAGAAGAAACGGGAGGTCCCCGCGAAAATGGGGGGGGAGAGCTAACCGCAGAAGCCATTCAACCACCAGTTCAATGACAACCGGCAGCTGGTCTGGTATGCTGGATTCACAAGCTCAAGCGGCGGATTCCCAGAAAAAAGGAGGCGAGCAGCGGGACTCGGCCTGCTGCTCGCGAGAAAGAGTATGAAGCCTTAACGGCACCAGAATGTCATCTACCGTCACTTGGAGCAGGGCAGCCAGAGCGTACAGGTTGTCCACCGTGGGAAGGCTTTTGCCCTTCTGCCATTTGTAAATGGCCTGGGGCTCCTCAAAGCCAAAATAGGCCTGCAGGTCCCGAACGGTGAGGTCCCGCTTTTCCCGCAGCCGCTGGATATTCCGTCCGGTGGCCGCCAGGTCAATCACGGGAAAGGGAGTGGTGTTCATATGCGTCCCTCCTTATCAAATCTGGGAATTCAGTATACCGCAAATCAAATCACTTCGCAAGGGGGTGAAAGGTTGACAAAGTTTGTACCGCTGGAAAAGCACAGCAAAAAGGCGCGCCGTGCCTACTATCTCCAGCAGCGAAAGGGCTGGGGCTGCCTGTCCCCCGTTACCCGGCAGGGGAAAAACCCCCATGCTTACCAGCGCAGCCGGCAAAAGCAGCAAGATCGGAAAGCGGCCCTTCAAAGCGCGGCGGAACATACCGGCTGAAAAAGGCCCCTCCTGCTGCGCTCCCTTCACGAAGGGCGTCTGCGGCATGGTCCAGCCGGCCCTGCGCTTTTCTGGGAAGTTCTCCCCCCGGTAAGGCAGACACTGGCGGCTTGAAATGGAGAAGGGCATGGGACAAAAAGTTCCCATCTCACTTGTTATACTAAAGCCAGAAAAGAAAGGAGCGAAGGGTTATGTGGTTTTACAAGATTGACGGTGTCTTAGATGGTTTTACCTTTCCCGAGGACCGGGGGACTCGCAGCCGGGCTGCTCAGGAGTTTCAGTCCAAGCAGACCTTGTTTTCCAAAAAATTGCAGAGCAAATGCTACGTCACCGTGTCTCAGATCAAAAGCCAGAAAATCACTCTGGCGGCAGTAAGCCGGGAATCCTACAACGTCCTGGCCCGGTGCCGGGAATTCCTCCGGGAAGCGGAGGTGCCGGTAAAAAACCTGATTGCCCAGGAGATCACCTACGATGTGCTTCGCTCTTTGCTGCAGGCCGCCGAGCGCTGGGACTTTTTAGAGGATGACCGGGATGTGTACAGCCTGTTCCACTTGGAGGAGCTTCAGCACAACATTTACGATTTTCAGGAATTTCTGCTCCCGGAGCGAGCCGCCTTGGGAGAGCAAAAGAAGGAGACAGCCCGGCTTTTCTGTCAAGATACCTTTGACCCAGAGCTGGAGCGCATCTACCAGGGGCCTTCCCTGCTGGTGGAAAGCGGCCATCCGGTTCACTACCTGCTGGTGTGCGATGAGGGAGAGGCCCGGGACAAGCAGGTGGAGCTGCTGCTCTCGGCCCTGTACCAAAACGGCCGGATTCGCAGCCAGCGGTACACCTGCATGGACTTTGACAGCGACGAAGGGGTGGACGAAAGCTTGCTGGAAACCCTGTACAGCGCCAGCACAGGGGGAACCATGGTGCTGAGCTACACCCCAAAGGCAGCTGGAGGAGGATCGTTCGCCTCAGGGGATATGGATGTGATTGCCCACTTGTGCCGGGCCGCCAAAAAACATCACGACCAAGTGCTCACGGTGCTGTGCTTTCCCCAAGAGGGAGAAGCGGTCAAGAAATACTTCTACGAAAACCTGGGGACGATGACCTTTGTGGAGCTGACCCAGGACGTCGTCCACGGGGAGCGGGCCAGGGCGGCGCTCCTCTCCATGGCGGAGAGAAGCGGACTGAAAGCGGACAAGGCGCTGTTCCAGGGTTGGAAGGAGAGCCAGAGCTATCGCTTTGGGGAGCTGCGTCAGCTCTTTGATGAGTGGCAGTCCAACAAGCTGAAAACAGAGGTCTACCCGCAGTATGCCTCCAAAACCGCAGCCAACCGGCTGGTGCAGATGGGCCAGCCCAAGGGGTGCGGGTTCGACCAGCTCCAGGAGATGATTGGCCTGACCAAAGCAAAAGAGCTCATCGCCCAGGCGCTGGACTACTACAAGGCCCAGAAGCTGTTCCGAGAGAAAGGCATCTCCCTGGAGCGGCCCGCCATGCACATGGTGTTCACCGGAAACCCTGGCACCGCAAAAACCACCGTGGCCCGGCTGTTCGCCCAAATCATGAAAGAGAACGGGCTGCTGTCGGTGGGAGATTTGATCGAGGTGGGCCGGGCCGACCTGGTGGGCAAATATGTGGGCTGGACCGCCCCCACAGTGAAGAAAAAGTTTGAAGCTGCCAAGGGTTCGGTGTTGTTCATCGATGAGGCCTACTCCCTGGTAGACGACACCGACGGCCTTTACGGAGATGAGGCCATCAACACCATCGTCCAGGAGATGGAGAACCAGCGGGACGACACCGTGGTGATCTTTGCGGGCTATCCGGACAAGATGGAGCGGTTTTTGAAAAAGAACCCCGGCCTGCGCTCCCGCATCGCCTTCCATGTTCCCTTTGAGGATTACAAGCCGGCGGAGCTGCTGGACATTTTCACCCTGATGGCAAAGAAGCAAAAGCTGGAGCTGGCCCCTCTGGTGCGGGAGCGGCTGCTGCCTATTTTTAGCCTGGCGGTGAAGCAGCCAGACTTCGGCAACGGCCGCTTTGCCCGGAATTTGCTGGAAAAATCCCGGATGAAACAGGCCAGCCGCCTGGTGCGCTTGGACCCGGACACAGTGACCATGGAGATGGTCTCCACCCTGCTGCCGGAGGATATTGACGAGCCCCAGCTTCCCCAGAAGGAGGAGCGCCGGGTGCTGGGCTTTTGCGCCTGACGGAAAAGAGCGGAGGATGTGTTCCCCCCGCTCTTTTTGTTTTCAGGGCTTGAATTGGATGGGACGTTTTAGGGACATCTGGGTGATGGTACACGACAAATCCTCCCTGGCCCCAGAGGGAAACTCCCGGGCCTTCTCTTTGGAGAACGGCACTCTCCACTGGCAGGAAGGGTACGAGAACCTCACGGCGGACGAGCTGTTGAGCGGAAGAACCCAAGACTCCAAACTCACGTTGGCGGAGCAGCTCATCCTAGACACCCTGGACAAGCGCCCTGTTGTTCCTGCCAAAGTGATGTACCGCTTGGCGGAGCAGGCCAGCATTTCTCTCCGGACACTCAAAGAGGCCAAGCGTAATCTAACTGGCTGACGGAGTATACGCCTACTGGCTAGGACACATCGCCCCAGGCAAGCTGGCCAAATCCACCCTGGCCCGGGACAAGCAGGACATCGAGCGGTTTTTGCCGGCCTTGGGCAGCTACAAGCTCACCGACCTAAAACCCGAACACTTCCGCAATCTCTACGCCCAGCTGCGGAAACAAAAGAACTCTGTGACCGGAAAACCGCTCTCCGAGAGCACCGCCCGTGGAGTCTACGCTTGCCTGTGTGGGATCCTCTCCGATGCCATGGAGGGCGGTTTTTTGTCGCAGAATCCTGCCTGGCGCACCTACAAATACGCCGACAAAAAAAGAAAAAGCGCAATGTGGCGGATGAGGAAACTACCAAGCGGCTGATTGCCGCGCTGGAGGAGGAAAGCATCAAATACGAGACGTATTTCAAACTCATCATCGCCACGGGAATGCGGCGGGGCGAGTGCTGCGGTCTGAAATGGAAGGACGTGGACTTTGGCGAGAAGTCCATCCATATATGCAGAAATGTGGTGAAGGTTACGGGAGAGGACATCATTGTCAAAGAACCCAAGACCGCCGCGGGGGACCGATATGTGTACTTCTCCCTGGAGATGGCCAGCCTCTTGAAAGAGTACCGCTCCTTCTGCCAAGGGGAGCTGGAGCTGCATGAGGGCAGAGAACTGAGCCCAGAGGATTATATTTTCCACCGTCACGGGGCTGACCTGCCCATAACTCCCAGCACCTTTACCTGGCGGTTCAAGCCGATTCTCAAGAAGCACGGCCTGCCCTTGAATTTTAACGTCCACAGCCTGCGGCACACGGCCGCCAGCCTGATGATCTCCGGCGGGGCGGATGTGGCTACGGTGTCCGGGCTGCTGGGACACTCCCAGGTGTCCACCACACTGGACATTTATTCCCATGCTTTCGATGAGAAGAAGTGGGAGGTCAGCGCCCAGATACAGGGGAGGGTGGGGGTGTGAAAGAAATTCCTGCCGCTTGCCATTACAACAAAAGCTCCTCTATCTCCTCATCCTTCACAACGCCCATGCGGCGCATCTCTCGCCATACACAGGCCGGAATTTCTTCCACATCCTCAGTGACAGTGACGGAACCCTTGCTGTCCTGGTAGGATACACACCATAGCTTACCCCCGGAAACCAGATAAAACCAGCGAATGCATCGATTTTCAGTCTCGTAATCGTAGGAATCAAAACAGGGAAATCGTTCCCGGACCTCCAGCACCCAGTGGCCGTAGCGGTCCCGGAAAAAGTAATCTCCCTCCCGATGACACTGCAGATCCCCCAGGGAAGCGTAGGGCTGGCCATCCACGAAAAAGCCCTGGGCCAGGAGATATATCTTCTCGATGGGGAATGGCACACGCACCTGGGCAGGACCCTCCACATTGTCCACCCACTCTACCAGCCTCCCCTCCTCCACATACCTGCCATTGGGCTTTTTCCGCAGGCGGAGGATACTGTTGGTCAATTTCATTGGAATGCTCTCCTCATCACAATAGACCTTTTTCGCTCTCTTTTTGCAAAGCTGCTTTCAGCCCCATGCACCCCTCCAGAAGCTCAGCAAAAGTCCGCTCGTAATCGCCGGTGTAGGTGGGGTCGGTCACGTTGGTGTACAGCATGGCCTCTTCCAAAGCTAAACCGGCGATGGAGCGGGAAAACTCTAACAACTTGCGCACTTTCCGTTCCGGGTCCTCCAGGCAGCGGACCTTCACTTGGAAGCTGCTCCATTCGTCCATGCACAGGATCCAATCCGATTCCAAGTAGTCTTTCAGGGAAAAGACCGCCGCCTCACGCTTCGCAAAGGGAATTCCATGGGCAGAGAGACAATCCTTGGCCCCTTGACTCATGTCGCAGCCGGCTCTTTCACCGGAGACACCCGCTGACCGGATCTCTAGATCTTCCTCCTCTGCCATCATGTGCTTAAACAGGAACTCGGCCATAGGGCTGCGGCACACGTTACACTGGCAGACAAACAAAACGCGTTTCACAGGGCGCTACTCCTCTGGCTCCGGCAACGTATCAGGGATCTCCTCCACCCGATCGTGGCGCAGGAGGAAAGCGGCCGCTCGGGCTGGTTCCCGACGGTACCACTGTATCCACAGCGCCGCCGTTACAGGGGTGAAGCTCTCCGCCTGAAGCAAGTCGGTTATGCTGGCACACTCGCAGGCGATAGCGCAGGATGCTTTCCCTGTTTGGAGGAACCGGAACACATACTCTTTCAAATCCTCATCCAGAGCAAAGACATCCTGAACAGTGGCTTCCAGTGCCTGGGTGCCATACGACTGCTTCTCTAAATACTGGCGGAGCAAACGCTCATTCTCGTCCATCTCCTTGAGGCATTCTTTTTTTTGGAAAATTGGAAACTCAAAACGGGACATAAGGCTCACCCCTTTCCATAGATTTCCCGGATCACAGCTGACGCGAAATTGTAGGCGGTGATCTCCACGGGCTGGAACATATACCGCTCCGGGTTCTGCTCCGGCTCGATGTAGTTTTTGAAATTGATGCGCCAGATTTTGGCCTCCGCTTTGCTGACCCCGTACTTGCTGGGGCTGCGCAGAGCCCGGCGCTGCATGGCGTGGTAGGTCTCGTGGCACACTGTGTCCAAAAGCGTCTTGGCCTCCAGCAAAGTCATGGGCTGTTTGCTTAGGCTCCCGGCGTTGAGGACGATGGTGTCCTTCGCGAAAGAGTAAAAACCGGCAACGCCGCTCATATCAGAAGAGGATACGGTGCAGGGCGGCTCTATGCCCAATGCCCTGGCGATGGCTATGTGTAGCTCCGCCACCGCGATCTCCCGCTCCTGCGGGGACAGGGCCAGCAGCGTTCTGGCGGGGTCCTGCCCCAACAGCTCTACGATGGCGGCCGCTGCCTGTTCCCGGTGGGCGGCGGCGCTTTCCCCGGAGGTCTCCGCGTCTGGCTCTAGGAAAAATAAGATCTCCTCGATGACCTCTCCGGCCAGCTGGAGGACCGCCTGCCGCAGCCTGTCCCACGCCAGGGTGGTCCTGTCCGCAAGGTGGGAGATCCGCTCCCAGGCCCGCTGGAAAGATGCGTGCCGCTGGGTCTCGTTTCCTGTCATGGCGCTCCCCTCCTCATTTTCTGTTAGCCTGCCGGAAGATCTCCCTCATCAGGGTAAAACGGAACGCCAGATCATACAGGCCGTCTCTCGCGTACTCCTCTGCTTTTGAATTTATGGTATTGACATATTGCAAGTCGCTGGAGCTGTTGACCACCCCTTTGAATTTTCCTGTCTGCCGGTCATAATCCCCATTGGGCAACAGCGGCACTCGATCTTCCCCGCCCCCAGCGTCCCGAAAGTCCAGTGCATTCATCTCGATCCAGTACCGGGCCACACCCGGAAGGTTGTTGTCGAAATAGGAACGGGTGGCCTTGAGCTCTTCGGTCAAAGCGTCTTTTACCTGGCTAAGGGGATACCGCTTCACCTGGGCATTCTCCCCCTCCAGGGCTTTGATATCCTCGGAATCTACATGCTTGGCGAAGAGAGTGCAGAACGCCGCGTTGACGATGGTCTCAATGTCTGCGCCGTTTAAGAAGCGCCGTTCTGTGGCTGCCGTCTCCAACAGCTCCTCGGCGATGCTCTCCATGGTGTCCCTCTCCTCCAGCAAGGCGTCATCCTCCTGGCATACGCTGGCTTTTTTCCCCAGGTGGATCTTTAAGATATCCAGACAGTCCTGCTGGGTGGGGATGCCGGTGAAGAACGTCTCGTCAAACCGGCCCTTGCGCTTTAATTCCGGGGGAAGCCGGTCGGTCTTGTTGGCGGTGGCAATGACCAGGATGGGCTTTTCCCGGTCTTTCTGCATCCACTCCAAAAAGTAGTGGAAGATGTGCATCATGGCGTCATTGGAGCCGCCCTCCATCACCCCGCCGAACACCTTCTCTATCTCATCGATCAGCAGGACGCAGGGGGCCACGCCCTCTACGGCCCGGAGGGCCATCTCACAGTTGGCCTCAGCCTCGCCCAGCCACTTTCCCAGCATGGAGTCAAAGTCCATCTGCACCAGGGGCACCGCGGTCTCGCCGCTGCTGAGAAGCTGGGAGGTACACTTGGCCAATAATGTCTTTCCGCAGCCGGGCAGCCCCGCCAGCAGCACGCCCTTGGGGGCCTCTGCCTTTTGCTGCTTGGCCGCGTGGGGGTACAAAAAGGTGTTGCTCTTGATCCGGATCCACTGTTTCAGCGTTTCCAGGCCGCCTACCTGCCCTGCGCCGTCGGTATCGATCCACCGCAGGCCCCGCACACCGGCGATGCGCTGCTTTTTCGCTTCTTTCGCCGCGTCGAACAAAGGCTTGGCATGGCCTGCCAGGGGATTCTCACTCTGGGCGTAGGCCAGGCGGATGATGCCCGCCACATCGTCCTCCCGCATACCCCGCAGGGCCTCGGCCAGCTCGTTGGCTACCGGAGGCTCCAGACCGCTGGCCATACCGGCACACTCCTGGCAGGCATCCCGGATGATCCCCACCAGCTCCCGCTTATCGGGATAGTCGATGTCCAGCACATAGGTGTACTCCCGCAGCTCGGAACAGAGGACGCCGTCTGTACAGCCAATGACGATCAGGGCATTGCTCTCCCCACGCTTTTTCAGCACGCCGATCTCCCGCAGCAAGTAGATATACTGCATTTGAACCGGGGAACGATTTTCATTTCCCGGGCTGCCGATCACGTCATAAATGTTGGAGATATACAGCAGGCGGCGCTCCAGCCGGTAACGGGGATCTACGCATTTCCCCAAATAGTGCATCAGGGAGGGCTCGGCACCGTGGTCCAGTTCTCCTATCCTCCCCTCCTTAGGGGCGTGCTCCGACCACAGGAAGGGCTTTGAGAGGCTTTTTACCGTCTGCATCCCCGTGACCTCTTTGATATTGTCCGGGCCCCTGCTGGGAGTGGAGTTTTTCGCCGGGAAAGCAGGCTGGTACGGCTTTGCGTGGATGTATCCCTCTACCGTCCGGCGGATGTCCGCCTCGCTGTCGCAGCGGACCATAAGGATGGCCCAGCCCGCCGCGTCCAGATCCGTCATGTTCCCAACGGCTTTTTCCACCGCTGTTTTCTCGTTGATTGCCACAGCTACCACCTCACCGTCACGTTTTTCAGCCGCTCTCCGGCTTCCTGCTGGGTTTCCCGGTTCAAAATACGCTCGCCCACAGCCAACCTCATGCCCTGGGGGTTCAGCGTCAGACTCTCAAAAGCGAGATCATTGGCCTGTAAGTCCAAGGTTTTGTCCCGATTGCGGGCGCTAAATCGGACGGTCGGTGTCCCGCAGCCCACTACACGAAGCCCGCGATATCTGGCGGGATCCATGAGCTGCACAACAGGCTTGCCCGTGTTGCACAAATAAATGGTAGTCTGCTGCCCGCTATTGCCGCCGTCGCAGTACCGCTGGGCCAGCCTGGCCAGGGCCTCCGGGCCGTCCACCACAAATTCCAGGTTCACGTTAGCCAGCAGCTGCCGAACCTGTTCATCCTTCTGGTACCAAAGCTGCTGTTGGACGCGCTGGAGCACATTGGGGTCCACCGAGCCCATCTGGGGCAGGGCGATTTCCGCCAGCTCCCTTAGGAAATCTTCCTCCACATCACACAGCCTGGCCAACAAGGGTAACGCCCCCTCCAGGTCCTCTGGGGAGCACTCCGAAAGCAGATAGAGTTCCGCATTCTGGTTTTCCTTCCCCTGGCCTTTGGCTTCCAGAGCGCTGTCAGGCTTTCGGGACTCTTTCTGCCTGGCGAACCATTTGGCGAGAACCCCTTCCCGGTATTTTTTCAGCAGGGCGGAACAAGCCTCCCGCAGCTCCGCCCCATCCAGCGAACGCAAATAGGCCCGTAGCAGAGGAACACTGTCCACCCGCCTGCCCTTCAGCCATAAAAAGGTCATACCTGGCTCCTTTCCTGATCCCATTTTTTGTGATCTCACGCTTTAGACTTCTCCTCCTTGAGCAAGGCCAGCGTTCTGTCGATCTCCTGAACCTTTTGCAGCAGATCTTCCCGCTGCCGCTCCAGCATCTGTTCCACGAAGCTGTCGCCCCCTTCCACCGGAGCAGGTGCCGCGCGGTAGACCGCCGCTGGAGCTTCCGGCGGGTTCAAGGCATCGCTCAACTCCTTGGTCAAGTATTTTGGATTGGCCTCCATAAAGGCTTTTACCGCGCTATCTTCAAACAGCAGCGCCGCGCCCCGGCGAGCCACAGACTGCTGGGCCTCCAGCTTCACACCGTTTACGCCCCGGTTTCTCCACCGCCGCACGGTTTCCCGGTCTACCTTACACAGCTCTGCCAATTTTTCCACTGAAAATAAGATCATTGTTACCTCCAACTGTTTTGTTTCCATGCCCCTTTGCCCTGTGGGGATCATTTTCTGTTTCACCGCTCTCTATTTTTCATGGCCCATCCGGAACAAGAAAATCCTCCGCCACCACAGCCCCCAACAAGGCAAGTGTCTTATCAGAGTGAGCCTTGATCAGGTTTTCCTCACACTCGTCTGCGAAAAACTTGTAGAACTCATCATCTAAAAGAATTTTTTTGAACTCCTCGCCTATTTCCTTTCCCAGTTCCAAATGATACTGATTCAGCGCATCGGCCACAGAGGACAAGTGTTTCTTTCTGCTGGTTCCCGTCAAAATTTGATCAACGTAACTCAAATCCGGGAAACAGGAAGGGTGGTACACAGAATCCTCTTCTGCCAGTGAAGCTATAATTTGATCTATCTTGAGGGCGAGGACTCCTAAAACGGGAAAAAGAAATTTTTCGGGATACTCAAAAAGGAAGTCGTCGGGGACGAACAACTGGATATCTTTTAAGATGTTCTCCTGCAGGCAGTCTTGGAATGCTTTATTGAGAGAATCGGCAAGATATTCCTGTGCTGCCGCAACGTTATCCTCTAGGAGCTCCTCCAGCTTGCCGCCTACCGGCCACATTTCAGCCTCGTTCTCTTGGTCTGCGGGCTCTTCTTCCTCAAAAAATTCGATTTCGGGCTCGCTGTTAATCGTCCCTTCCTGGCCGGTACACCATTTTTTGAAAGCCGCACGAGCCCGGGGGACGATCTGGTTGGATTTGAATTGGTGGTCAGCCCATCCCTCAGTGGAGGAAACCAGGCAATTCATCGCCTCCATTACCATCGTCTGGCTGGCCTCGCCCCAGGACTTGATATACGCCTCGGTCCAGATCCCCGCCAAAATGGCATCGCCGTCCTGATCCGTGCCCGTATATACCTCCTGGTAGGCTCGCTCGAATTCTGTCAGTCTGATCCGGTCCGGCCCCATATGCCACAGGCCCTCAGCTATGGCTGTGGCAGGCGAATTGGGCAAATATAGGGCAGCGTTGGGGAACACCTCCAGCACAATATCCTCCACAAAGGACATACAGGCCCCACCCCCGGTGAGGACCAGCGGGGGACTCTCTTCCTGGCCGCCGGCATCCTGGGCGGCCTGAGTAAACTCCTGGCTCAGCGCGGCTGCCCTCTCTTTTAAAAACGCCCGGAAATAGCCGCTCCGGGACTTCTCCCCAAACCCCTCTTGCGGAGTATTGAGAAGCCGGTCCATCATCTCGTCGTTTACATGGAGAACAAAGCTCTTTCCATCGCCCTCATGCAGGGGGACAGTGACTGTTAGGTCCCCGTCTACAAAAAGATTTTGCGCGTAGGCCTGGAAATACTTCTCCTTCAGCTTTTGGGCATAGGGCAGAACGCCTATGAAAAAGGTCTTTTCATCGAAAGTTTCACCGTTCTCGCAATCACACTTCGCCCACAGGGCTTTTACCAAGCCGGGGTCATTGTACTTTCCCCCAACCTCTGCGTTCCGCAAGTTTTCTGCCAGCAGCAGCCAGCCAATCGCGTCCGCAGCACCGTTGTCCTCTTCCTCGCAGAAGGGCGCGTTCTCGCTGGTAAAAAATGTGGCCTTCGCAGAGAGCGCTCCTATGTCCAGGCATAACACACCTTTGTCCAAATCGAACTCTGCCTCGAACTGGCGCTGGGAGTGATAAATGGCAGCGTTTGCCTCGGGAACCAGGATGGGGTTGGGGTAGCCAGCGTCCAGCAGCGCCTGGCGGTAGGCCTCCACCTTGGACTCCGCCCGCCACCCGGCGGGAATGCCTACCACCCAGTACTCCTCGCAGCCCTTTTCTTTCCTCGTGGGAAAAGCGGCAGGATGCTTCGCCTGTAAATATTCCCGCCAGACCTGAAGATACCGGACCAGGCGGTGACGATGTTCTGTATCGGAGACGTTCAGAAAGCCCGTCCCAAAGTTTTTCACGCTCAGGTAGGCGTTGTCGTCCAAGGCAAGAATTAGATTCCCCACAAGGTAAGAGCCGTCTTGCTTCACCGCGCAGATGGCAGGCTCACCGCCTTCCGCTGTCAGAGGCGTTGGCTCCGGCAGGGTTTCCGGATGCTCCGGGTCGTATTTCCCGGTAAACGCCGACACGGAGCCACACCCAATATCCAGCGAGTGTATGTATCGGATCATAAGCGTGTCCCTTTCTTAATCCAGATCATTTCCCATAGGAACAGGCGCCCTGGGGTACGGACCGGCCAGGACGCCTTGAGATATTGCTAAAATCAAGCCTCGGTAGCTACGGCTCTGCCGGTGGAGCGCTTCTTCTCCACGGCAGTGGCGATCTTCTTCCCCACCTTGAAAGGCAGGGTAACAGCGAACTTGGTCAGCCATGAGAGAATATCCACAAAAGCGCGGCAGTCGCTCTCCACTTCTGTGCTGGTCAACACGCCGAATCCAATCAACGTTCCCACCACCATTACCAGAACCAACACGGCTCCGGTGAGCTGGAGCGCCTCGGCAATCAGCGCGAAGCACAGGATCACGTTGACCGCGATCACATAGGCACAGAGCTGGGTCAACATCCACTTGAGAGCTACCTCCACTTTCGCCAGCAGCTCCATAGCCAACTCCCGGTCGATCTCCCTACTGACCAGCCGCTTTAAGATAGAACCCTTAGAGGCGCCGGCGGCCGCCACTGCGGCAATGATCTCAGGGGTGGCGTTCTCCGCGGTAACACCCTCCACCTTTCCTGCCAGGATCTGCCCGTAGCAGGCGCAGGCCTGCATGGCGTAATTGTCGGCCTTCTCAAAAGCTTCCTCCAGCACGGGAGCTACGGCGCTGCCCACGAGCTCGGCGGTGAACTCATTGTTCTTCAGGGCTTCCTGGAGCACCTGATTGCCCGCTCCGTACACAAAGGCGTTTTTATTGCTGCTGGTCAGCTCCGTAGCCAGCTCGTCAATGCGCTGGGCGATGGGTTTGTCCGTAGCGCCTGCCAACACCCGGTCGATCTCCTCCTGTAGCTCTTCCGCGGTAGGGAGCCGATAGCCCTCCTCTGGCAAGGAGGCGGCGTGGCAGCTGGTCAGGATCGCAACCAGAGTGACCAGATAAACGTAGGCGTCCTTCTCCTCCATCCCGGCAATGGTCTCAGCTAGCTTTTGGCGGTATCCCTCTTCCGTCGCCTCCTCTTCGGCCTTGTAAAAGTCGTAAGAGGTGGCAATGAGCTTCTCCACAATACTGTCCGCGGTGACGTTCTCCGGGAGTTCATAACGGCTGAGAAAGTCAGTCATGGCCTGGCGGGAGTCGTTTTTCTCTTGAGCCATCTTCTGGATCTCCCGCAGAGAAGCCTGTACGTCTTTGTAAAAGAAACGCGGGGTCTTGACTGTAGCTTTCATGATTGAATCCTCCTTCGACTCTCGTCGTTTATTGTGGCTTTATCATAGCAAAATATACGGCACTTGTCAATACTCATTTCAAAAAATATCGCAACTTTTTGTGGTAGAACAAAAAAGCGGGCCACCCTCCTTCGATCATCCTATCATTTTTAGATAGCGGGGAAGTGCGGCTTTATGAGAAAAGCTAAAATTGCTAATGATTTTTGTTTTGACCACTACAGAAAATCCCCCTAATGTTCAAAACTTAATTCGTTTCCCTGTGCACATTGCCTTTTCCATCATTATTATAGACATAAGAAAACCTCCAAAGGAGCAATTCCTTTGGAGGTTTTGGTGCGCCCGACTGGATTCGAACCAGCGTTCTCACCTGCCGGCTCGGTCAGAGCTGAACGGTCTCCACAGGAGACCAGCTCCCCACAGAGTCGGAGTTATCAGGCCGTCAAGGAGAAAACCCAGATTTCATGCGGGTTTCGAGTACATCGCACAAAATGAACAGACATTTGCAAAAATTGCGGGAGCCCTTGGCACGCCTGGGCTCCCACGGTTTTTCCGGTTTTGGGAAAATAGTAGTCAAACAGTAGTCAGAGGGTGGGCAGAAAGGAAAAAGTCACTGGGTGAAAGAGGGGGCTCTCGGAGGAAAGAACCGCAACCGAGTTCTTCAATTTTGATACCTTATTTCGCTTCACAGCGGCAAACCGCAAAAATCCAAAATAAGTCAGTTGTAAAACAGATTGCTTAGTGGTATACTTGTATTGAAGATTTTTGCGGCATACCGCAAAAAAATTAAATGAGAGGAGCGTAGGATATGGAAATCAGACGAGATCGATATTTGAACCTGCTTATCAGCAAGAAGCATAATGGGTTAATTAAAGTTATAACTGGGATGCGAAGATGTGGAAAGTCCTACCTGCTTTTCAATCTTTTCAAAAGTCATTTACTCTCCGAAAAAATTGACGCAGATCACATTATTGAAATTGCATTCGATGCTTTTGAAAATATACAGTATCGGGATCCGAATAAGTTATATCCTTATCTGAAGGGTCAGATCTGCGATCAGGAGATGTATTATGTACTTTTGGATGAAGTGCAGTTATTAGATAACTTTGAAGCAATATTAAATAGCCTGACACGTATGAGCAACGTGGATGTATATGTAACCGGAAGTAATGCCCGCTTTCTTTCGAAAGATGTGATTACTGAATTCAGAGGTCGTGGCGATGAAGTGCATATGTATCCTCTGAGTTTTGCGGAGTTCATGACAGTCTACCAAGGCACAAAGCAGGACGGTTGGAACGAGTATATGCTATACGGCGGCCTACCTCTTGTGTTAAGCTTTAAGACACCAGATCAAAAAATCTCTTTTCTAAAATCACTTTTTGAGGAAACCTATATTTCCGATATTGTCGGAAGGCATAATGTTCGTAACAAGGCGGAACTGGAAGACCTCCTCAACATCCTTTCTTCTGCTATCGGTTCCTTGACAAACCCAGAGAAACTTTCCGCAACTTTTAAAACAGTTAAGAAAAAGAAAATAAGCAGCAATACCATCAAAAAATATATTGAGTATCTGTGCGATTCTTTTCTCATCGAAAGTGCAGTGCGGTATGATGTGAAAGGAAAAAAATATATTGACACCCCCATTAAATACTATTTTACTGATATGGGGCTCCGAAATGCCAGATTAAATTTTAGACAACTGGAAGAAACTCATACTATGGAAAATATCATCTTTAATGAACTTAAAATCCGCGGATTCAATGTTGACGTGGGCGTTATCACACAGTATGGCCGAAATGAGAAAGGAAACAGTATTCGCAAACAATTAGAGATTGATTTTGTCTGCAATCAAGGCTCTAAGCGTTACTATATTCAATCGGCGTATGCGGTTTCAGACCCGGCAAAGCTGGAACAGGAACAGCGTTCTCTCATGATGACAGGGGATTTTTTCAAACGTATCATCATCACAAAAGACACTCCTGCGCCGCATTATAACGAGAACGGCGTCTTGATTATGAACATCTACGATTTTCTCTTGGATGACAATAGTTTAGAAAACTGAAAGTATGAGATTGACCCAAATTTCTCTGGAGGCTGAGGGGGAGATCATCCTTTCCGAGACGGAGGAAAAAAACTAAACGTCTGGATACCGTACTCCCATAGTGCCTACTATGGCGAATATCTTTCCTATCCTGTCCGATCCTGATTGAAAGAAAAAAGAGAATAAAAAAGAAACGGGAGCGTCACCCTCGGCACAAATCGAAGGCGGCGCTCCCGCTACATTACTTAATAGGTGCTTGCTGTTTTATATGGATTTTCTTACTGCGTCTGTGGTGCTGTCTTTTTCGCGTTGATACAGACTGACTATCTGGAACCTTGATTTGGTTCGTTAACCGCCTAATCTCAGGAAACTTTCCATCTTCAATGTTACAAGCGGCCTGTATCTGTCCTTTTAATGAAAGAATTTGCCTTGCATCTTCTTCCGAGCAGGTTTCAACGCCAATCAGTGGTTTTACAGTCTGAAATGCATCGTATATGGTCTTTTGAAGCCCATTAGGAACAGCAAGGGAATGTTCGGAAGTGACAACTGTTCCTGTGATCGGTTTATAGTCAGATGGACCATAATACTTTACTTTGGGGTATTTAGGCTTGTGCCCATACTTTCTCAGAACACGGTCAATCATTTGGCTCAACTGATGAGGAGAAAAAGGCTCTTTACTGGAAAATGTCATGTCATCCACATACAAAGTGAATTTGCAGCCGTGCTGTTTCGCCAAATCAAAGATTTCTGAAAACATATCAGAATAGGCGTAAAAGGCCATAATTTGACTTGTCGGGCATCCGGTTGGGATACCACCATTGTATGTGATAATGTTCGTTAGGATCTCGGCTACACCAGGGGAAGTTTTTAGTTTCTGTACGAAAAATTGGTATACAGGTTCTCGTGTACAGTTGTCATACGTCTGCTGACCAGTGCGCTGCGCTAAAAAAACATATACAGGTATCTCTTCCACATCATTCTGAAGAAGATAATCCGCTTGAATGGCGGAGAATCTATTTGCTTTTTCATTATAGCGAAAAATAATCTCGTTGCTGTCCAAAAACTCCTCCAAATGGGCAAGGGGAGTCAGCCGCTGCTCCATCTCCCTGAAGTAAGCACTGTGCTTTATTTGTTCGAAAGGATACTTGCCATCGAGAACATCTCGAAAAATAGTGGATCGCTGTCCAGTTTGCAAGCGGACATTGTCTTTTAGCTTATGAAGGCCAGCCAGATGGTGAAAGTCCGAGGGGTCAAAAGATACTGTGAATTTCAAAGTCTGTCCCTTACGGCCAATCACAAAGTGATATTGATACCGGGTCAACTGGTCAAATGCTTTCGCACACTTTTGCAAAGAGTCCACCGCAGCTTATCCTCCCCCTACAAACGAAAGACCCCGCACAAGCGGGGTCTTTCGGAGCATTTTCTTTCGGCTTTGCGCCTACGCCGGCTTGAGGTTTCGCTGCACAACCCCTCCCGAAAGCTCCATAAGGCAATGCCACCGGCACACTCCCTTACTTCAGCGCTTCGGTGAACACACGCCGTTGCTCACCTTACATTATTATTATACGCAACCTAAAGGGATATGTCAACTGGGAAGTTTTTTCTTTGAGACAGAGGTGGTTGCGCGGTATTCTTCCCTCCGGCCCGAATTCACCACTAAAATGAAATGACCCGATGTGGTGCGCGTCACAGAGAGGCGCATTTGGTTCTGTTACTTCTACTACGATGTAACTTGCAGAAAAACACAACAGAATCTTTGCAAAAGTGACTTTTTCTAATCATCGGTTGATAGCAAAGTACCGCAACCCTTGACGGATATACAGGATAGCCAGAAACAAAATCTGATCGGTCGGTTTGACTATGGATAACTTGTGTCAAGGGTCACAATTTCGGTAGGATCCTGCGCAAAAAGTCCACTAGCTCCGCCGAGATCTCGGGTGAAACTATGCGCAGGTTGCTCTCCTCTGCGGGCATCCGCCCCAAGGGGTTTAGTCCACCATACCAGACCAGATGTTGGTCGAGCACACAAAAATTGGAGAGATGGTTTTGAGAAAATACTACCGAGATGCCCGCTTGCTGCAGTATGGTGACGTTGGCGGTAATTTTAGGCTGAATTTCCGACCGAAACAGAGCAGGCTGCGGCAGATATACCTGTACGTTCACGCCTCGATGCTGTAAACGTTGCAAGATTGGGGTCATCCGATGCACAGATTGAGCCGAAAGCGAAGGCACATAAAACAGTGCCTCTTTAGAAGTTGCGTCCAGATCTTGTGCAAGAAGACGTGAGAAATCGGATAATTCAATAAAAGCTGATGATTCAGTTTGCGAGGGTTGAAGAGTGTTTGGATTGCTGTCGCCTATCGTTCCACGTACTGTATACGCCAATGCAGCGTAGCTGCGCAGCCGTTTACGGTACTGCTGTTCCAGCATTGGGACGCGGAAGTCTACATAATCATACAGCAAAACCTCTCGCTTTCCAGGTGTGGCGCGGTGTAGGCGGCCGGTGTACTGGGTCAGAGTACCCTTCCAAACAACCGGCATTGTTAAGAGTAGCACATCCAGCCGCGGCAGGTCGAACCCCTCACCGGCGTATTTGCCAATCGCAACCACGGCAAGCGGCTCGTCATTGGGTATGGCTGCTAGTTCAGTTAGTAACGCACGCTTTTCTTTGGCAGTTCCCTGACCGGAGAGTAGAAACACGTGCGAACAGTGTGGGCGTAGTGCTACTGCCAAGATTTTGGCGTGTTCCAACCGTTCGGTCAACACCAGTGGCGTGTGCCCCTGGGCCAACAGGTCAGCGGTATCCTGTACAATTAGTTTATTACGTAGGGTATCCCGAATCAAGGCTTCGCAGATTGTGGCATAAGTCATTTTTTCAGTAGTCAGTGGCATGGCAAACCTAGTAAAACGCGGTACCACAATCCGTGCAAAGCCCTGGCGCGCGGCTTGTTCGTCAGCGCTGACCTGGTAACGGATTGGCCCGCACTGCATCGTGATAATCGGTTCATGCCCATCTGCCCGTGTCGGAGTAGCCGTCAAGCCATATACATATCGTGCACACACAGCCCGAAGCACCTGCTCAAATCCAGCAGCCGAGACGTGGTGACACTCATCCACAATGACCAGGCCGTATTCCTTGATAAAAGGTTTTACCTCGCCGTCACAGACCAACGACTGAAGCATTGCGATATCCACATAACCGGCCGCCGTATTCTTTCCTCCGCCAATCTTCCCAATCAAGCTGAGCTTCCGCCGGCGGCCGTGTTGTTTGGGCTGTGGTGGCAACGATTCGCCAATGCACAAAAATTGGGTGAGCGCTGCCTGCCATTGGTTCAGCAGTGTCTGGGTGTGTACCAAAATCAACGTATTGACTTTTCGTTGCGCAATCAGCCAGGCAGCAATCACAGTCTTGCCAAATGCGGTGGTGGCACTGAGTACCCCGTTATGGTGTGCCAGCAAGGCACTGGCTGCAGGCTGCTGGTCGGGACGCAATGTGCCAGTAAAGGCAATATGAAGAGGGCGCCCAGGGCAGGATTCGTCCTGAACGGTATAAGTGGCCCCAGCACCGTGAAGTAGGGAGCAAAGCGCCTCCTCACATCCGCGCGGCAGCACCAGGAAATCATCTTTTTCTTCTGCGGCGGAAATGATGCGCGGGATGTTGTGGGTGAAAAAGTGCATTGCTTGCTTTTTATAAAAGTCAGGGTTGCGGAAGGCAGCCAGGCGGATCAGTTGGTTTCGGGCTACTGGCGTAAGATGTCTCTTTTGGATGTACAGGCCATCGGCACGCACGATGGAAAGCGGCTGGTATAAAAAATCTTGCGCTGCCAGGGATTGCACGGGTTTTGGTTTCCATGGTGCACAGCTTTCCATTGAAGTTTGGGCAACGTCAGCAGTGCTGACCTCCACGCCCATTTCATCCGCTAGTTCGCCCAGTGCCCGCCCAGCGGGACATAGAGTTGCCAGCAGAGTATCGACCTGGGTGGGCAGCAATGTCCGCACCGAAGAAAGGAACGCCCATTGATCCGGATAGGGGATAAACGATTCATCCACAAAAACGCTGTTCCCCCGTCGCCGGGCCTTACCCTGCAGCGGCAGGGCAATCAGATTACCAAAGCCGCCTGCAGGCAGTGTGTCCTGATTGGGAAACATCCGGTCGTATGCAGCAAAGGTGAGCGCCGGGCAGGCAGCCATGGCAGCGGTCAGCAGTATGTCGCCCAGACGCCGGGCATGGGTGCATGGGATTGCCTCGGCAAAAAACAGCCATAAGTGTGCTCCCTGACCAGAGCGGGAACGTTCCAGTGCGAACGGCACCGTATGGGTGCGACAGACTTGCGCCACAGCAGTAGCGCAGGCTTGCCAGTCAGCGTCATCAAAATCCAGTACGAGCAGGAAGCAGGTCTCATCAGGCAGCATCGGGTAAAGACCAATCACATCCCGTTCCTGAGCGTTTCGTCCAGCCAAATGGCGATAGATTGCCCCATCGTCCAGCGGGCTCAGCTGGCGATTCGAACACTTGGCGCATGAAACTCGCCCTTTCTCACATACACCAGGCTTCCATTCGTTGGAACAGACTGGGCTGTACCCACTTTTCTGCGTCTTTTCGCTATACCAGCGCCGAGCGTAAGCGTCAGTACGGCCTCGAAACAAGGAGCGGTACAGGCGGATTTTTTCGGTAGGAGAGCTGGTACGGGTAACTGGCGCAGATGCCGCTTGGAGAGATGTCTCTGATGAATGATTTTGATTCTTTTGGGCCGCGTTTTGTACACAGGGCTCTTTTGAATTGACGAATGTTGCAGCAGCGTGGTGGGCAGATGCTATCCCTTTTTGCAAAGAATCACTCGACTTGAGCGCAGCTAGCTGTTTACAAAGAATCGCATTTTCCCGTTCTAATTCTTGTACTCTGCTCAGTAAGCGCTGAATTTCCAACTCAGTATCCATTTTATTCTTTCCTATTACAATAGATTTACGGTTAAGGGCACGGCAGCCAGCCATGTCTTTTTCTGTATCGTTGCCTAAGCTGTTAGAATGAGAGTGTCTTGGCCTGACGTTTCTTTTCTTGGATCCTTGCGTCCGCGAGGCAGTCCGTCAGCCAGCCTCTCATTCTCAGCGTTCGATTTATGCAGGTTGAGCCGCCACACCGGTGCGCCCGTGTCATCAAATAGATTGGATCGGCAATGATGAAATGGCTGGACGCCAAAAGACAAATCTACCATGAGGAGTTGCACGCTGCCTGCCAGCATCTCTACAAGGCTTGCCACATCGGTACGAGGGTTGCAATCCACAGAGGGCCAGTTGCGATCTTTGTACTGCCTCTCTTTCGCCCTGCATCTCTCAATATCGTCCCCAGCAGAAACGTCGTCTTTCAAGCACTCGCGTTTCAAGGTGTCCAACATCCCCTGGGGGTCGGTTTCCCCTCTGGACACTACCTTCACCGCATATTTGCTTTCAGGAGTGCTGAAATGCTGGAAGTACAGTTTTTCGGTCTTATTCTGGCCTTCTGCAATGAGAAGCACCACCGGTTTTCTCTTTCTCTGCGGTTTCCCGCGGCTCTTATCCCGAAAATGCCGCCCACTTCCTTTGGCCATCTCAGAGCCCTCCTTCCGGACGCAGATAGGGAATGGCTCCATACCGGCCAAGCAAGTACCCTTTCTCGATGTTCTCGTTTTTTCGCACGGAGAATTCATCTAAAGAGTAGAGTTCCGTGGCTGCAGTATGAGGGTCTTTCTCCACAAAATAAATCTGATCCCGGCGGAACGTATCGAGAGAGAGAAGCGTGGTGTCGTGGGTGGTAAAAATTAACTGGGCATTGGTTTGGTTAATTTCCGGCGTGTGGAATAGCTCTACCAGAAATTGTACCAAAAACGGGTGTAGACTTCGGTCCAGTTCATCGATGACCATGGTTTTTCCTTTCCCAAAGACCTCTTTCAGAATGGGAGAAAGCCAAAAAAGCTGTTTAGTACCCAGAGACTCTTCATTGAGGTCCAGGAAGAATTGTGACCCCTCACCACTTTGGGACTGCACATGATGTCCCGCATGAATGCGAACTGCTTTTACTTGCCCTTGTGGAACAGGATTTCCCGCTGAATCTGTAAAGACGATCTCTTTTGTCTGGTTCCCTAAAGGGGTAATATCCACTTGGATATCGTCAATGTTGATATCTGCCTGCCGAAGCAGGGAAAGAGTGAACTGTTTTAACTCCCCCTGTTCATCCTGCTCAAAGGCTTGCAGCGCAGTGGGCTGGATAGCTAATTCGGGATTGTAGACATCAATAGCATTCGCCAACCACTGATACGCTGGAGCCGTTTTGGCGTTCCCCCAGTTGGTAGCTGTAGCTAGAAAAAGTTTGTTAGGCGTGTTCTTCTCCTCGTATTTTGAGAAAGAACTCTCGTCAGTTTGATTATACATGAATTTTTCCCCTGTCCGCTCGAAAATACGGGAGGGACGGGCACTGGAGTAGTAATACAGGTATTCCTCGAAAACACGATTTGAATCGGCTGTAAACCCATAGCGGTAGGGAACCCCATTCTGGGCAACAAAGTAGAACTCGAAAGAACATGGGCCCTGCGCAGTTTCCTCATCAAACTGGAAGGGAACCATCCCTGGAATCTTTTGCGTGATATTTCTAGTGTCCGAAGTGCGCACCGCCATAATAGCCGCAACAAAGGCCCGGATCACCGCACTCTTGCCTGCGGCGTTTGCGCCATAAATGGCAGCTGATTTGAGCGCGTCTTTTTTTCCCTCATGGGCAAGATTCTCTGGGTGAGATTTATCAGAAGAGGGAACCATGCTCAAAATAGCCTCTTCTTTGATGGATTGGAAATTCTTTACCTTGAACTGCAGTAACATGGGTTTCTCACTCCTTCTCCGCTATTAGGATACTCGGAAACCCTAAAATATGCAAGTTGAAATTGAGATTTTTGAAATTTTTTTCAAAAACGGCGTTTTAATAACGAGTTTTATACGAGACTCACCTGTCTGAAAGATATTTTCTGTTACCAGCTTGCCAACCATTATGCTCAGTTTGACAACAAAACGCGAAGTTTGACAACTGTATTGCAGGGTTTGCCAACTAGTTGCCAACTCGAGTTGGCAACCTGTAAGATTTCTTTCCCTTGCCCTGACGTTCACGATCGTATCCAACCCTCACGTTCCAGAAATCCTCTCCCTCTATAATGAACCTACAATTTTACAATTGGAGGTTTTGTTTATGGAAATCAACTACAAAAAACTGGGAAAACGCATTCAATCCGCCAGGAGGGAGGCGGGCCTTTCCCAAGAGCAGCTGGCAGAAGCCATTGGCAAATCCCCATCTGCCATCAGCACCATAGAGACCGGAAAGAGAGGGGCCAGCCTGGAGACCTTGGTCCGCATCGCAAATGCGCTACAGGTATCCGCCGACTATTTGCTGGCCGATCAGCTGCCCCACATTCCCTGGGAGCCTTCCCGGAAATCGCTCTTCTTTTTTCGAAACTGCGAGGAATGGGAGCTGTTGCTGCTTCAAGAGGTAGCCCATTGCATCCACGCAGGGCTGCGGCGGCGTTTCCGGTAAATATTTTCTCGTTTTTGACCGGGAGTCAAGTTCTTGGCTCCCGGTCGCTTTTGTTTTTTCTGCCATCCACTATAATAAGTGCTAAGAAACAGCTGGAGGTGAGAAGCATGGTGGAACATATCCTGCCAGGGACACAGGAACAAGCGGAGGAATCGCCCTTCGCGCCATTGTTGCAGCTGACAGGCCCCCAGAAAGGGCAGCTGGCCCAGCACCGCCAGAGGATGGGACCTGCCCGGCGGGAACGGCCGTCCCCAGCGCACCCCTTTCATGTGGCGGTGTATATCCGGTATTTCAACCAGACCCGCTACGAAAATTACCTGGAACTTCACAAAAAGGCCTTTGCCGATTCCATGGCCCGCTGCCCCAACTGGGACTTTGTAGGTTTCTATATCGATGAGGGTTCCACCGCGCCCCGCATGGAAAATGCCAAAGCCTGGTCGCGTCTGCTGCAGGACTGCCAGGACGGGAAGGTGGACTTGATTGTCACCCAGAAAACGGGAAACGTATCCCAGAAGCCGCTGGAAGTATCCTTCTGTGCCAGGCTTTTGGCGGCACTTCCCCATCCGGTGGGGATCTACTTCATTTCGGAGGACATTTTCACGTTGGCGTCCTACTACCAAGAAGACCTGCGGGATCCCCTCTTCCTGCCGGATTCAGAAAACCCTGCAAGGGGGGAACAGCATGACGCATGAAGCCGAAAAACGCAGCGGCCTCTCCCAAAAGGAACGTGTGCGCCGGAGAATCCACACGCAAATTGACCAGGAGAATTACACGTTCTTCCCTGCCAAAGAACCGCGGGACTTCTTCGGGGAAAGTTCCCGGCTGTCGGTGGCTGTCTACGCCCGGGTGTCCACCGGGAATGTGGAGCAAACCTCCTCCTACGAGCTGCAGAAAAAGTATTACGAGGATTACGTCCGCCGCCACCCCAACTGGACTTTGGCGCGCATCTACGCCGATGAGGGGATCAGCGGCACCTCCTTGGCTCATCGGGAGCAATTCCACCAGATGATTACAGATTGCAAGGCTGGGAAGATTGACCTGATCCTCACCAAAAGCGTCTCCCGCTTCGCCAGGAACGTGGTGGACTGCATCAGCACCGTGCGGATGTTGGGGGAACTTCCCTCTCCGGTCGGGGTGTTTTTTGAAAGCGAGTGTATTTTCTCCCTGAAGGAAGATTCCCAAATGGCCCTGTCCTTCCAGGCTACCATGGCCCAGGAGGAATCCCACACCCGCAGCCGAAGCATGGAGACTTCCCTGCGGATGCGCCTGGACGGCGGGCTGCCCCTGACTCCCAAGCTGCTGGGGTATTCCCATGACGGCGAAGGGAACCTGGTGGTCAACCCCCAGGAAGCCCCCACGGTAAAACTGATTTTTTACCTGTACCTTTACGGCTATTCCACCAGCGAGATTGCGGAAATCCTTACACGCCAAGGCAGAAAAACGTATTTGGGGAATATCAAGTGGACATCCAACGCCGTTGTGCAGGTGCTTCGCAATGAACGGCACTGCGGGGACGTACTCACCCGAAAGACATTCACCCCCAACTATCTCACACACAAAGCAAAAAAGAATAAAGGGGACCGTCCCCAAAGCCTCTATCGGAACCATCACGAAGCCATCGTTTCCCGGGAGGATTATATCGCCGCACAGCATCTGCTGGATAACTCCAAATATGGCAATAAATCCTTTCTCCCAGAGCTCCGGGTGGTAGACCAAGGGCTGCTGCGGGGTTTTGTGGTGCTGCATCCCCGCTGGGCAGGGTTTCAGCCAGAAGATTACCTGCAAGCTTCCGCCGCTGTCCACAAAGGGGAGGAAGAGGCTGAAGTTGCCCTTTCCCCCTGGGAAGGCTTTGAGTTGGCCCGCGCCCAACTCTTTTCCGATTCCCAGCAAGCCTTTATGGTTTTCCAGCGAAACAGGGTACGGCTGAGTTCCTTGTGTGTGCGGGACTTGGGGGAACGCAACAAAATAGAGCTGTTGGTAGACCCTTTGCGGAAGCTGTTGGCGTTCCGGACCGCCCCTCCCACTAGCAGGAATGCAGTGATTTGTTCGGCTCTCTCCAACGGGGCTTACCACCCCCGGGAGATGGGGGCCGCTGCGTATTTTTCCACGCTCTTCACGCTGTTGGGATGGAATAAAACCCTTAAGTACCGTGTCCCCGGAATGGGGTACCATTGGGAGGGGGAGACGGCCTACATTTTCCGTGCCAGGGATGGCGAAGCGTACTTTACGCCCCGCGTTATGGAGGCCGGCACAACTGACGGATGGGAACCGCTCCTGCGGTCCGGAAAGCAAATCCGGGGCATCCCTGCCGAGTGGGTTTCCTCCTTTGGGGAGGCCTTTGTTCCAGAGGAACCGACGGAGAAAGAGAGCTGGAACATGAAAGAACCTGGTCACCTGCTGGAAACCAGGGAAACACTTCGCACCACCAACCGGGAGGAGATGGAGAGATATATCCGCTCTATGTTGGGTGATGCCATGGGAAAGGAGCTTATAGATGGATGAATATCATGTTAACACGGCAGAACAACCGGACGATGTAATCCGGCTGGCACATTCTTTCAACTACGAGGGATACCAGGTGGTGCGGCAGGAATTTTTCGCCCATGTAAACGAGCCTGCCGTCACCTTTAACAATTATAAATTCTATGGGAACGCAGCCTGCCTGCGGCGCTTTCCCACCACGGACTTTGTGCAGGTGCTCATCAACCGGGAGCGGAAACTCCTGGTACTGCGCCCTTGCGGGGAGGAAGAGCGGGACGCTTTCCCCTGGAGGACACAGTCGTCCAAAAAGCCGAAACAGGCCACTTGCCGCCTGTTCTTCGCCAAGGTGTTCGAGTGGATGGGCTGGGACCCAGCCCACCGTTACCGTCTGCTGGGCAAGGTAGTCCAAGCCGCCGGGGAACGGCTTTTGGTATTTGATATGACTGCCACGGAAATCTATCAGCGAGTGGGGAAAGATGGGGAGAAACCCAAAACATCCCGCTCTCCCCTGTTTCCGGCGGAGTGGAAAAACCAGTTTGGCTTGCCCTATTCCCAGCACCAGAAATCCCTGCGGGTGGATTTGCTGGATGGGTACGCCATCTACGGTTTGGCGGAAAGTCAAGCTCCCGCGGAAACCCAACAGGAGGTGCGGCAGCCGTGACAGACCAAACCGCGAAAACGGTGGAAATCACCATTGACCCCTTGCGAAAAAGGATCCGCATCCACCGGGAGACATTAAAACAGCTTCACTACCCTGCCTATGTGCAGTTTTTGGTAAACCCTGAGAAATTCTACATGGCGGTTCTGGGTTCCGACCAGCCCTTGCGGGGCGGCACGGCCAACCGTCTGCGGATCAATCCGGATAGACTCCGTAGCGCGCAATCCACAGAGTTGTATAGCTCTATCCTCTTGGAAACCCTTTCTCCTCTCCTGGGGGGCATGAACCCGGCTTACAACTACCGCCTATCCGGGGAAGTGGACGCGGAAAACAGAGTGGCCTATTTCTCTCTCAAACAGATACAGACAGTGGCTCGCAGGAGGTATCATGGAAGCAAAGAAACTTGACTTGAAGGTGGACGAGGAGTTCCGGCGGCTGTGCCCTGCCATGGGCAAAGAAACCCGCCAAGAGCTGGAGAGGCTTCTCTCTCAGGACGGGTCCACTCCACTTATTCGAACGTGGAAGCAATGGATTGTAGATGGGTTTGAGCAATACAAGCTGTGCGTTTGCGCGGGGCTTCCCTATACCGTGGAACAACTGCCTTTCACCGGACGGGAAGAAGCCATCCTGTGGATCTGCACCCACAACGCCCTGCGGGAGGATTTGACAGAAGAGCAGCGCCGGTATTTGATTGGCAGGCGGTATCAGATGGAAAGAGCGCTCCATGGAGAATCCCTAGGCAGCAACCCCGCAGGGTTGGAAAGCTGTTGGAAAACCGCGATACGTCTGGGACGGGAATACGGTTCCTCGCCTACGACCATCCAACGGTATGGTGTGTTTGCCGCCGCCATGGACACGATTGGCAAATACGCCCCGCTTCTGTTTGAACAGATCCTCGCGGGGAAAACTCAGCTCACCTTTGCCCATATGATCGCCCTGGCGGAAAAGAAGCCCCGGGAGATCAAACAGCTGGAGGACAATCTTGTGCGGTCATCCGCCTTACCAAACTCCCTTCGCAAATCCCGCGGCAGAAGCCATCCGCCCATGACCCGGGGATTTCAGCCTACACCGCCGCCGCCCATCAAATCCATGCCCCCCTATGATCCTGACGGGGAGATCACCAGCCTTACGTTGACCATCCCCTCCTGGATCCACTCCATGGAACGCACCTTCGCGGCCGCCCACTGGGAGGAAACTTCTCCCGGGGCCAAAAGGAAACTGGGGGAGGCTCTCTCCCTTCTGTCTCAAAAAATCCAGGAACTCAAAACCCGCGCCCAGGAGGAAGAACATGCAGGAGCATAACCCTTACGTCCCAAACGTCCACTTCGAGCAGATCCCCATTAAGAATCTGGTTTCCAACCAGGAGTATCAGCGAAACATTTCCCAAAGCCATGTGGAAAACGCCGCCGCCCACTTTGATTTGTACCAAATCAATCCGGTCAAAGTCAGCCGCCGGGGCGGGATAAACTATGTGTTTAACGGACAGCACACCATTGAGATTGTTGCCTTGGTTTCCGGTTCCCGGGACACGCCGGTACTCTCGGATTTTGGCTGATCTGGAACGGCAGTATTCTAACACAACAGAGCCGCTTCATATCTGTGGCTTATCGTTAGGGGCGCTACTTGCCCTCGATTTCACTATTCGTCATGGGGATAAAGTAGCATCGCTGGTCTTAATCGGGGCGCAATACAAAGTACCTACATTCCTGATAGATTTTCAAAATTTCTTGTTCCGCTGTATGCCCAGCAAGAGTTTTGATAGGGTGGATTAGGACAATCTTCCATCAGGGCCTTGCGTAATCCTCCTTCCTATCGGTGACGGCGCTAACGCATCTGGTGGGGACGCAACGTGGCGTTCCCATAACAGTGGACGCCCCTTTTTCTTCATTATATGGGAGAAAAGAGCGCTTCGCCATGGGGAAAAGGGAATACATCAGAAAAGCGCCAGCACAAGTCAGATTTTTGAATTCTGCGAACCGATTGCTTTTGCTATACTAAAACTAACAAAAAGTGTTTTCAAGCGGGAGGTTATTATGAGCAAAACAAGCACAAACAATTTTGCCGAGACAGATTTTCCTCATGCAAAAGTAAAAGTGCGGCAAGGCTGGCTGCAGGGATATACCCAGGAGGCTCCTAACGGTGTACTGAAAATATTTAAAGGGATTCCCTTTGCGGCTCCCCCTGTGGGAGAACTGCGCTTTCGACGTCCGCGTGACCCCGCCCGTTGGCGGGGCATTCGCCGGGCTACCCAGTACAGTGCCGCCGCTGTGCAGAAGGTACAGGAATTGGGAAGTGACAAGGCCAATGTCCACGGTGTTCCCCAGATGTTGGCTCCCTCGCAATATGAGGAGGACTGCCTCTATCTCAATGTGTGGACGCCCGCCAAGACCCAACAGGACAAGCTGCCTGTGTTTATCTGGGTACATGGAGGCGGTATGGTGGCTGGTTCCGGCGTGGAGGTGGTCTGTGCCGGTGAGGGCCTAGCGGGCCGGAAGGGCATTGTTGTAGTAACTATCAACTACCGGTTGGGCCTGTTTGGATTCTTTGCCCATCCCCAGTTGACGGCGGAGGGCGAAGGCTCCTCTGGAAACTGGGGCCTCCATGATATTCGCAAGGCGTGCCAATGGGTGCATGAGAACATAGCGGCTTTTGGCGGCGACCCAGACAACATCACTTTGGCGGGCCAGTCTGGCGGTGGCCGGGCTATCTGCGCCTCTCTGGTATCTCCCCTGATGAAGGGGCTGGTGCAGCACATCTCTGTGGAGAGCGGGTTTATGACCTTTGGCACTGGAGCTCCTTGCCCGCGGGAAGAGACGGAGAGGGCCTCGCAGGACTTCATGGACATGGTGGGCGTGAAAACGGTGGAGGAACTGCGCCGCATAGATGCCTGGGATCTGTTTGATGCCTTTGAGAAGTACACAAAAGACAGCCCCTTTACCCACAAGATCCGCTTTTGTGTGGATGGGGACTTCCTGCCCGAAAACTACTTTGAAATGCTCTCCGCTGGGAAGTTCAACGATTTCGATGTGATGATTGGAGGCTGTGCCCAAGAGAATCCCGTTCGAGGAGGTGCGGGTTTACCGCTGGCGGAGTTTGACCAGCATTTAAGATGGCTGTTTCCCACGGATTACGAACAGATGAAAAAGTGGTATCCCGCAGCAAATGACGTGGAGGCTGAAAAGGCATGTACCACCTTGGCTTCTGATATCATGTTTACAAACGCTCTTTATGTGGCTCACACCGCTTCCCAGCATGGAAACCGTGTTTTTCTGTGGACGATGAACAAAGAGAACGAGACCCCCAAGGGGCACGCCCTGGGATGCCCTCACTGCGCTGAGATGCCCTATGTTTTTGGTCGGGTGGACACAGGGGACCGCGATCCCTTCTATCCCTACCACTGGGTGGGCGCCGACTACGATTTTATGGAGCTGATCCAAGACTATTGGACCCACTTCGCCACAAATGGAAATCCCAACACAGAGGGACGTCCCCAGTGGGATCCCTATTCTAAGGATTTCACCATTTGCCAACTGGGCAATCATACCCACATGCTTTCGGAAGAGGAGCAGGCCAAGTACCACTATTTATTCGATAAAGTCATATCTGAGGGAAAGGACACCCGCACCTTCGGTTTGGGTGGTGCGGGCAGCACAAGAAATTGGGTGCAGCCCTTGGAAAAGAAAGGAGAGAAGGAGAATGGCTAAGTTATTCTTGCGCCCTGGAACACCGGATGACAACAACCGGGAATACCTCCCAGAGAGTTTGTTCCAATCGGACATTGTGGTGAATGAGAACGGGAATAACTCCCAACCCTTCCCAGAACGGCTGCAAGAGTGCAGGGGCATTCTGGACGAGGAGGGCAATGTTGTTCAAGAGCTGGAGAAAGGCATCTCCGGCTTGTGGTATGAGTATGTCCCCGCAAGCTACCAGCCGGGAAAGAAAGTACCTCTGGTGCTGAGCATGCACGGAGGCCTGATGACTGGCTGGGGCCAGTGTGTGTACAGCAGCTGGTCCATGGTGGCAGAGCGGGAGGGGTTTATCTGCGTTTTTCCTAACGGTCATGTAAACCGTTTCTGGCAAATCCAGATCTTTGGCGACCGAAAGGAGAAACCCAAAGCCCTAAATGGCATGGAATTTCCTGCGCCTGCCCCATCCATTGAGGAGAATGTGGATTGCAACTTCGTCTTGCGGTTGATAAAGCACCTGGAAAAGAAGTATTCCATTGACGCTGGCCGCACCTTTATGCAGGGAATGTCAAACGGCTGCGGAATGACGCTTCAGTTCGCCCGACGGTATGGGTATTTGCTGGCCGGGGCGGCGGCCTCGGCAGGCCCCGTGTGTATCAAGGATTTTATTGACGAGAAACGGCAACTGGTCAACCAAGGGGGCCCGCTGGCCATGTGGGAGTCTCACCCAGAGAACAACCGGTTCGGTTCCGGGGCGGTGGAAGCGGAAGCCCGGCGTATCCGGGAGAGCCGCTACTATTGGCTCTCCGTGAACGGCTGCGATCCTCTGCCGCAGATCCGTTTGGAGGGAGAAATGAACTTGGCGTTCTTCCAAGAAGGTATGGCCCCCTATGTGTTTATGGACATTAAAGGAAGAGACCATGGTCAAACCTTGGATGAAGCTTTTTTCTACTGGGATTACCTCTTCGGCGGCAGCCGCAGGCAGGAGGATGGCTCTCACCAGCAGGAGGTGCCACCCCTTACCATGAAGGGCGATGAGAATGCAGCGGCATTTTTTCCAGGAGTGCCCGCCGTGTGGTGGCACAACAAAAAGGTGCCACTTTCTGCGGCACCCGTGCGCTGGCAAAAGCTGAAATATCACGGCTTGGAAGGCGGTACCATGGTGCGTGGGGAATATACCTGCGTCCCGTTGGGAATTTTGGCGGAAATGGCCGGTGCCCGGTTGGAAACCGCTTCCGATACCCTCACCGCGGTGATGATTCTCCCGGACGGCCGCAGGCTTCAATTCGCTCGCGGCAGCATTGGGTGTATGATTGACGACCGTCTTCGCAGTATGTGCTGCCAGGCCCTTCATCGGGAAGGGCAGCTTCTCATCAGCGTAGAGTGGTTTGCCCGGTATATCCTCAACTGGACAGTTACCACCTGCAACGGGGTCACCTATGTGACAGACCACTACGCTGAACTTTCCACCTTTATGGCAGACTTGCTTCAAGATATTCTCACCGACCAAGTTCTGCCTGACAATTTTATTGACAGAGCGCTGGCGGATTAACCGCCGCTTTGCTTTGAGCCTTTCTTGTTTTGTACCCCCAGCCTGTATTCGCTGGGGGTCATTTTTTCCATTTTTTTAAAGAACTGGGCAAAGTGAGAGAAGTTGTTGTAACCCACTTCCAGGGCCACCATACTCACCGGAAGGTTGCTTGTTTCCAATAACTCCTTGGCAATTGTCATTTTGCAGTCGATGATATAATTTTTGATGTTCTTTCCCGTCTCTTTTTTAAACAATTTTGTAAAGTATTCGGGATTGAGGTGGACATACTCTGCCACCTCTTTTACAGAAAGAGGTTTGCTGTAGTTCTCGCTTATGAAGGTTTTGGCCTTCTCCACATAATCTGCCTCTGGAATGTTCTCCCCGGCAGAGTCCGCTGCTTCCAGCAGAAAGCTTACAGTGTGCTTTACATCTTCAATGCTAGAAAAGCTGTCCATACAGTCGCGATAGGTAAAGCCCTCGTTGAAGATGGAGCGGATGTCGATGCCGTTGTCGTAGAAATATTGAAAGAATAACTGAAGGAGCTGCTGATGTAGCTGGCACAAGCATTGAAACCGGTTGGGGATGGTGGCGATTTTTTCGTCTAGGCAGAAGTCAATCTCCTTTTTTAGCAACTGCTTTTGCCCAGAGTAGAGCAAGTGTCCCCAATGCTCCAGATAGTCCGGCAGGGTGGCGTGTAAGTCATCCAGGGGCTTTGGGGGCACAATATGAGAGAGCAGCGGCTCTCTGGCCACATTGTTGTTGATGTGTTCGTTGGCGGCTTTAATAGCCTTCTGAATCTCAGCGAAGGGGAAGGGGTCGCCGTAATAGCAGGCCACCGGCTGGCCGGAGAGGCGTAATTGCAGTTTCTGATAGAACTGGGCTACCGGCCGGGAAATATCCGGTAGAAAGCGGCCCTTGGGAGCTAAAAGCAAAATTGTAAACTGGCGGTGGGGATTTAAAAACACCAGAGGGTCATTCGCAGCGAAAAAGGCCACACTTTTCAAGGCGTCAGTGATGGCAACCATTATCTGCTGTTGGCGTGGGTATTCCGGCTCTTGATAGGTGTAAGCGAAAACGTCCACGAAGATTAACTGGGAGAAACTATCCTGTCGGACGGGGTGACCGCACTGATTCAGCAAATGACAGCACTCCTCCTGGGCTTCTGGGTCGTTTGAATACAGTTTGAGAATGATGGCGTTTAGAAACTCACTCTCGTGGTTTTTAAAGAGACTTCCATACTGACGAATCCGCCGGTTGTTGTGGTGTACCCGTACCGCGTCCACTGCCCTGTGAAGAACAGCCTCAATCTCTTCGAAGGGGGCGGGCTGCACAATGTAATCAAAACAGCCCAGTTTTACGCTGGTTTGGGCGTAGGAGAATACCGCATGAGAGGTGAGGACAATGCGTAGTGTATCCGGGTACTTCTTCTGGACGATGGAATTCAGCTCTAACCCGTTGGGGCCAGGCATTTCAATATCTGTCATCAGAACATGGATGGGTTTCCTTTCCAAAATCTCCAATGCTTGGGCGGTACTGGTGGCGGTATCCACCGAGGTAAATCCCAAATCTTTAAAGTGAATGCCGGAAAGCAGCCCGTGGATGACGCTGAGCTGGTCGTCTACAATCAGAATGTTCATAGCGCTTGCCTTTCATTGGATAATAGGAATGAAGATAACGGAACATGCCCCGCCTTGGGGCAGATTGTAAAAGGCCGTTTGAAAGTCGCTGTGAAAGAGAATTGACAGGCGCCGCCGCAGGTTGTTAATGCCTACATTGGTCTGGTCGAAAGCGCTGTCTAGTTCCCCGTTGATCTTTTCCAGCACATTGGGACTATATCCCTGGCCGTTGTCATAACAACGAATCTGAAGGTAGGTTCCCTTTTCATCCTCAATCTTTCCCACCTGGATGTGGAAGGAAAGGGGAACGCCGCTTCGATTGCTATTGTATTTAAAGGTGTTCTCCAAAAACGTCTGAATGACAAGGGGCGGCACTTTGCAGGAGAGGAACTGCGCCGGCACCTCTTGCTGTATGAAGAAGATACGGGAGGAGTCTAGCAGGAGGATTCGCTGGTAGTCGTTTACCTCTTTCAACTCTTCCGAAAGAGGCACTAGAGACATGGTGTCGTGGAAGATATAGCGCAAATGGTTGGAGAAGCCCAAAATCATGTTCTTCATGCGGCCCAGTTCCCCATTTTCCAGCATGCTGTACAAACTCTTCAGGCAGTTGAGGAAAAAGTGCGACCTGGTTTGCAACTGAAAATATTGGAGCATGGCGTGCTCCTTTTCCGATTCCTTACGCTGCTTTTCCATTTCCAGTGCCACAATGTCATCCCGCATATTGCGCAAAGCTGCCTTAATCTCTGAAAACTCCTGATACCGGTCGCTGGGCAGAGGAACACTTTCCGGCTCTTGGGCTTGTTTCAACTGTTGGGACATAGCGGCAATCTCCTGCAGAGGCAAAACAAGAATGTGGCCCAGCAGCTTATAGACAGCAAAGAGAATGATTAACACCACCACAATGGCAAGCCCGGCAAAGAGAATCTGAGGCAGCACTCGCTCCACCAGGGCAGAGACCGGGGTGACAGCGGCGAATCCCAGGACGTAGTCCTCTAGGAACACCGTGCAGCAAAAGTATCCCTCCAATAAGCTTCCTTGGATGGTTTGCGGGACATCCGCCAGAGATCCTGGGGAGAGGCCCAGAGCTCCCATCTTGCCTTCCCCCAGCAGCTCACGTTGGGACGTGAACACAAGGGCGCTGTCCTCCGGAGAAAAGAGGGGAACAGGGGTCTTTTCCACATAGGCCCTTAAGTTAATGCAGGAGAACAAAGTGGAACGTCGATTGTCAGTGGCCAATATAAAATACGGGTCGCCCTGGTTTTCAGCCACGAACCACTGACCATACTTCTCCATGCCAAAACGTTCCGGCTCCTTACCAAGCTGGTGAAGAAAATTATATAAGTTGTGCGCTTCGCCGGTCCCCTGGGGGATTCGGTCACCCACAGAGAAGTAGGCTACGTCTTCCTCGCTGTCGTACATCATGGTTACGCCATAAGAGGCTGTGTGGGAGGCCATTAACTGCCGCAGGTTATATAACTCTACCAATCGCTTGGAATCGGAATATCCTTCTAAGGACAGGAGTTGGAAACTGGGGTTGGAGTAGGCCAAGCGGTTATTAAATTCCTGTAAGTCCTCCAGGTCTTCTGTAAAAGAGGCCGTGTATTTTTTTAGTGAGGAAGCGGCGTACTCTAAAGATTGTGCGGCAAAGCTGCGCACCGAATAACCACAGTTAAACAGGGCGGCAATAACCAAAAGAGATATGGTTACCCCAAAGGATAGCTTAAATAGCTTTTTTACAGACGTTTTTTTTGCCATATTTTTTCTCCAAACAAGAAAATAATAAGAGAAGTTTGCAGATTTCAGGGTTATTTTATCACTGGTGTGTGGGAAAATCAAGGCGAGGACCCCGGGAGTTGTGCAACTATATCAGAAAACCAATATTGTTACACAGATATTTGGTAGTTTAGCGGACAAGACGCTTGCTATAATAGCGACAGTAACAAAGAAGGAGGGCTCTCTGTGGAAAAAACAATCCATTCGCATAAACGGTCCCAATGGGTGAAGCTAAAGAGCTACTGGCCCCTTTACGTCATGCTCATCCCCGGTGCGTTGTACCTCGTTATCAACAACTATCTGCCTATGGCGGGTTTGGCCATCGCCTTTAAAAAGGTCAACTACGCCATGGGAATCTTTAATAGCCCCTGGGTAGGTTTTAACAACTTCACCTTTCTCTTTACAACAAAAGATGCCTTTATCATGTTTCGTAACACCATTTTATACAATGTGGCTTTTATTGTGCTTGGAAATGCCTTTGGCCTGATGGTTGCCATTGCCTTGGATACTGTGAAGAATCAGTTCTTTAGGAACCTGTCCCAGGTCATCATCTTGGTTCCGTATCTGCTTTCCACAGTGATTGTTACCTACATTGTGTTTGCCTTTTTAAGCCCCAGCAATGGCTTTGTGAACAACTCCATTTTGGCCCCCCTGGGAATAGAAGGGGTAGAGTGGTACAACGATCCCGGCCCGTGGCCTGTCATCCTCACAGTGGTACACATCTGGATGACTTTTGGCTACACATCCATACTTTATTATTCCACCCTTATTGGCGTCGACAGAACCCTTTACGAGGCTGCAGTGGTGGACGGCGCTGGGGTTTGGCGGCAAATCTTAAATGTCACCCTGCCCTACATGAAAAAGACCATCATCATCATGGTTATCCTAGCAGTGGGGCGCATCTGCTTCTCCGATTTCGGTCTGTTCTATCAGGTGCCCATGCACAGCGGCATGTTGATAGACACTACCCAGACGATTGACACCTTTGTGTACCGGGCTCTTCTGGAGCAAAACAGCATTGGCCGCAGTTCAGCGGCTGGCTTCCTGCAGTCTGTTTTAGGCTTTGTGCTTGTGATGGTCACAAATGCGGTGGTCAGCAAGCTGGATAAAGAGAGTGCATTGATTTGACAAGGAGATGAAACAGTTATGATTACAAAAAGCAAGGGCTTTGCCATAGGCGCCTATGTGGTGATGGGATTTCTTGTCATCACTTGCATCGTTCCTTTCTGGCTCCTGGTGGCAAGTTCCTTTACTCCTGAGAACGACCTGCTTACCAAGGGCTATGCGTTGATTCCCCAGGAGCTTTCTTTGGAGACATACCGCTTTTTGTGGACGGTAAGGGACGGCGTGCTGCGCGCCTATCTAATGAGCGTCGTGATTGCAGTGATCGGCGTGGTCAGCAGTTTGGTAATGACTACTTTGTTTGCCTATCCTCTTTCTCGCAGGGATCTTCCAGGCCGGCGGGCCCTGTCAATCTTCCTGTTCATTACCATGCTCTTTAACGGGGGGCTGGTGCCCACATATCTGGTGTACACTCAGCTTTTCCACATTAAAGACACCCTGGCTGGAATGATTGTGCCCACTCTGTTGTTCAACGCCTTTAACACCATTATGATGCGCACCTACATTAACTCCAACATCTCCGACGAAATTCTGGAGGCGGCCCGTATTGACGGTGCGGGGGAGTTCCGGTGCCTGGCCTCTATTGTGCTGCCAGTGAGCAAGCCCATTCTGGGCACCCTGGCCTTGATGACCTTCATCGCCTACTGGAACAATTGGACAAACGGCATTTATTATATCCAGCAGCGCATTGATTTGCACGGGATTCAGAACTACTTGAAACGGATTATGGACACAGCTACGGGCCTGCAAGAACAGCTGGCCCAAGGCGTGAATGTAGACTTGGACCAAGTGCCCACCATTGGGATTCGCATGGCGTTGGCAGTGGTTGCTGTAATCCCTGTGCTGGCAATCTACCCCTTCTTCCAGAAGTCCTTTGTAAAGGGTATCACGTTGGGCTCTGTGAAGGGGTGAGAACTCCCATCCACTTCGTATACTCAGGAGCCCACCAGCGGCTCTTGTAAATAAAATAAAGGAGGCATTTCCATGAAACGATGCATTTCCCTTATGTTGGCCCTGATGATACTCCTCGCTTGCGTGGGGTGCGGTGGCCAAGAGACAAGTTCCACCTCAGACAACGGCAGCTCTGGACACATCAGCGCCGAGGCCAGCAAGACCGCCACAGAGGATGAGGACTATCCCGTGCTGCGGTTCAACATCATCAGCAATACTGGTGAACCCCGTTCCAAGCAGGCAGAGGTAATGGACGCTATCAATGAGATTCTGCGGGAGAAGGCCCATGCGGAGATTGAGCCTGTGTGGGTAAATTTCGCTGAGATGACCCAGCAAATGAATCTTCTGCCCACCGGTGGCGATGATTCCCTGGATTTTTACTCCTCTATTACAATAAATTTGGACAGGGAAGCCGGGCAGCCAGTCCGGTTTCCCCTCCA